>JBFFBT010000012.1:0-40914 GCA_041560255.1 Myxococcota bacterium | reverse complement strand
TATTTTGGCTGGGTAGGGCCCGTTATGTACGTGAGCCGCCTACCCCGGGAGATCCCCACAGCTTCGGTCGGGTATGTTGGACTGCCATTTCCGCCTCAAAAAAAGGCATGACCCTGTTCGGCTTGGGGATCGTCGCCAGCCTGGGATGTATATCTTTGGCTTTCTTGACCCAATCGGTGGGTACAGTGGCAGCGATCTGTATGGCTTTTGTGGTCTTCGGCGTCTTTACCGGCATCAGCGCCCGGATCCATCTGGACAAGGCGTATGACACCCACCCGCGAGAGGACGTAGACGGAGTCAGGGCCGTGTTTCGCATCATGATTTTGTTCGCCTTGGTGACTCCCTTTTGGTCATTGTTCGATCAGAAAGCCTCAACCTGGGTGTTGCAGGGAGAAAAAATGCTGTTGCCGGGGTGGAGTTGGTTCAAGCATGCAGCTCAAATGCAGGCCCTCAATCCATTGCTCGTCATGCTCCTCATCCCTTTGAACAACATTGTGTTGTTTCCTCTGGTCGAAAAGCTAGGGGTTCGGGTTACCCAGCTTAGAAAAATGACCTTAGGCATCGGGATTACAGGTGTGTCCTGGATCCTGATCGGAGCCTACCAGCTGCGCATGGACCATGGTGAAAATCTATCGGTATTGCTGCAAGCCTGGCCGTACCTGGTATTGACCTTCGGCGAGGTGTTGGTCTCGGCCACCGGTTTGGAGTTTGCCTACAGCCAAGCCCCCATGAAAATGAAAAGCGTCATCATGAGTTTCTGGACTCTATCGGTAACAGTTGGGTCCCTATGGGTATTGGTGGTCAACGCCACCATCAAGAGCGTCACAGTCACCCAAGCCATCGCCGATACGGGTTTCGGCGTGACGGCTTTTCAGATGTTTTTCTTTGCTGCATTCGCTATTCTGGCCGCTTTGGCATTCGGGCTCTACGGACGGAAGTATAAAACCGTGGACAATTACCGCAAGGGTTAGACGCCACCATCCGCACACCGCAGCACCCAAACCGGGATCAAATCTATTTGGATATCCCGCAAAAAGGTCAACCCATCGCAATGGGTTTCATGAGCGGGTTCATTGCAACCATATCGGCGTCAAAATAAAGATCCTAGACCGGTTTCCGCATCAGAATTCGATTTTTTCTATTTGAAAACAATTTCGGCAGGCAATGCGTGAAAAATTTCTGTTCATGAGGTCATTGACGCAACCAACAACCTGCGCAGCTTACCTCAAAGTCACCTTCTCATACTGCAGCGTGGTGTCGACCAAGTGGATGTACAACTCTTTTTGGGATTTGTTGCCGGTCATCCAAGCGGCCTTGCCGTCTAATAAAAACGCGTCGTCACCCCTGTGCAGATGGTATTGATCTGTGAGGTGTTTTGCTGATGCAATCGTTTTGCCTTCATCGTTGATCACCATACCAAAAACGCCCATGAACCGATCATTGCGACCATCCACTTGAGCCTGCCATTGCTCCCATAAAACAATATATCGATTCGAACCGACACCAACCAATTTTGGTCGCTCGGCGTGCAGATCGGATCCAACCTGATAATCTGTCAACCACTTGAGCGTATTCATTTTTTTCTGTCCCGACGACATCACCTCGAGCGTATCGGGAAGGTCCGGATCCGGCGTATGATCGGATTTGTGTACTCTGACCATCGCCAGATTTCTGGGACCACTTATCGTACCATTTGTTTCGGTCGAGCTTTCTGTCGCGAAAAGAGTGATATATCCAAATGCTGGGTCATTGTCGATACGCGCAATGTCGCCCAAGCGGGTACGGGTATTGTTTTCTCCAAGGTTGCCTTTGATATGAAAAACGGGATAGCTTTTGTGTTTTTTTGCAAACACGATGTACCTTGGATACGCGTCCCCGAGATGATATTCGATCATACCCTCACCATCGAAAAAAAGCCGTTGATCAAAAGAATGACTGCACCAGATCGAAGATGTTTTTGTAATAGCGCCGCTTTCCGAATTCAGTCGTGTGGATAGTGCTTTTTGATGGCGGGCTCCATTGATGTTCGGATCGGGATCCGTGTTGATTCCATGCACCAGGGCAATCTCGCCTCCACCGATCGCCAATCTGGCGGTGGCGGCCACCATCGGGTTGACGATCATCTCCGCGCCCGAATCGAAATCATGCCGGGCCGTATCCAAATCAACATCGAATTTGATGTTTCCGGTCGGTCCGACTTTGACCACTCTGACGATGTTTTTCCTGTAGGTATCGAGAGGCGGATGATTCGCATCAACGGCATCGTCTTCATCCACGCCGGTGGCGTAGTATCGATTTTTTTAGGCGTCATGAGCCAAGCCCATCACCCGATCGAGCATGGGAAGATCCGCTAACGCTTGGGTCACTAGATAGCCGGACGAACTGGGTTTAACATGGAGAAGCACCGCTTCATGCGGGCTGTCCGGATCATAGTCCTGTGCAAGAACATCCAACTCGACCCCGTTCGATGCAACAATGATTTCCGGCCGTTTTCCATAGTTGGTGGACCAAGCAGAAGGCCCACCCAAATCACTTCGGTTTGCATCAAAAGGCGTCAATACGGACGATACCGCGATATCTTGGTCGTGATGATGCTGGTCATCATCATTATGGTTATCGTCATGTTGATCCTCTTCCTGAGTAATCAAGGATTCGCCGCAGGCAAGATATCCCATGGATGAGACCAAAAACAGACAAAGCCAAGATATTGTCGCAATCTGCCTGATGGTACGCATCATCATCACCGGCCTTTCTTTTGTATGGTTCCCCACACCCCCGTGTTTTGATGTCAACAACCGGCCGGACACCCAATATTCCGGAAAACCACCCGTATATATCAAGTTTCGATTCTGCAGAACACCCGGCAGATCCTGAAAATCACTTCAAGAAGTAGGCAACTACAACCAAGACGGTCGATATGACGGCAAACCAAACCAAAGCTCCCCATTTGATCTGCTGGTAGGCCGGTTGGGGGGAGGTATTCGGTTTTTCCCCGGCGCTTCCTACTCGATCGGGTTTCATGTCCGCCACCTCTTTACACTCTATAATTGCTTGCAGTTTTTGTAGGTTTCCAAGTCTTTGGCAGCCGCCCGACAGCGAGCGATGGTCTTTTTCGTGTTGGTCTCGACACACACGGTGACACATTCATGCAATTCTTTTTGCTCTCTTGCCGCGGACTCTTCTTGCTCGGCCGCTTTGGCTTCTTCCGCGGCTTTTTGCATCCTATCTTTCTGCTCGGTCAAGACTTTGATCTGAGCTTCGAATTCTTTGCTCTTGGCCTCTTTCTTTTGAGCATATTCATTTTGCAGGCTTGTTTTTTCCTGCTCACTGTCGGCGTTTGCGAGCTTGTCTTCCAACTCCTGGTTCAAGGTTTCCAGCGCTTCGGTTTGTTGGTCGGCAAGCTCCTCCAGCTTCTTTTGGACCTGCCCCAGCTCCTCGTCGACAGCTTGCGTATTTTGTTGCGCTCGAGCCTCTTTGTGCAGAGTGGATAACCTGTTGCACGCTTCCTCACACTCCTCCTGGGTGGCTCTTTGCGTACAGGCACCCGCCATCAACATGATGCAGCTCGACCATACCAATACACTACACCTCTTCATAACGGTATCCTCCTGCACTTTCACCGGTGAAAGTGCTACGCGACCCCTAGCTCGGTATCTTTGCATCGGGGTATTTTTAATGGGTTCGTGCTACCGGCGAAGCACTAAGAAATTGGAGGGTTCGGCTCACATAAGGCTTTCTAACCCCAGCAAACCAATTTTCTGGCCGAATTGAATCACACCTATCCTGTCGGTGTCAATACACATCTATAAAAGAATGCACACCCTACAGAAACCATGGCTCCATGGTTTCACAATGCCACGTAAACGATTCTTCCTTGCCGCAGCAGGGTCAACCGCACGGCCTTGCGGTGCCGGCAACGCTGCATTGCCTTTCGAAAAGCCTCAGTATTTGGAGTCTTTTCTCCCTGCACCTCGACAATGACATCTCCGATTCGAAGACGCTTGGCGGCTGATTCGGAGTCGAAGCCTACCACGATCACACCACGGGATGGATCCGGCTGGGTCTCATCGGAAGGATCCCGATCCACGACCCGTAGTCCCAGCATGATCGACTCCGGGTATGGCCCGGCAGGTTTTCGCACAATCATGGATTTTCTTTTTTCCTTCCGGGCTACCGGCACGATGTTCAAGGCCAACGTGGCATCACCCCGCCTCAGATCGATCCTGGTCTTCTTTCCGGCTAGGGCGGTCGAGGCCCGCCAATTCATGTCACCCGGTCCCCGAATAGTATGACCGGAAATTTTCAACAGGATATCACCCGTTTCCAACCCCGATCGGGAGGCCGGTGTATCCGGTATTACTTTGGTGACCAACACGCCGACCGGCTTTTTCAGGCCCGCGCGCACGGCGATATTCCAAGGAACCGTATCAACCCGTATCCCCAAATATGCGCGCTGCAGCTCGCCATCACGCAAAAGCCGAGGTAATACTTCTTTTACCAAGTCGATCGGAACCGCGAATCCGATGCCCCGGGCCCGGCGGTTGGCCGCAGTAATGACACCTACGACCTCCCCGCAAGGGTTGATCAACGCCCCTCCACTGCTTCCTACGGCAATGAGCGCATCGGTTTGAATGAGATCAAAGGCTCCCGACTTGCCTTCATTCAAATCCCGCAAGATACGGCCTTTACCGCTTATTATGCCAACCGTCACCATACCGCTGAGACCATATGGGCTGGCAACCGCCGCCACCCAAGAACCAACCGGCAGCTCACCCGAATCACCCAGGGGCAATACCGCCACCTCATGCGGCAGATCCACTTTCAACAAAGCCAAATCCGAATACGCATCCGCGCCCACTACCCGGGCTTTTTGAGGCTCATTGGATTCAGAGGTTCTTACAAAGATCGAAGCAGCTCGGTCAACCACATGATGGTTGGTGACCAAATATCCATCCGATCGGATAAAAAAACCCGAACCTTTACCTCGTTGCGCACTTTTGAGATAGGCCGGATCGAACTGCACCTCCAAGCCGACCACCGGCCGGTTCAACGATTTGGCAAGAGAAGAAAAGGTTTGCGCCGATCGGCACTCTTGCGAATCAGTCCCGGCGTTTTTCTCCAAGGTCTTCCAAAGCGGTTTGTGCGATACCGACGGTTCGGCGGATCTGCTCTCGACCGACGGCCATAGCATCAACCCCACAGACACCAAGATCCTGAGCCACATCATCAACGCCTTGAGCCTGATGCCTCCGGTTTGTCTTGTTCTTTCAGCTTGGTCTGGATCAAATCATCCAATTTGGCCCTATCCTGATCGGTCAATCGATCGGTGTCATCATCCAGGGGAAGGGGTGACAAATTGGGTCTCTTCGCTGTTTGCCTGTCTTTTTGAACCGGAGCATTGCACTCAGACAAGCCCAAGACATCCAAGAGGCGATCAAAAACCGTTTTGCCTTCAAATGATACAGTGGCAGCCAAATACACCATTGCGCCTGCAATGATCAAAGCCAACATCCAACGCAACATATCTTTATCCATTCCTCTTATGGTTAGGGCAACGATAGGAATTCGTTACCGATTGAAATCCTACCGGTTTTCATCTGGTTGGTCTTGCGCCGACTGGGGCCAACGGATCTCGATCCCCTTGACCTGGATCAATCTACTAAGCGGCGCATGAACGGGTTTGTAGGCCGTGACTTTTCCCATCGAATCCGTAATGAAAAACGTCGTCTCGGCCGTGACCGTAATCGGCTGAAACGAAGAAAATACAGAGCCGGTGCTCTCCAGAGTGGCTTTCGGCTTGACCCGAATTTCCACGGATTTTTGTCCCTTCGGCCAAGGATACACTTTCTGCAGGTCTTCTGCGTGGATGACCGCCCGGTTTACTCCAGCGCAAGACGCAAACCCAACCATCCCCCCTATCCAGACGGTCGCAATGAGAAACAGTGCCTTTCGTATTTCCATGTTTCACCCTTTTTCTTTTCTATATACCCACCCGGCTTTCTCAAGCCTGGATTATAACCATTTGCATTTGTTATATATGTACATCATCTTCACAGCAACGAATGATGGTTTCGAATCCGCGACTAGGCCTGCCTAGACACAAACCAAGCTTCTATCATCACCAATGAGATTGCAAGAAACAAAAGAATTTCAACCAAGCTTCCACCCGCCCGATCGGGTTGTTTCGATCCCATAAAAATCTCTGGGTTTTGAAACATCTGTTTCGCTTGCTTGGATGTCATCAACTTCAAATCCGACTCCTCAGTGGGAGGATACACAAAAAAGCCCCAAGCTCCCGCGATGGTCGGCCCATGCGAGCCCGCCGAAACCGGCTCCACTGCATACCAACCCGGCAGCTCGGTTTGCTGAAATGAAATCTGCTCGTCCGAGTTCGAACGAAGGCCCAGCTCATACTCGATACCTTTGGGATTGACGATACGCACCTTGGATACTTCATCAGGAACCTCGAGGCGAACGACTTCACCCACGGTGGCGACAATTGGATCCAATTGCGCTCCTCGTCCCGCCAAATAAAGGGTCGTCTGGCGGATAAAAGGCAAAAAGCTTGCCCTCGCAGGCCAGGATGTCCAATCACTGTCCAGACTCGAGGTAAACAACATGATGCGGCCCACCTTTCGAGAGCTCTCTATCAAAGCCGCAGATCCGTTGGCATAACGCATGAGAACATTTGCCGATCCTCCCGACGCCCCAAGCTCCACCATGGCCGCCCGCCAGGTGCGCACGGTATGCAACGACATGCCCTTTGCATCGGCGAACATCTCCATGACGGGATGATCGAGCCGCAAATCCGAAAACGCCATACCTTGAGAAACCGCCTGATTTGATTGACCCGAGCGAAGATCTATCACATCCCGAACAGGACACGGCAAAAGATCTCCCAAGCTTGCGTTGAAGCGTTCCACCCGGATGTTGTCACCTACTGAAATCAATAAGCCTCCTCCTGATTCTACATATTTCTTCAAATCCGACACCGCCGTCTCGGACAAAAAACCGATGTTTGCCAAAATAACCACATCCACATCCTCCAATTTCTGCATGTCGAGCCCTTCAGGCAAGCTGGTCGAAAACGAGATCCGCATACCCTGCCGGCTTTCGGCCGAAAAAGCATGTTGAAGGTAAAACAGCTCGTCCTGGTGCAACACCTGCCGCATATCTCCATTGATCAGCAGTACCCGAAGCGGTTTGCCGACAGGCGTCATAAGCAACCTGCGGTTGTCATCGGGCAAAGCATCATCTTCTATCTCCACCTCGATAAGCCCTCTCGGAGCAGTCCGGCCCGAATGGGCCTGAGAAAGGGTAGCGCTTACACCCAACGAAGCTTGTGATACATGAAAAGTTTTTTCAATCCACCGATCGGATGTGAGCTCGACAAAACCCTGCGCCAAGGTCTGATTCGTTTTTACTATCCTTGCCAGTCCGCGCTTTTTCGTACCGGGGACCGAAAAAGAACCAAATCGCGCGCGTATCTCCAGGTATTTACCACTTGCAACTGCTTCGACTCGAGCAACCGACCAATTGTCGCGCACACCTCGTGGGTCAACCACATGCATCACAATTTCGGGATGTTTCTCTCCGATCGGCCACTGGAAGGAATCGGGCCAGGCATGCCTGGCTCCATCCGTAACCAGGATAATACGTTTTCGAGCCTGTGACTCACCGACCAGTAAGGAGCCCGCTTTTTCGACAGCCTTGCCGAGATTTCCACCTCCCCATCCAGGCTGGACATCCATGAGTTTTTCTCGAACAATCCGGCCGGATTCCACACAGGGATGGACCAATACATCGATGGTATCTCCCGCGGTGACAAGACACATTCGATTTCCCGGCCGCAGGTCGGATACCAATTGCCCGGCTTGTTCCAGCGCCGACTCGAAGCGACTTTTACCCGAAGCATCGCGGGCCTGCATGCTGAAAGATCGATCGATGATGAATACAGAAATATCGGGCGACAGTGTCTGGGCATTCATCCGGTTTGAAAAAAACGGATCCGCCGCGGCCAACACCAAAAGCGATAGTAAAAGGGTGCGCACCAAAAGCAATATCAACTGTCGAAAAAACATCCTACGGGCCGTACGACGTTTGACCCGCAGTAAAAAATCCATGGCCGCAAACCTCACCGGTTTTGCTCGATACCGATTAAAAAGATGAACGACGACCGGTATCACCACCGCCGCCAATCCCCAGAGCATTTCCGGTCTGCCAAACAAAAGTCGGTTCATGTCGCTCTGATCCAAACTACAACTCTTGCCGATATCAAAATGTCTCCCGGAGTAGTCCTAAAAGATTTTCCAGCCTACAATACGTTTTTGAAACCGGCGGATCAACGGCTTATGAGGTGCTTCATCCGTGACCGCAAGCTCGTATTTTACGCCTGCTTCGACCAAGCAACGCGCAGTATGATCCAAGAATTTATGCATCTCAGCCAAGTAAGCCCGCCGCACTTCTCTCGGCAAGATCCCTAGACGCCCGTTATCCTCCATCGAATGAAATACACACGGATCCTCAAAAGGAAATTCGATCTCATCCCGATCCAAAACATGAAACACAATCACTTCGTGTCCCCGGGCTGCGGCGATCTTCAGGCCGGTTAAGCTCTCCGTTTCAAAATCGAACAAGTCGGAAAACAACACCAACATGCCGCGCCGGTGAATTGTCGCCAAATATCTCTCGACGATTCGATTGATATTGGTTTTGCCGCCGACAAGCATGTTTTCCAAAACATCGAGCACCGCAACCATGTGCTCTGGATTCCGCCTGGGTTGCAGACCGGATTGAGGCTGCTCGCTACCCATCAAAAAGCCTACCCCATCCCCTTGTCGGAGAAAAAGCTTCGCCAGACAAGCCGCCAGAATGGCGGAATAATGCGTCTTGGAAAAAGCCCCGGAGCGATAACTCATGGATCCGGAGCAATCCAAAGCCAAAACCGCCTGAGCATCGCTTTCCGCGGTGAACTTTTTCATCACCACGCGATCCAACCGACCCAAGACTTTCCAATCAATATGCCTGGGATCATCTCCCGCCGTGTACGGCTTATGCTCGGCAAAGTCGTCATTTTCGCCGAATCGGTGAGATCTATGCAAGCCTGCGAGTACTCCCTCGACGACATGATCGACTTGAACCGAAAGACCACCAAGCAAGGCCAATACTTGTGGGTCCAGCGGTGACGGCCGGCTTTTCACTCAAGCTACCTCGACTCAACCCGCTTGTGTCGACCTGCTTGGAAAAACACAAACTCGGGGGTAATTCGGGTTGCACAACAACCCAATACTCCGCTCGGCTCGACCCAATGAAAATGGTTGATTAAAAAACGATCGCAGCATATCCCACCCAAGTCGTCGGGTTACCCTTGCCTTGCACTTCATGACTGGTGACATGATCTACCAAAATCCCCCGTTTGACACCTCGAGCACGAGCGAAACCGACGGCTGCGGCCGCCGCGCCGCCACAGCAAGCGCTTTGGTTCGCCAAGGCATGGGAAACGGCCGACTGGGCGTCGAGCGCCATAATATCATCGATAAACATGCGATCATTTTGCTCTTTCGACCATTGATGGGCCTGTGATCCCGTACCACGGGGTGTAAATCCATAGCTGGGTCCATAATGGGTCAGATCGGTCGAGCCGATCGCCACCGCCTGTAAATTGTAACGCGCGGCCAAATCGGCGGAAAAAATCCCGACACCTTCGGCCCTTTGGTTGGGCGGCACACCTGCCGCCACAATCCGGGCATCGGGCCAAAACCATTTAATGAAAGGCAACTGCAACTCGATGGTGTTGTCGGGTACAAATTGGGTCGGGGTTTCCTCGTCACAATCGAACGTCTTGACAAACTCCCGGGCCATCTCTTCGTGGACCTCGATGGAACCCAGCGGAGTGGCGAAGGCACCTTGCGGCATGCAGACACATCGATGATCGGGATGCATGTGACCGCCGAACAAAAACACTACATCCGGCTTCTCCTCCCTAAGTGATGCGAAGGCTTTGGCCGCAGTACGTCCCGAATAGGCCCAACCGGCATGCGGAACAACGGCGGCATATCGGCCCTTCAACCCTTCGGGCGATTTTTCGACAAATTCTTCAATAGATTGGCGGCATGACCGTTCATCCTTGGGGTACCATCCCTGGGAGGCAAAGACGGGAGCTCTGACTTGCATGGTTTACTCCTTCTCATCTTCCGGGTCTTGGCGCAAAATCCGCATGAAAAGCTCAGGATTTCGTGGGCTGATGACTGGAGAGTATCCCTTTTTGCGGCTGATCTTCAAAGCCGTGGATGGATCCGAGCAGAAGATGGAACCGGGATGCAGGATTGCCTTGACGGGTTTCATCGGCTCGCAAGACACTATCGTACTGCGATGAATGCGAAATCGATAATACCAACCCTGAATGCGAAGCTCATCGTTGCTGATTGTGTAGGATTTGGGAAGACTTACGATAACAAACAGCACCGGAGACGCAAGCAACAAAACCCAGAGGGTTTTATGAGGTATGTTGACATAATTACTTCCCACCAAAGCCACCGCCAGAGCCGGCAACAACAAAGCAACCAACAGGACCCACATGTACAGTCCTACCCTGGGGGTATCGGAGACAATGTTGGGCAGCCGATTCTCCTGGGTTGCCTCCATGGAATGAGGAGTCGTTTTGTCCGAGGCATCCGATGACGACTGTGCTTCGACTTCCAATTTTGGATCTCCCTATGTTCCCTTCTGGAACACAGCGTGAATAGAATTCACTCTTTCACTATCCAGTTTGGGCAAACGAGTCCATAACATTGTAATGCGATTCTTGGCTCAGTCAAGCGCTTGAGGATCAAAATCAGCAAATCAAATCACCATCTTCACAACAGGTTAGAGATTTCATTTCCCACCCTTGGGTTGGAAATCCGGCGTGGCCGAATCAGGCCGAGACGGTTTTTGGCATGATCTATGCAAAACAAAAGGCCGAACAAGTCGTGGTAACCCTGCACCCGGGGTAGCGATGGCTCTTGAGATTTCGAGGACTTGTCTGAGCAGGGTTTACAAGCCATCGATTTTTGATGGCTTGTAAACCCGTGAGTTTCTCAGAAATCGAAAGAGTCGCCGCTACCCCGGGTGCAGGGTTACCAAGCCGTGAAAGCCTTCGGGAAGTGTTCCGGCGCTCTTTGAAAAAACCATGCGTCATGCAATCGGCGACGTCGGCTCTTTTGCAATTTGGCAATGTAACGTTTTGATTTTTTTCAGGGGCTACCCTCCCTGAATGGATAAGTATAACCCGGAAGAATGCAACCAGGCATACGAGCATTGCAACCCCAGAAATGATTTTACAGGAGGCAGGTACATGAAAAATCTATGCAAACGACAATTCATGCCTATTATGGCATCGATCGTAGTCTTGTCCATGGGCCCGTCTGCATGCATCATCGAAGATGATTGTCTGGAAGATGATGCAGCTTGTTGCTGGGACGGATTTTGCGATCCTGACCCCCCGGATTGCTGGAGCGACAATGATTGTATGTTTGGGAGAATATGTCTCTCTGAAAAATGTGTACCTGGGTGCCGGAAGGCTTCCGACTGTCCATCCCAACATCTTTGCATCAACAACAAGTGTATCGAATCTTCATCCGAATGCGCGACCGATGCCGATTGCGGCTCAAAAGCAGTATGTGTGGTCGGCAATTGTGTACCGGTCGAATGCATGACCGATAAAGATTGCGAACCGGGTAAAGCCTGTCATGGAGGGGTTTGCCAACCCCATACCTGCACAAGCCATCTGGACTGCGCCGAAGGAGAAATATGCGAGCAGGGCGCCTGCAAACCCGGCAATCTGCCCCCGACAGCCTGCAAGACATCCGCCGATTGTCCGGGATCCCAAGTATGTCTCGACGGCAACTGCAGTCAACTCTGCCACCTCAACTCCGACTGTCCCGACGACATGCTTTGCAATGAACATATATGCGTTCCCAAACCGGTGGAAACCTGCGAAAACTCATCCCAATGCCCCGAACCGAAAAAGTGTATCGATCAACTCTGTAAGCTGCTGTGTGCGAGCGATATCGATTGTCCGCCGAAGCAGTTTTGCAAAAACCTTATCTGTACCGACATGCCGCTGCCCGATCCCGAATGTATACGTGATGACGATTGCCAGGGCGTCATGATTTGCGTCAATGCACAATGCCGCAGCCTTTGCGCCAACGATATGGATTGCGGGGAGTTACAGTTCTGCGAGTGTGGAATCTGTAAAGATCTCTCTGAAATTGTTCCCGAGTGCAAAACCAACCAGGATTGCCCTCAAGGCAAGGATTGTGTGAACGGCTTTTGCAAAACACCCTGCTGCAAAGATATCGAATGCTCATCCACCGAGACATGCATCAACGGTTATTGCACGATACTCAATCCATGCAAATGTGATTCGGACTGTTTGGAAAACGAGCAGTGCGTCCAGGGAAGCTGCCAGTAATCGGGCTTCGAGACCCTATGGGAGACCCTCCTCCTCAATGAGAATCATGGTATGAGACTCGATGAAATGTTTTGGGCATGATATCTGGGGCACGGTTTGTATGACCGTGCTCCAGACGTTTTCTGCGTATCAATGGATATCAATCTCAGAAAGGAACATCATCATCGCCGATGGGCGGTGGACCGGAGTCGAACCCTTCGTTGTCATATCCTGGACCATCGGGGGGATAGGATCCCGAATCCGAAGAGGCAACCCTCTCAGCTTTGCCACCTAGAAAACGAACCGTCTGGGCCACGATTTCGGTGGTAAAACGCTTGTTGCCGTCACGATCTTCCCACTGGTTGGTTCGAAGTCTCCCCTCTACATAAACCTGACGCCCCTTGGCCAGATAATCACGGCAGGTTTCCGCAAGTCGGCTGAAAGTTACGATCCGATGCCACTCGGTACGCTCTTGGCTCTTTCCGTCCCGATCGGTCCAACGCTCGCTCGTGGCGATGCGGAAGTTGGTGACGGGCTGACCCGAGGGCGTGTAGCGGGTTTCGGGATCCGCCCCCAAGTTTCCGATAAGAATGACTTTATTGATTCCTGCCATGTTAACCTCCTCTACCGGGATCTGCACCGAAAAACTCTTCTGCGATACATCAAGGCGAAATATAACGAGAGATTGACTCTGTGCCAAGGTAAAAAATCCGTATCAACCCGAGTCGTTCGCACACCTCGAGCGATGAATCATTTCGAACCGGCATGATAAACTTCTTGCCACTGCTGGCATTTTTGGTTTAATTGCGCTAACCTTAGGAAGCACGAAACGGGAAGGGAAAATGAGCACAGATACGCCGAACAAGCCACCGGAAGAAGATATTTCGGAAATATCCACCGAGACCGAGCACGATCGATCCCCCCAGAGCGAGCCGGAGGAAATCGAAGTGCACATCGATCCGCAACAATCCACCCCACAAGCCCGGGCTGCGCATAGAAGCGGTCCGAGTCGAGAACAGCTCATCGACACCATCAACAAGCTCAGAGACGAAGCCAAAGCTTCCCGCGAGCGCATGCTGCGCATAGCCGCAGATGCAGACAATCTGAGAAAACGTGTTTTGAAAGAGCGTAGGGATATCGAAAAATTCAGCCAAGAAAATCTTTTGAGGGATCTTCTGATACCCCTGGATAATCTGGAAAGAACCCTGGCACACATCCCCGGAGAAGATCAAAACCCGGCCTTGAAATCCTTGGCCGAGGGCATCGATATGGTTTTGCAACAGTTTTGGTCGGTACTCTCATCCCACCACCTCAACAAAGTGGATGCGTCCAAGGGAGAGATGTTCGATCCAAATCTTCACGAAGCCATTAACCGAAAAGAAACCAATGAGTTTCCATCCGGAACGATTTTATCCGTCATGCAAAGAGGATATCAACTTCACGACCGGCTGCTTCGACCGGCAATGGTTGAGGTGGCGTGTTCTACCGATACACCAGGCGAACCCCAGAAAGCTTGTTCCGACCCGGATCAAACTTCTTTGGACGAGTTTCCGTCTGCAGGTGAAGAGTAAGCAGATATATCAACGGAGGCAGTTCGTATCATGGGTAAAATAATCGGCATCGATTTGGGAACCACAAATTCTTGTGTAGCTTTGATAGAAAGAGACGAACCTGTCGTATTGCCCAACTCGGAAGGATCCCGCACAACCCCTTCCGTGGTAGGCTTTACCGAAAGCGGCGAACGTTTAGTCGGCCAGATAGCCAAACGCCAAGCCATCACCAACCCGGAAAACACCGTTTTTGCCGTCAAGCGACTGATAGGCAGAAAGTTTGACTCCGAAGAGGTCAAACAGGCCATCCCCAATCTCCCTTACAAGATTTCCGCCTCGAAAAACGGTGATGCCTGGGTGCGGATTCGGGGCAAGGATTACAGCCCTGCGGAGATCTCGGCGATGGTGCTTTTGAAAATGAAACAAACCGCGGAGGACTACCTGGGAGAAGAAGTTCTGGATGCGATTGTCACCTGCCCCGCCTACTTCGACGACAGCCAACGTCAAGCCACCAAAGACGCGGGCAAGATAGCGGGACTGAATGTCCTTCGCATCATCAACGAGCCGACCGCCGCAGCGCTGTCTTACGGCATCGATCAAAAAGAGAACGTGAAGGTAGCGGTTTTCGACTTGGGCGGAGGTACTTTCGATATCACCGTACTCGAGCTGAGCGAAGGTGTTTTCAGGGTCTTGTCTACCTGTGGAGATACCTTTTTGGGCGGCGAAGATTTTGATCTTCGCATCGTGGATCACCTGGTCGCAGATTTTACAAAAAGCACCGGGATCGATCTACGATCCGATCGGATGGCCATGCAACGGTTGAAAGAAGCCGCGGAAAAAGCCAAACACGAGCTCAGCTCTTCTATGGAAACCGAAGTAACCCTGCCGTTTATCACCGCAGACGACAGCGGGCCCAAGCATCTGAATACGGCTCTGACCCGAGGGCAGTTGGAGGCCATGGTGGCCGATCTCATCGATCGACTGACCAAACCCTGCCAAACCGCGCTGCGCGACGCCGGCCTTTCAGCCAAGGAGATTGACGACGTCATCTTGGTAGGCGGCATGACCCGCATGCCCCGGGTACAGGTCAAAGCCAAAGAAATCTTCGGCAAAGAAGGCAACAAAAAAGTCAATCCTGACGAGGTAGTGGCAGTCGGTGCGGCGGTTCAGGGCGGTGTACTTAAAGGAGATGTGGAGGATGTGCTTCTGCTGGACGTCACTCCCCTGAGCTTGGGCGTAGAGACGGCCGGTGGTGTATTTACCAAGTTGATCGAAAAAAACACCACCATACCAACCCGGAAAAGTCAGATCTTTTCTACCGCCCGCGACAACCAGGACATGGTGAATGTACATGTTCTGCAGGGTGAACGCGAGATGGCCGAAGACAACAAGACCATGGGGCGGTTCGAACTGGTGGGAATCCCGCCGGCTCCCCGGGGAATACCCCAGATCGAAGTAACCTTCGATATCGACGCCAACGGGATCGTCAATGTATCGGCAAAAGATCTCGGGACCGGAAAGGAACAAGCTATCCGAGTCGTGGCCTCCAGCGGACTGAACGAACAAGAAATCCAGCGCATGCAAAACGAAGCCGAGCAGTTCAAAACCAGTGATCGGCAGAAAAAAGAGTTTGCCGAGCTGATCGTCAATGCCGATGGGCTGATCTACTCGACCGAAAAATCATTGGAAGAATTCGGAAACATGCTCAAACCCGAGGAGGTGGAAGAAATCAAGGAAAACCTCATCCAATGCAAGGAGCTCATCGAAAAATCGTCTCAAAGAGATTATCAACAACTCAAACAAGCCATTACACGGCTCGAGACGTCCGCGCACCGCATCGCGGACGCCATGTACGCCCAAGCGTCCGATGAATCCGACCTGGATTGATGCGCCACACCACCGGATGAAGCGAGGTTTGCAGAAAAAGGACACGCAGGATTGGGTTCTCACACCGAAAAAGATCTCTACAAGCTACTGGGAGTAGATCCTTTTGCATCGCAAGAAGAAATTAAAAAGGCTTTTCGAAAGCTGGCAAGAGAGAAACATCCAGACAAAAACCCTCAAAATGTCGAATCGAGACTGCATTTCGAAAGCATTTCAAAGGCTTATAAAACACTGACGGATCCCGACAAGCGGGCTGCCTATGATCGGACCTGGGTGCGACCGAAAGAAACCCACCATGCGGTGAGCTGGAAAAATGCGCTGGGAGCATTCATGCACCAACTCAAAGACAACGCAGGTCCTTGGCCCAAACGAGGCAAAGATCTGCTGTACAATTTGCATATTAATGTATTGGACGCGTTGTATGGAGGCCGATTTGAAATCCAAAAGCTGGGTGTAAGCGTGGATCTTCCCGCCGGCATCACGTCCGGCGACAAATTACGCCTAGCGCGATTCGGTGAGTCGGGTCAAGCCGGTGGGCCCCCGGGTGATTTGATGGTGATCGTTCACATCGAAAACCACCCGTATCTCAGCAGACAAGGCGATGACCTCATATGCATGCGCCCCATACCTTTTACCATCGCGTCGTTAGGGGGCCGCATCCAAGTCCCGGCCTCGGGCGGAACCGCCTGCATCACCATCCCGCCCGGTTCCAAAACCGGCGATACGTTCCGCCTGCCCGGCAGGGGATTCGACTCTCAGAAAAACAAAACGAGGGGCGACTTGGTCATCGAGATCCAGCCCGAACCTCCCAAAGACATGACCGACGCAACCACGAAGCTGCTCGAGGCATTCGCCCATGCCGCCCAAAGACACAACTTCCCCGAAACGCGACGTTTTGAAACCATGATGCACACCTGGTCTGTCACCCGAGTGGACCCAAGTGACAAAACCTGACAATCCACACCCTAAAAACCATGGTGCGACTTGACCCCCGGTTCGAATCGAGGCTATATTCGAGCCGGAAAACGGAGATTGCCCATGAGAAAACATATTGAACGAGCCCTTGGAATCACGTTGCTTTCAACCCTGGTTCTGCTTCTTTCCGGCTGCCCGCCCAAAACCGTCATCATCGACGGCAAGGAAATGCCCGTGGGTATGGCCGCCGATTTGACCTATCAAGACGCTTTCCAAACCATGCAGGCCGGGGACACCCAAGCAGCCGTCACCAAGTTCGAGCATTACATCCGATCGTATTCCGATGCGCCCAAGATAGATGAAGCTTTATACCACATCGGAAACTTATATTTTCAGATCGGCGAGTATGAAAAAGCCGTTACCTCCTTCCAGCGCATCATGGGCGATTATCCACAGAGTAATTTCTATATTCAAGCCGCGATTCAGTTGGGTACGGCGCTGTTCAAAGCCGGCCGGCGCCAGGAAGCGCTGCCGACCCTGCAATCGGTCTTCGATCGTCTGCCTGACTATCGTAAAAAAGCCGAGGTATCCGGTATGCTGGCGGAAGCATATTTAAAATCGGGCTCACCCATCGATGCGCTTCGCTGGTACGCGGTGCTTCACGAGCTGACCACCATCCCTGGAGCCAAGCAAGCTATATACGAACAAGTCATCGAGGTCATTGATCAACATATGAGCTTCGTACAAGTCAGAGAAGCACTGGAAATGTTCGTACAAGACAAAGTTCAAGGATTTCCGACCGATCTGCTCCACTATAAGCTTGCGAAAATCTATTACCACATTCTGGATCTCGAAAGGTCCAAACAGACCTTGGAGGAGTTTGTCAGCCGATATCCCGATCATCCATTGACGCAAAATGCCGTAGAGCTCATCGGAACAATCATGGATCGCGCGAGGGTCGAACGCAACAGCATAGGCGTGTTGCTGCCGTTGTCCGGACAACTCAGGGAATACGGCAAGCGTGCTTTGCAAGCCATCCAGATGGGAGCCGGGGTTTTCGGCCAATCCTATCTCAACACCCAAGGCTCGGCGCCCGTTCTGGTGATCCGCGACACCGCCGGAGATCCCGATCGGGCCGTTTTGCAGCTCGAAGAGTTGGTACTGAAAGAACACGTCATCGCAGTCATCGGACCCATGACCGCGAATGCCGCCTCCGCCGTCGCCGTCAAAGCCGAAGAGCTTCAAGTACCGGTCGTAACCCTGAGCAAGAAAAAGGACATCACCAAAATCGGCCCGTATGTTTTTCGTAATTTTCTTACCCTCAACGCTCAAGCAAAATTGTTGGTCTCGCACGCCATGAGAAAGCTGGGCGCCACCAAGTTTGCGGTTTTGTACCCCAACGACAGTTACGGGGTCGAATTTACAAACGCGTTCTGGGATGAAGTCGACCAGCAAGGCGGTGAAATGCGTGCCGCGGAGCGGTATGAGCCGGATACAAAAAATTTTTCGTCCTACATCAAAAAAATGGTAGGTCGATACCATTTGGAAGCCAGAGAAGATTTTCAAGAAGAAAGACAACGTATCCGAAAAGAGATCAAAGATCCGCTGGCGCGCGACCGAGCCATGAGCAAACTATTAAAAACCCTCAAACCCATTGTGGATTTTCAAGCCATTTTCGTACCCGACTATGTCGACAACGCGGTTCTCATCGCTCCCGGCCTGGCTTTTGAGGACGTCATTCTCAAGACCGAAAGCCGACATAAAATCGATCAAGTCAAAAAGAGCCTGGGCCAAGAAGAGCTCGATATGGTGTACTTGCTCGGGGGAAACGGCTGGAACTCTCCCAGACTTATCGAATGGGCCCGGCGGTATGTACAAGGAGCGATCTTCTGCGATGCATTTTTCCCCCGAAGCAACCGCCCGGCCACCAAACGGTTTATGTCGGAGTATGAAAAAAATTTCGAACAAACCCCTTCGGCCATCGAAGCTGAGGCGTACGACACAGCCCTGATCATGAAAAACATCATCCAGCAAAGCGCCCCCCAGGATCGCGACAGCATGCGAAGGGCATTGCTCAATACCAAAAACTTTCCCGGAGCCTCCGGAGATACCAGCTTTCTACCTGACGGGGATGTAGAAAAAACCTTGTTTTTGCTCACCGTACAAGGCGAAGAAATCATCGAATTGGACCAGAAAGCCTACACCGATGCATCCAGCTGAAAGCAACCCTCCAACATCCGGATCCGAGCTCGAAACGCTTCCCGAACCCCGAAAAAAGAAAATGCTCTACCAACAAAACTGGTGGTTGCATGCCGTGCTGTTTACCTCCACCGCGGCAAGCACCTACATGGTCGGAAGTTGGATGTCGGGCGACGCGATCAGCTTCGGATTTCAGTCATCCGGATTTCTCTATGCGGCATCCATCATGTCCATCCTGGTGGTGCACGAAATGGGACATTTCATCACCGCCCGAATTCACAGAGTCGACGCCTCGTTGCCCTATTTCATCCCGGCTCCGTTCCCTCCCATAGGGACATTCGGAGCTTTCATCCGCATGAACAAACCTCCCCGCACGCTTGCCTCCATGGCGGATATCGGCTACGGGGGACCTTTGGCAGGCGTGGTCGTCGCCATCGTGCTGTGCTACATCGGCCTGGAACTCTCGGAGGTCAAACCGGCTCTGAGCATGCCGGACAACTCATGGACCGAGGGCAACTCGATTTTATATTGGGCCTTGAAAAAGCTCGCCCACCCCGAAATGCGGCCCGATGAGGACGTATGGCTTCATCCGATGGCCTGGGCGGGCTGGCTGGGTCTCTTGGTGACCAACCTCAACCTGCTTCCTGCCGGTCAATTGGATGGAGGGCATATCGTCTACGCCTTATTGGGCCCCAAAAAACATGAAAAGATCGGAAAATGGGTGCACATCTTGGTTTTGCTTCTGGGAATCTGCGGCGTCATCTGCCACATCGCCCTGGCCTACGAACCCACAAGCGATTTTCTCAACAAAACCAACCTTCGAGCCATCGCGCAGCGGGGCACCGGAATGGTATTTTGGCTGGTATGGGCCTTGCTTTTAAAATTGATCGGAGGCCGGCATCCCCAAATCCAAGATCTCACAACCCCGCTCCGACCGGCCAGAATCGCCCTGGGCCTGCTCGCCATGTTGATCTTCGTGCTCACATTCACCCCGGTCTTCCTCTCCGGCGGTTCATCCTGAAAGCAAATTCAGATTCACGTGGCTCACATCAATACGAATCGCGAGATTTTTCCAATATGACCCCAATATTGGGTCGGCACTTTTAAAAATATCAGACGCAAAAAGTTTTGACGCTACAAATTTGACTTATTCCGTCGGCTTGTTAAGCTCGTTCTTGTCCATATGATCAAAAAGAGAGGGCTTCGAATGTCGTGCAAGCGGGGGTTTTGCATGCTTTGGGCATGCCGGGTGGTCGTGTTTGGGGTGGTAGTGTGTTGTTTGGAGGCCTGTGTCTCCAAGCGCGAAGGGGTCGAGTCGGCTTACCGCCGCGCGGTGCGTGACGCGGCGGTGGCTCTGGAGAGCGAGCTTGCCCATGATTTGATAGCCGTTGATCCGCAAAACGCCGATCTGATTTGGAATCAGGATAAGAGCAGGTTGCTTGTGGTAAGCTGGAAGAGCCGCGAGTCGTATGAAAAGTACATGAAGAACCAAACCCATACGTCTTCGAGCCCGGATTATGTCATCTGGGTGACCACCGCGCCACAGGTACAAAGCTTTTGTAGGCAATATCTCAAAGCCGATCCTAAGATGGACAAGGCGGGACTGGATTTGCGTCTGAAGCAGTACCTGGGCCTCAGTTACGCCTGGCAGTACGATGTGTTTGTGGAGATGTGGGTGAAACCAACCGAACTATTCAGACCCTGCGTGGATCCACAGATCGACGACAGCCGGTGCAACCTGCATTTCGGGGATTCGACGCCCGAGGTACAAGGCATTGCAGATTACCCTGCGTTTTACCATAAGCTGTACTATTCTGATTTCAGGTTTACACCGGGTGTGCCCTGGACCGGTCTGGGTTACACCTATGATTGGGGAAATGCTTCAAACCACCGTGGGGCCAGCGAGTTTATCCTCACTCCGGGGGCGGCCTACCGGATTGAACGGGTGGTGGATACAATGTCATACTGCCGGTAGAGTGGACGGTATACGCATCTCCCGTGCGATCCAAGCGAGGGGAGAGCTTTAGAAAAACAAACATTTAGAAAAAACATGAGAAACTTCAACCCTAACAATCGGGAGGGAATCATGACCAACAAAAAATCATCCAGGCGCACGAAGACCACCGGTGAGCCGGTCGATATCATCGAGGCAGCCGAAAAAGAGGCCCTCGAAAAGGCCAAAGAAAAAGCCGAAAAGCTTACCGACTTGATAGTCGAGTCGGTCTCACCGCCAGGAACCCGCATGCCGAAAAAGAAAAAATAGGTAAAAAAGGCAAACAGAAGTAAAGGTAAGCGATCACCCCAAGGATAGTACCCGACCCAAAACTCTTGAAATCATTTTTATAGTTTGTATTTCATCCAGGTTTCTTGTCATCGAGAAGCTTTTCATGTTAACCTCATGATCGGCTTACACAATACGATACGCGATGAAAGTGCAATGTCCAACCTGCCGGGAAATTGTCGAGATGAAGGATTTTTTGACTTCATCACAGGGGCTTACGTTTGCCTGTACGAGTTGCCACCAAGAACACTTTCTCCAGAATCCAAAAATTCAACACCCGGCCGCACCTCAAACCGCGCCACCCGAGATCCCGACGGCACCCCGGTTGACACCCGGAAAGCTGGCCTGTCCGAAATGCGGGCATGTGCAAGAAGACGAGTATGCTTGTCACCAATGTGGTCTGGTTTTCTCGAAATTCGATGCCGACAAACTACCTGCGCCACCCAAAGAAGCGGTAGATATCTGGGAGCAAGCCGCCCAAAACCTGTTCAATGAAAAGTTGCACGAAGATTTTATCAAAGCCTGCATGCGAGTGGACCGTTTGGATTACGCGGTGCGCCAGTACCGCTTGCTTTCGCATAGTCCGGGTTATGAGGAAATCGGAAAAAAAATGCTCGCTTTGGTCAGCGTAAAAGGCCAAGCCCAGCTTCCGGTCGCAATGCTGAGCAAAAAACTCGCCGGAAAATCAAAAAAAGGAGTCAAAACCATTGCTTGGATTTTGGTTGCCGTGGTTTTGGCGCTGGCGGCCTATTACGGCTGGTCGGTTGTTAAAATGCTGTTGGAAGAAAAGCACCTTCTGCCTTAGCCTCCGACTCTAAACGATTGGGTTGTCGCCGAAGATCAAAAACATCCACAGGACGAAGAGTATCTTCACGGTCGACTGGATTGAAGCGGCAACAACGTACGCGTACCGTCTTCACTCGACTCGACTCGAAAACCCAATAGTCGAACAAGCTGCGAAAGGCTGCGCCCGAAAAGCAACTCGAGACAGCTTGCAAGTAGCTCGAACCTTTCTGTGGTAAACGTCCGTACATGCTCGTCAAACGCCAGCAGATCGATCACTTTTTCTACACTTTGACCCTGATTGCCGGTAAGCTCACAAATCGCCGACTCCAGAAGATCAAACGAGCAGCGCCGATCATGCTCTTCGACAATAGCCATAAGACTTTCTATCTGCCCGAATAGATCTTTACGGGTCAGATGGAGTTGGTGCTCACATTCTTCGGCCGGTTCGGGATCCCAGCAAGCCTGGGCTCGACACTGGGTGGGTCTATCGGTATAGATGCTGCAACGGTTGGTCTGCTCGTCAAAAAGAATGCAAGCCCTCGAGTCGGGTTTCTCTCTGATTTTAATCCGTTCCTGTTCCAATTTATACAACCCGGGCCGAAACGGACTGCGTACGACTTCACCTGCTCTCAAGACAACCAAACTCTCTTTGGCAACAGCATCCGGTCGTATCAAATCGATATCTTCAGGCATCAATGTAGGGCTGGTTTTTCGGCAACATACACCACATCCCACACATACCGGATCAATATATCGGGCGCTTTGTTTGGTGTAGTCCAAAAGATTTTCAAAAGCTTCGGTCCGCCGCGCATGATCCATCTCAGGCCACTTTGCAAACACCTCCTGGACGGCTGCGTTATGCTCGGCTTGATAGGTTATCCTGGCAAAAGGAAGCTTCATTTCGCCTCCTTGTACCAGAGATTCGATCCGCTGATACCAGGCCGAGCGAAGTTGATCGACACTCCATTCTGCAGGCTCACCCGGAGGTTCTTGTATTTTTGTAACGTTATCTTTCATGGCCGGCAGTCTATACTTCCCAATCGGCGATGTCCACCCTCAAAAAACAAATCGCCCTCGAAAACATAAAGATGTCTTGGAGGAGAGGAATCCACCCGGACACCACATCACGTTCGACCGGTTTGTTGACTTTTTAACCTCTACAAAATGATGCCACCTCAAGACAACATGACAACCTTCATCCACAACCCGCAACCAAAGCAAAGGCCGCCAAAAAGAAAACCTGTTTCAAAAACTTTTTCATCTTCCCACTTCCTCCTTTTTCGGGCTCTCTCAATAACCGCACGCCTGCTTTTTGTCTCCACAGCAATCACCAAACAGATCACACATCGTATCGCACCAACAACCTCCCGGGGCTTTACCCCCGCAATACCCTACACACGAATTCGGCCCCGGGTTGGGATCCGGAGTAGGTGTCGGGTTGGGGGTCGGGGTCGGCTGAGGATCGTCACAAACACTCTTTTTATCCGGGCAGCAATCCTCGTATTGCTCGCACAAGTTGTCACACCAACAACCATCCGGAGATTTTTGGCCGCAATAATTTCCGCCGGACGAATTCTTGCATGACTTACCCGGGTTGGGAGTCGGATCGGGGGTAGGAGTCGGATTGGGATCCGGAGTAGGAGTGGGCCCGGGATCGCCTCCAAAATCGATATAGCTTGCACTGTAGCCGATCTTGTTCGCGCCGTATTGAATGCGCATGTAGCCCTTTTCTCCCCAATTGGTTCCCCAACTGTTCTTGAGTCGAAACACATTTCCGTCCCAACCCACCAGGGCAACCGCGTGGTTGACGATACCGTTGTTCGAAGAGCCTTGAAATACGCCGCCGGAATAATTTTGAAATGCGTTATCCGCAACCACAGCAACGCTCACAGGACCGCGATCATAGATAGCTTGTTTGAGCTTTTCAGCGCTTGGAATGGCTCCATCCTGGGTGACATACCCCCAGGACTTGCCCTGGTAGGTTTTGGGATTGGGCGGATTACAAGGATCATCTTTCCCGGTATACGGCCGGTCTTTTTCGGTTACTGCTCCGGCCTCTTTTTCTCCAGACACTTTCTTGTTGACATGATATGCATGAGCAAACCAACCACCGTCACAGCTCCAATCATCGTTGTTGCATGATACCAGGTATTGCTCCGACAGATCCGGCGCGCTGCCTCCGTTGGCCCTTGCGATGTTGACTTCCAACGGCACCACGGTGGCAAACGCCCAACAAGATCCACACATGCCTTGTTGACGCACCGGCGGGCAGAAACCTTCCTCGCACCAATCAAACTTGGTCGGCAGATAACTGGAAGAAGGCACATACTGGCCGGCCGGCAGCTCATCTTTTTCGGGGATTTTCAGCTCGGCTTCAAAAGCCCCTTGAGAATAGGCTTGATAGCTTGTGACTCTCTCCATCAGTTTGTCGGGATTTTCCAAACCAAACTCGACGAGAGCGGCTCCATGGGTACGCCCGGTCAAGTAAAATAATTGTACTCCCGGCGCGCCCAACAAATCACTATCCGCCACATAACTATCATAGACCAACTCAAAAATGCCTCCGTCCGATACGAGCTTCCAAGCCCATCCCGTGGTGAGATTGACCGGAAGTTTCACCACCAATACCGTATCGATCGGGACTTGAAGCACCTGATCGGTATCACCCGCAACCAACGCTTTGGCTCGGGTAACATCCAGTTGCTCACCTACAGGACCGCAGGCAGTCACTCCAGCAAATCCCATAAAACCCAAAAACACCCATAACCACTTCTTCATAGGCTTCCTCCTTTTTTTCACTTGGCTCCTCTTTGGCAATACCAACTCGATCCGATTCTCCATGTGATTCGCTTGCGTTTTTCCCAGACACCTCCTTGTCCGCATGGTTTGCAAGGCGATGATGCCCTATATGTTGTTTCCATACGGCCGGACCTTTGTCTTGGCCGCTCGAAGTGTCAAAATTTCTTGGATTGCTTACAAAAACATGCGAAGTAAAATCACTACGGCAGGCACAGCTTTACTCCGAAACCACCTTCAAGGATCGCTTCGACATCTCGATGTCGACGGTTTGACCGGAAAGAGTTTTCTCGATAGTCGCCCGAATTTCTTCCTGCTCAAGCGGGTGGGAGCTGAAAAAACCGAATATCTCATAGCGCCCCGGGGGTTGCAATGGATCCAATACGACCCCCAAGCCTGATCCATCTTCTCGGGCCAAATCCAGGCTTTTGCGGGTTTGGGAGGGATAAAACCACACCAACAAACCGTCCGGGCCGAGCGCAGCGGCAGAAAAATACCGCGCGCCATAGGGCGGGCGCAAATCGAACACCAAAGTATCACCCGGGCGGCAGGCCTCGCCCGAGACTTCGTTTTTGTCTGTCGAGGGTTGGATATCCGGTACACAGAGAGTGAAAAAGTATCCCGAGGCAGACCCATCCCCCCGGACTTGCACGCCGAGGGCACCATCCGGAAAAAATCGATCTGCACGATTGAGAAAAACAAATACCCCTGCCAACACCATGACAAAACATGCGGCCGCCGCAGCCGAGATCCATACAACCCTCCGTCTCGGTTTCAGCACCTTGGGAGGATCTACTTCGATCCGCGAACGAATACCTTTCCAAACCAACTCTTTTTCGGTTACCGACAACTCGCTGCTTTGCGACAACAGCCTATCGAGCCTTCGACAGGTTTCTTTTTTTTTCACCATGAACCCCCTTGAACCCGGTCTTTGAAAATCCATTTTTTCCATAGGAGGTTGCACCCATCAAATGTATCCAACCAAGATATCCTGTGCGTAATGCCTACAAAGGAAAATACGGCGGCATCCGATTTTAGGTCATTTTTTATGGCCATAGCTTTTTTTCCTTCAAATATTCAAGCAAACCATCCCGCAACCTTTTTTCGAGGGTACGAACCCGCCTGCGGGTAATACCCATACCGGCAGCCACCTTGAGTTGGGTCAGGCCTTTTTGGTAGCGATATGCATAAAACAGCTTCTGCTCTCCTACCAATCGATCGATAAAATCTTTGGTGGCGTTTTGCTGCCTCACCCGATGCGCGAGCTCTCCGGGATTACATGCCGGCACGGGTTGTATACATCCGTTTACCATATTGAAATCAGCTTTATCCAACTCCTCCCCATGATCCAAAAACGACTGGTGAATCCCAAGCTTGCGCTTGCGAAAGAAATCAATCACCAGGTTTTTCGTAATCCGCAGAAGATAGTACCGAAAAGGTCGTACGCCATCATACTTCCTGCGGGCGGTCTCGGAAAACGCACGCACAAAAGTCTCTTGCACCAAATCACACTGAACTTGAGAATCTACGATGCCTGGTATTGAAACCGGTGGGTCTAGGGACAAAGAAAACCCCGAGGCAATCAAACGCGTCACACTGTTTACATAGAAGTGATAAATTTCCTCAAACGCCCGGCAATCACCCTTGCGGTACAGCTCCAACAGACCAGGATTTTCTTTCAAAAAAGTCATTCCAGCACACACCATGTTCTCTGATGCTTGGATCCTCATGGCAACCACCCGACAATAGAGCTTCGAATCGAGTCGTGTCAATCCAGCCCCAAACCAATACACGATGCCTGCAGGCAAAACAATCTCATCTTTCTGCATCCATGAATTTCCTCCCGAGTTTGCTTTTTATCCAATTACATTGATAATATCAGATTGGGGATGTGCAACAACCGACAAATAGCCACCTTCAGGGGCGACTCGAGGTGCTTGGACAAAGATGGTAGATCATGAAGAAAGACCGCGCTCATAAAAAAAAATTATAAATACCCGATACTTTCTGCAATCGGACTTTTTTGGGCGCTGGCCTATGTATGTGCAATCTACAGCTCGAGCTCCAATCCTGATATCGCGGCGTCCATCCGTAGAGTCAACATCGAGATCGCCAAGCTGGTATGGTTGTCTGCCGGTCTGGTGGCGGGCTTGGTATTCGAACGCAGGGAGTATCTTCGCCGCGCCTGGCTGATCTACGCATTATGTCCCTTGAGCTACCTTCTCTATGATGCCTTGTATTTGTTTGAAGACATCCATTGGTTCCGTCTGCACACCCTATCGATCCGGATCGTACTTGTCTGGTCGGCCAATGTTTTTCAAACCATCGCCGTCATCATGTTGGCGAGGGCCTGGAAGGTGGCGGGTCTCGATCTACCAGGCGCTCGATCCAAACGGTTTTTACTCCGCATGTCCGCCTTGGCCCTGGCGTTGATGTTGATAGGCGCATCGGCATCCACCTCGTTTACCAATCTTGTGAAAGGACACATGGATGCTCTGATAGACATCGCCGTGGCGCTCGGCGATACAATCGCCATGATCTACATCGCACCCTTGTTGCTGACTTATTTTGCGCTTCGCGGCAGCTACACCGCCCGGCCCTGGATATTTTTCATCATCGCCAGCTTGGCATGGCTGGTAGGCAGCGCGTTTTATCTTATCGTCTCCAACACGGACGTCCATCAACTGACAATGATCACATCCGTGGAAGTATTTCGGATTTTCGGCTCATGGTATGCTTTCGTGGCCGGATTGTCACAAAGAGATGTGGTTCTCAAAGCCAGAGAGTAGGTGTAAACCGATCCATGCAAGGGTCTTGGGTGAAAAGCCACCGTTTTGCCATGGAACCCGGGAATTCTATGTAGGGGGCAATGCAACAGATTTCAGTTTCAAAAAAACGAGGTTTGAGACGAAAACGCAGGAACCATCAGGATACAATCCGTAGAGATTGTCAGGAGGGCGCATATCCACCCTCAATGCTGCATACAATTTTATTTTTATACAAAGTTGCCGATTTATCCTATTGGAGTCACGGTTTGTGCTCATGAATCTTCACCGCAAACAAAAGTGATCTCACCGGCCCATGTCCCTCATGCGACATGGCGGTGCCGATACATGGTCCAGGGAGCAACTGCGCAATGATCGATTGTTTCAAACATCCAACCAAGCGGATTCTCATTGTCGACGACAACTCGTCAATCCATAATGATTACAAACAGATACTCAAACCATCCGCACCCTCGACCCAACTGAAAACCCTGGCTGCAGATCTTTTTGAAGACCCGGTCAATCAAAAGGTCCAAGACCACGACGATTATGAGCTGACCTTCGCGCTGCAGGGCGAAGAAGGCGTGGAAATCGTACAACAGAGCCTTCGGGACAACCGGCCTTTCGCGCTGGCTTTCGTCGATATGCGTATGCCCCCCGGCATGGACGGATTGGAGACGATTGAAAACATCTGGAGACTCGATCCCGACATACAGGCCGTCATCTGCACCGCATACTCCGACTACACCTATGACCAAATAGCCCGCCGGTTCGGAAAAACCGGCAATTTGCTCATACTCAGAAAACCTTACGATAATATCGAAGTTGCCCAAATGGCAAGCAGTTTATGCACCAAATGGGAGCAAAACAATCTGCGCCGGTGCACCCAAGAGCGCCTGGAGTTAGCCCTGAAAGGAGCCAACCTAGGTCTTTGGGAGTGGAGTTTTAGAACCCGAAGGTTGGTTTTCGACGATCCATGGTTGGGCATATTTGGATTCGATCGGCCCGAAATCGACGCCACCAGGCCCCCTTGGGAAACCCTCGCACACCCCGAAGATCTTATTCAACACAAAGAACAACTCTCGATGCACTTGAACCAACATACGCCTTTTTACAAGGTAAAGCTCAGAATGATGACCAAATCCGGCAGATGGCGTCACCTACTGGAACGCGGCAAGGTCATGCAAAGAGATCCAGATGGAAAGCCGATACACATCACCGGAACTCATTTGGATGTCACCAAGCACGTACAGGCCCAGGCGCGCATACAAGAATCGGAAGAAAAATGGCGCTCCTTGATTCTGAGCGCACCAGAGATCATCGTTATGACGGACAAAGCCGGCAACATCATATCCATCAACCGTAGTTTTCAAGGTATGGAGCCATACGAGCTGCAAGGCAAAAACATTTACGACATCCTCAACCCGGTATGCGGAAAACCCTTTCTTCAGTGCGTCGATGAGGTATCCAACTACCTGCAATCCGGACATTGTCCGATCGAAAGCATCCACCACAAAACCGGAGAAACCATCTTTTATGAAGCCCATATCGGACCTGTCAAAGATAGCCGGGGCGATCTTACCGCCATCACTATGGTGATTACCGACATCACCGAACGCAAGTTGATGGAAGAAAAAATCATCCAAGCCAAAAATGCGGCCGAGCAGGCCAATATGGCCAAGAGCCGATTTTTGGCCACCATAAGCCACGAGATACGCACTCCCCTGACAGCCTTGATAGGATATTCAGATTTGTTGCTCAGAAATCAGCTCGATCCCGATCAAAACCTTCAATGGATCAAAAATCTTCGTACCAACGCCGATCATCTCTACACTCTGGTCAATGATTTTTTGGATCTATCTAAAATCGAAGCCGGAGAGCTCAAGCTACGCTACGAAGAGCGCGACACCGTCGAACTTTTCGAAGAAATTTTCACCACCATGCAGCCGATTGCCGTCAAAAACTCGATCCACCTCGACATCGTCTACTCAGATCAGATACCGAAGTTTTTCGTCACCGATCCGTTGCGTTTTCGTCAAATACTGTTCAACCTCATCAGTAACGCTGTCAAATTTACTCCCAAAGGCTCGGTGAAAGTTTATGTGGGCACCACCATGGAAGCAGGAAACTGTGTGCTGAAAACCGCCGTACAAGATACCGGAATCGGTATTGCAGAGACCGAGTTGGACACTATCTTCGAGCCCTTCACACAGCTCGATATGAGCGACAAACGCACCTACGGCGGAACCGGGCTCGGTCTGGACATCTCCCGCCGTCTGGCCGTGATGCTGGGTGCCGAGCTATCGGTCTCCTCGAATTCCGGCCAAGGCAGCACCTTCGAAGTTCGACTTCCAATCGGTCCCATAGACAGGCTCGAGATGATCGAACCGCATGAAATCGAAACGATACGAAACGAAAAACGCCTTCTGGTGGAGTTGGCCGATCGGTTGCATGACACCAAAATACTGCTGGTGGAAGACAATCCCGACAACCAGCAGATCTTGCAGTATTTTCTGCGAGAGTCCGGCGCGCAGGTGGACATTGCTGCCAACGGACTGATAGGATTAGAGAAGATCGAAGCCGCCCAACAATCCGAAAGACCCTACCAGCTGATATTGATGGATATGCAGATGCCGGTGATGGATGGTTTTACGGCCACAAAAAAGATCAGAGACCGAGGCTATGATCTGCCGATCATCGCACTGACCGCCTATACCATGTCGGGTGACGAAGATCGTTGCATGGAATCAGGCTGTAACAGCTATCTCGGAAAACCCATTAGTCAAAACGCGCTGATCTCAACCATCTTGCACCACACAGACAAGACAAACCATCCTCAAAACAATGCAATTCCCCAACCCACCTGGAAACCTGAGAGCCAAGATCCAAATGGTTTGTATTCAGCCGCGGTGACCAATCCCCGGTTCGCGAAAATACTTGAAGAATATTTGGACAGATTGAGCCAATCCGTGATTCAATTGGAAGGAATCCGCAAACGCAACGACCTGGAAGGACTCGCTAAGATGGTCCATCGGCTCAAAGGATCGGCGGCAAGTTATGGTTATCCGGAGATCTCCAACCTGGCAGGCATCTGTGAAAAGAAGCTGCGAGAGAGTGGTGGTATCGAAGACATCGAGATACCACTCAATCGGCTCATCAATCTCATGCAATCCGTGTCCCAAGCCGGCAGTCGTAAAAAAATCTTCAGCGGAGAAAAATCATGTTGCAGAGCGAAACCGAAAATCACCCTGACACAGATCGAGTCTCCATTTTACTCATCGACGACGACCCGGATATTTACAAGCTGGTGGCTTACTACCTCGAAGGTTCCGTGGATAATTTCTACTATGCATTTACCCCGGATGAAGGCATCCGCATTGCCATCGAAAAAAAACCCGACGTGATTCTTCTCGACATCGGCATGCCGGATAAAAACGGTTTTCAGGTCTGCCGGGAGTTGAAGGACGACGAGTCCACCCGGGATCTTTTGATCATCTTTCTCACGGCGGAGAACGACACCACGCAAATTGTCAAAGCATTGGATAGCGGCGGTGTGGATTATATCACCAAACCTTTTCAACCCATTGAGTTGCAAGCCAGGATACGTGCGGCTCTGCGTACCCGACGCCTCATCAGATTGTTGCACGAGCATAGTCGAATCGACTCTCTGACAGGTCTGCACAACCGGGGAGCTTTTGATAGTGCTTTATCCGCCGCACTTTCCAGCCACGAACGCAATCATCAACCTTTTGCGTTGTTGTTGTTGGACTTGGATCACTTCAAGTTCGTCAACGATCGCTACGGCCATGGAGTGGGCGATGAAGTATTGCGCCGAGTCGGCAAAGCCCTCGCCAGTGCCAGCAGACCCTACGACTTCGCGGCTCGTTACGGCGGAGAAGAGTTCGCCGTCATCCTCAATCAGGTCAAACCCGAAAACGCAAAACAAGCTTCCCTGCGCATTTTGGCACAAATCCGAGCCATCGAAGTGCCGCTCGGAGAATCCACTCTGCGCATCACTGCAAGCGCCGGCATGTCCTGCGTCCCCGACTCGACCGCCCATTTGGATCCAAAAACAATGCTTAAAATCGCCGATAAAGCTTTGTATGAAGCCAAAAATCAAGGCCGGGATAGGCTTGTAGATTGTATTCCCTAGTCTCTGTTCCAAAATCATCGTCCGAGGTCGAGCTGCATCAGACTTTTTTTCTCCCAAAACAGATAGTTATCGTTTGAGCCACCCTAAAATACGATGTCTTGATCCTCCGTCTGTTAATAATAATATTTACTTATTAGTAATAATTACTATTGACATACCGGCAAACACCATGCAGACTGCCGGAATGATGGACAGTATTCTCAAGACATCGCACGACGTACACTGGTTCAAACAACAGTGCACGCGTCTGGGTCTCAAAATCACCCATCAACGCTGTGTCATCTACACAGAGCTTGTCCGCAGCAATGAACATCCGGATGCCGAGACCATCTACCGGCGGGTACGCAGGCGGATTCCTGCGGTTTCATTGGATACGGTATACCGAAACCTGCGAACTCTCGAAGAGCATCAACTGATTTTCCGGGTGGGATCATTTGGTTATCGTACCAGATATGATGCCGATCTCACCACGCACCATCATTTTGTCTGCATGCAGTGCGATGCGATTTTCGATTTCAACGACCCGCAATTATTCGATCTCGAGCCACCCGCCACCGCATCGAAACTGGGAGAGATCGACTCGATGCACATCGAGCTGAGGGGTGTTTGCAATGCATGCAAGAGAAAAGGCGACACCCGGTAAAAAACTTAACAAATCAGGTCATTACATGACAAACCTACAACCACGACACAAAGGAGTGAAAACATGAAAAGCATGGACAACCTACAAGCAGCTTTTGCAGGTGAGAGCCAAGCCAACCGAAAATACCTGGCTTTTTCCAAACAGGCCGAAAAAGAAGGCTATACACAGGTAGCAAAATTGTTTCGGGCGGCCGCCGAAGCCGAGACCGTGCATGCCCATGCCCATCTCAGGGTAATGGGAGGCGTGAAAGATACGCTCGAAAACCTCAAAACCGCGATCCAGGGCGAGGGACATGAGTTTAAAGAAATGTACCCGGAGTTCATCCAACAAGCCAAGCAAGAAGGCAACCGGGCGGCCGAAACCTCGTTTGCCAATGCATCAACTGTAGAAGAAATCCACCATGGTCTGTTCAATCAAGCCCGTAAGGCCGTCGAAGCCGGAAGTGATCTACCCAAAGAGCAACTCTATGTTTGTCCGGTTTGCGGCAATACGGTAGAAGGCGACCCCCCAGATACCTGCCCGATCTGTCAAGCTGCGGGAAGCAAGTTTTACGAAATCCGCTAACGATAGATTCCGCCGGCCAAACGAACAGATCTCAATCCGTCCAAACCAGCAAACTCATGCCAAAAAACGAACCGTCAAAATCCGGAAGCACGGCGACAGAAAGGTCACCTGGACCCTTTTTTTTATGCAACTTTGGTATGGTAAATCCCACAATGCTTCCGACCAAAGCTCCGGTCAACAAGTCGGTCGGGTAATGAACACCGGCCGCGTAACGCAGATAGGCCGTCGCGGCGGCCAGGGTAAGACTTGCGGACCAAACCGCATACCGCCATTTCGACTCTGGATAGATATCATCCACCACGGTCGATAGAAACACCGCGGAGCAAAAAGTCATGGATGCATGTCCGGAAAAAAACGATTTCAACCCTTCGGTGCCGGCTTCCAGCCTTTCGTCCAACGAGATCGATTGGTTATAAAGAAATGGACGTTTTCTTTGCACCAAGGCTTTGGCGGCATTGGTCAACCCGATGTTGATGGCCAGCGTCTCCAAGTACATCACCCCGAGTATCCAGGCTTGATTCCATCTTTCTTTCAGCATGGTCGATATGTGCAGGGCGGGTGGAAGAAGGGTTGTGGCAACAAAACCAACATCGCTCCAATCCGCAGCCTGTTTGGACCAGTTTTCAACCGCCGAACGATCAAAAGAATTAATGTCGTTTTTGTCCAACCGATTCAGATCGTTCTCGCTCGGAGCATGCAGGTTTTCTTCGAGTGCGAAAGACAGACCCACCAACCCAACTCCCAGGGCGGCCAAGGGCCATTCTACTTTCGAGCTCAGCTCGTAAGGAAAGTCATCCAAATCATCATCTGCATGGGCTCCATATGGGTACAGTCCCCACGAAAAAACCAACAATCCCGCTATAATTCTCGTCATCAACATGATATTTCAAAAACAACTTTCGGTAAAGTCATCCTCTTGATGGTTTTTTGGTCAATCGGCGTGTCCGACATACCGCACCTAATCTCTTTGTATTGCTTTATAGTAAATTCACATCAAGGAACCAAGCAAAAAAGAATGTCACCCGCTGCACCAACAATGTTAGGGTTGATATCAATCAATCGGAAGATGAACTTGAAAGGAGAATATGACATGCCGAATCCTATCCGAACGAGACCAAAGACGGCTTCGTCGGGTCGCTTGTGCGGATTGTTTCTTTTTCATGCTGCCTTTTTCTTCTTCCTTTGGGTAAAAATATTTTACGTCATTCTATCTATATGATGGAACGTATAAATTATAATAAATCTTGGGTACGGCATTCACAATGATTCTATAAAGAATTCCGGGGTAGCTTTGTCTCCGGGAGACAATATGTCTGTTTTTCGCCTTAATATCGTATTTTAAACGCCAAGCCCGCTCCTTGTTCATGCACCTGCGGACCGAAAGAATATTGGATAGTCGACTGCAGGTTTTCATCTGCTCGAGAATGATTTGTCTTGAGATTGAGCTTTTGCTTCAATTGATCATTGTGCTCTATAGCCAGACGGCTTGCCTGAGTCATGGAGACGGGTTGAGGATCAATGACGACAGCTATGATACAGGCAGTCAAGCCTCCCAACGCCAGGCCCCCGATCAACCCAATATGTGACATTTTTGAGCAACTTTCAAAATTTTCGTCGAAAACACTACAAGAGCTGGCTGCGGCCAGGTCGGAAACACCCACAGCCAGAGCGGCAAGACCCATTGCACCCCCGCCCAACATCAATCCCCATCTCAACTGATTACGTCTTTGAAAAGATTTCGCCAGATCGGGCCGACCCGCTCGCTCATAGAATTCGGGCCATTCAATGGGCTGCCTGAGATGTCCCAACGTGGGCTGATTCAGGGAGTTAAACATGGAGTGTCTGTCATGCTCTAGGATCAACCCGGATTGCACCGAGAGCATCTGGCGGTTGTACTGCTCGAGGGCTTCGGTATCCCCCGAAAACCCAGGCTCAGTATATGCATCCGGCGGCAGCTGCTGAGGAAATCCAATGACAACCGACGGTCTCGCAAAATTTTCCGGGGTCGTATGACTCAAGCCGCATCCTGAAATCAACCCAACCCACAATCCAAAAATGATAGCAACACTGGACGTTTGCATGTCCCATCCTCCTCGTGATCAAATCAAGTCGGCGCTTCCCCTGGGTAAATGGTCATAATCAATCGCATCTGTCGTCACTGCAAAAGACCTGCCATCCAGATAAAATAAAAATATGTTTTGAAATAAAAACAGTTAAGAGATCCGCCAAGGTTTGCACATCAGCCTTACCTATGCCAATTTGGAATAACCTCTCTCACAACAGAAGTCCATAATCGAAGATTTTACACACTCGAGCATTTTTTGATTCGAAATGTTTTTACTTTATACCCATGAGTGTTTTCAAGCGAAGGTATCCCGGGACTTGACGATGCGGTGTACGAAATATGAACACTCCGCCAATCAAAATCAGGGATGGATGCATCTGCGCGCCCATCTGGATTTTTTTTGTGGCTTTCTCTTATTTTCTAGGCATTTCGAACTTTTTATGGAATAAATTTAGAGCTTGCAAATCATTAGATTTCTTGCGAAGTCGGACACTTTGGGCTACCTGGACGATGCCCCTTAGGGAGGAAAGACGGATGCCTCAGAAAATCAAGCTCAAAGAACAATATTCCCTGGAGAGATGGTCTCTGGACTCCGCCCGGGAATTGTACAATGTCGAAAACTGGAGCAAGGGCTTTTTCAATATCAACAAGAAGGGCAATGTCGTCGTATATCCCGAGAAGACCAAAAGCAAGTACCTGGACATCAAGGAGCTCATAGACGAAATCCGCATGCGGGAAATCGTACCTCCGGTGCTCTTCCGATTCACCGATATCTTGAAGAAAAGAATCGAGGAGATAAATGCGGCCTTCACGGCCGCGATCGCCGAATACGACTACAAAGGGCATTACTTCGGCGTCTATCCAATCAAGGTGAATCAAAGCAAGGATGTGGTCGAGGAAATCATCGAATGTGGAGCAGAATATTCGTATGGGCTCGAAGCCGGCAGCAAGGCCGAGCTCTTGATAACCGTCGCCACCCTCACCACACCGGGCGCGCCCATAATCTGCAACGGGTACAAGGACGAAGAGTACATAGAAATAGCGCTTTGGGCATTAAAGCTGGGAAGAAACGCCATCATCGTCGTCGAAAAGCTATCCGAGCTCAACACCATCATCCGGGTGGCCAAGCGCTTGAAGGTGAAACCACAGATTGGAATCAGGGCGAAACTGGTGTCGCGCGGCCGGGGAAAATGGGAGAGCTCGGGCGGAGACAGGTCCAAGTTCGGTTTGTTCCCAGCCGAAATACTTACCGCAATAGACAAGCTCAAGCAGCACAAAATGCTCGATGCGTTCAAGCTCCTACACTTTCATCTCGGCTCACAAATAACCTCCATCCAGTGCATCAAGGAGGCCTTGAGAGAAAGCACACAGATATTCGCCGAGTTGATGCGCCTCGGGGTCGACATAACCTATTTCGATGCCGGAGGCGGCCTGGCCGTGGACTACGATGGAAGTCAGACAAATTTCTCCTCATCGGCCAACTATACCTTGCGGGAATATGCCAGCGACGTGGTCAGTGCCGTGTCCGAAATTTGCGAAGAGAAGAAATTGACACCCCCGACCATCATCACCGAAAGCGGACGGGCTCTGGTGGCGTACCACTCGGTGCTGGTTATCAACATCCTCGGCTCGAGCGAGTTCTGCGACGAGTCCCAGGATTTCGAAATACCGAGCGACGCCCCGGACTCGGTGGTCTATATGCACGAGATCATGAGCTCCCTTTCGGTGAAAAACTTCCAGGAGTCGTACCACGATGCGCTCCAGATCAGGGACGAAGCACTCACGCTCTTCAACGTCGGAATGCTCTCTTTGGAATATCGCGCATTGATGGAGAGATTGTTTTGGGGCATCTGTCAAAAAATCGGGAGGATTATCGAGGGCCTCGATTACGTGCCGGACGAGCTCGAGAACCTGAAGCATTTCCTATCGCTGCTGTACTACGGAAATTTCTCGGTCTTTCAGAGTCTTCCAGACCACTGGGCGGTGAAACAGCTTTTTCCCATCATGCCCATCCACCGTTTGAACGAACGCCCGACTAAAAAGGCGACCATAGCGGACATCACCTGCGACTCCGACGGCAAAATCGATCAATTCATCGAGCTTCGGGGAATGCAAAACACCGTCGATCTACACGATCTGAATGACGGGAAACCCTACTATCTGGGCGTTTTCCTGGTCGGAGCCTACCAGGAAGTCTTGGGCGACCTTCACAATCTCTTCGGCGACACCCACACGGTACACGTGAGCGTGACGGGCCCAAACAGATACAAAATCGACAGAATCGTAGAAGGCGACACGGTCGGGGAGGTGCTCTCCTATATGCAATACAACAAGAAAGAAATCCTCACGCTCATCCGTAAAGCGGTTGAAAAGAGCATCGAGGACAAGAGGATCTCGATCAAAGAATCCGCCAAGCTCCAGAAGTTCATGGAAGATGGTCTGACCGGCTACACGTATCTGGAATAAACTCTCAGGCAAAAACCGGAGCTTATTTACGCACGTTGTCACCCGCTGCCAATTTCACACCTCCGAAATGTCGATCTTCGACACACAGTCCTTCTTCGCATTTTTGGCCCAAACCACACTCGTGATTGGATTTGCACAAACAAACCGTTTTGCACAAATCATTCACACAAGCCAAATACTCTTCACATCCAGGAACTTCTGCTTGGGCAACCGGTTGAATGGGCATACAACGCTTGTGCAGGCAGACATGGTTGGTTGGACAATCTTCATTCACCTCACATATCCTGGCATCGATGTTCATGCTGATAAGAAATGTAGCGACAAACAACATGATTTTCCAAGTTCTTTTCATGGCAGACTCCCCTCTTGTCAAAACAAATGTACCAAGAAAAGAACCAAAGCAACTTCCATACCAAAAATTAAATCAATAAATACAATATGATAAAAAAACGCCCGCCACCAAACGGGTCGCAAAATACCCAGTACATTCCTCCCAAAAAGGAAAAGAAAACTTACACTACAAAGACTTACATCTCAATGGGTCAACAATGACCACCCCGGGATCTTCAATTCAGATCAATCCGGTTGTGAATCGTTGCGTCTTAAACCCAAGTGTTTCATTTTTTTATGCAGATTGGTGCGCTCGATGCCCAAAACCCGTGACGCCCGACTGATGTTCCAACCATACCGCATCAAGGTATCGCGTATATACTCCCGTTCGACTTCATCACGTACGTCTTTGAGGCTCATACCATTGAACCGCATTACATCCACACCGGCGCCTTCTCCCGCGATGTATTCGGGCACATCACTCTCGCAAATCACATCAGCGCTCATGATCACCATCCGCTCGGTGACATTCTTAAGCTCCCTGACGTTCCCGGGCCATTGGTATTTTCGCAGAAGATGCAATACTTTGGGATCGATTTCCTTGTCTCTGAATCCATTTTCTTTTGAAAACTCGGCCACAAACCTTGCAACCAATGCCGGTATATCCTCGGCGCGTTCCCGCAAAGGCGTGCAGTGAACCGGTATGACATTAAGGCGATAATAGAGATCCTCGCGAAATTCTCCAAGATGAACCGACTTTTTAAGATCCTTGTTCGTCGCGGCAATCACCCGTACGTCAACCCGGATCGTCCGCTCCCCTCCTACATGACTGAGTTCCCCGGTTTGAAGAACCCTGAGCACCTTTGCCTGGGCGTTGAGGCTCATATCACCCACTTCGTCCAAGAAGAGACTGCCTCCGGAGGCAAGCTCGAACTGACCCTTCTTCTTGTTTGTGGCTCCGGTAAACGCCCCTTTTTCAAATCCGAACAATTCGCTTTCGATCAACTCGGCCGGGATGGCAGCGCAGTTGACCTTGATAAAAGGTCCTTCAGCCCGTTTCGAAAGTCTGTGTACAGCCCGAGCCACCAGCTCTTTTCCGGTTCCACTCTCTCCGGTTACCAACACCCTGCCGTTGGTGGGAGCCACCTTCCTAATCTCCTCCAACAACTGGCGCATGGGAGCCGAAGCACCCACCATTTCGTACTGCCCGTCCATATGATGGCGCAGAGACGTCAATTGCCTCGAAAGAGACAATTTTTCGAGACAATTTCTTACGGACAATACGACCCTGTCTCGATCCAGCGGTTTTTCTAAAAAATCATACGCACCCAAACGAGTCGCCTCGATTGCATCCTGAATGGTGGCATGCCCGGATATCATGATCACTTCGGTATGCGGCCAAGATTTTCGAATCTTTCCAAGCATCTCAATACCATCCATCCCGGGCAGCTTGATATCGAGCAGAACCACATCTACCGGCACTTCCCCAAACAAACCCAGCGCCTCCTCCGCCGTTGCGCAATCCAGAATCTGCAGATCGTCTGCGTCCAACACCATGCGCAAGGTTCGCCGAATATTTTTTTCATCATCCACAATCAACAACTTGGAGTTCGGCTGGGTCATATCATCGCCTCCATGCAAACGCTATGATTTTTCTTCGCTACACTCCGGATCGATCCGCAACCGTATGGTAAACACCGAACCAGACACTTCGGCGTCTTCTACAAATATTTCACCCTCATGTTGTAACACAATTTTCTTTACAATAGCCAATCCCAAACCGGTACCTTGAGGTTTCGTGGTAAAGTAGGGTTGAAAGATCTTCTCCCGGACTTCATCAGGCACTCCCGAACCATTGTCAATAATTCGGATAACACCCTTTTCATCCGACCTACCCACCTCAATGCGCACACAACCTCTGCTTTGCGAGCCGGCGGCCTCCAAACCATTCGTAACCAAATTCTGCAAAACCATTCTCATCAAATCACGATCGAGACGCACCGGTATCGCTTCGTCACTCGGTTCGAACTCAACACTGTCCTCGAACTGAGGATTGTATTTGACAAATTCCCCGACAAAAGCATTGAGATCGACCTCGACCGCTTGCACCGGAGGCATCTTGGCAAACTCCGAAAAGGTTTCTACCAACCTGCGCAACGTGCCGACTTCTTCTTCAACGATTTCCGCAGACGTGTTCAACTTCGACAAAAACGCAGCATCCCGACCCTTGTATGAACGGTGAAGCTCTTGTACTGCAAGTTGAATGGGGGTAAGCGGGTTTTTAATCTCATGCGCGAGCCTACGCGCAATCTCCTGCCATGAGGATATCTTCTCGAGATAGATGATTTGATCCCTGCCGCGTTGTATCTCATCCATCATCAAGTTGAAGGATGTCGCCAGCCAGCCGATTTCGTCATCACTGCCCACCGGGACCCTGACATTCCAGTCACCCCGGGCAACGCCCTGGGTCGCCGAAACCAATCCAGCCAACCTCTTGGTAACGCTTCTAGACAACCCCAAACCCAAAACCACCGCCGCCACCAAGATCCAGGTATAGATAAACAAAAACAGTTTATAATATGCGATCTGCCAGGGTCTGAAATTCTCTTGCACGTTTTCCAACGTAACCACGAGATCGCGCAATGCATCCGAAGCCGTAAGAAAATCCTTTCCAATAACCAAGGTAATCTCCAAACGCATATTTTTGCCCAGATCCCATGATTCGGTTTTTTTCTTCCAATCCCGATCGGCATACGACAGAAGACTGACCTCCTCGATCAGTGTCTGGGCGCCGTTGAGAACGCGCACCCGGCTCACGAATTCGTTGGCGGCTACAAAGTCATCCAAGTAGCGCCGGATCAGCACCGGCTTTCCCGATGCAACGGCGTTTTGAAACCCTTGATCACGTGCCAAAACTCGTCCTTGATAACGAACAAATCGGGTTCTCGATTCGATGACCTCTTTATACAAATCGACCCCGGATCGAAGGCCCGACAGCACCCTCTCGTTCAGACCGATCGACATACTTTCTTTCACCAATCGATCCACAAAAAGTACATTGAAAATCAACGGAGCCGCTGCCGT
>JBFFBT010000011.1:0-41787 GCA_041560255.1 Myxococcota bacterium | reverse complement strand
CCGTAACGCTTGATTGGGGCCGCGGTCGCTGGTGCGGGGTTTCTCCCTAAATTTTTTCCAGTCTAGATGGAAAAACAAGTCCTAAAAGTGGGTCAAAAAAGCCTCGGGGTTTTAGCTCACCCTAAAATACAAGCCCGTTGTGCGAAATTAACTATTTGAATAATAATGTATTTTTAGTTGGCATACAAATTGTACTCTTGAATACATGGCCGGAGGAAAAGAAAGGAGCTTGCTTTGCGGACCATCCGACTATCAGTCCGATTCATTCCCATATTCCTGTTCTCAGCGATAAATCCTGCCCGGGGTGGGGAACAGGGTCTACAAGTTTTCGCGATGCGGGATGGTACACCCGTATCCGATTTTCAGCTTGAAGTGCAAATCCTCAAAGCCCCGTCTATCCAGCCGCCGATGGTCGCTATGGCTTCAACCGCCGGCCAAGTTGCCTCTTCTCCCGGTTGGACTTCCAATCGGGTTCAAACCAATGCCGATGATGAGTTGCAGGACCGAGAAGATCCCTCGTATCATTTTTATTTCGGCGCAGGCGCCAGTTATTGGCAGCCCTATCGTTTTTCGGACGACGCCCGCAGCGAAATGGTGATGCCGGAATTTTCGGTGAGCGTTGCGCCGTTCGGGAGGTTTGTAGAGATCGGAGCCGATCTTGCGGTCGGGGACGACCGCAGCATACTGCTCAGGCCCAATCTCAAATTTTATTCCTTCGAGACCAGGTATGTCTCACTGTACCTCGAGGCTCAAGGGGCTTTGTACAAATGCGATACCGGTACATTTTGGGGAGCAGGCGCGGGAGCCGGGTTGATGATCGGCATCATGAAACACATCAGTCTCGAAATACGGGGCACGGCGGTGGTGTTCAATCTTTCCGAGACTGCCTCCAACGATTTGTTCGGAAGAGCCAGTGACAAAATTCCCCTCATCAAGGAGCTCTCTGGATTGGTGGTCATGCCGTCTGTGGGGGCTCGTACCGTGGCGCGGTTTTAGCATCAAAAGTGCAGCTGCAACCGTCTCGTATGCGTTCACCCAAGGTGTACGCCGAGGTGGTATGAAATTGTAAAACATTTGTTTTTTTCATATTATAGAATCAATACGGTCGAAAGATCTATTTTGGGACGAGAGAGCTATAGAATACATCAAAGGTTGGGTGGGGTGTCTGGTTGATTTCATACCCTAAGCATCAAACGAGTCGCTCGAGCCTGGGTTGGCATATTTTGGGTGCGGCTTTGGTCGCTGCCTGGATCTGCATTCTTTATCCAAACATATTTACAGGATCTACAAGCTCGGATGCAATGTTGCACGATCTCGTGTTGCCCAAAGATTTTACTGCAGACTTGCAACCACATGAGAGTTGGATGGGGATGTATCTCAAAAGTGTCAAGTTGGGGTCGTTGCATACCGAGGTAAAACCTGGTCCCGAAGGCGTGAAGCTTGGGCAGCAATTTCGCTTCGCGGTGTTGGTGCAGGGTGAAAAAAAGATCATCCAGGCCGATGTCCAAGTGCGGTTGACCAAGTCGAGTGAACTCGAATCCTTTGAGGTTGTGGCGGATACCGGTTTTATGGATGTTTCCCTAAAGGGAAACATGCTGGGAGACAACTTGAGCATCGAGTTGACCATCGGGGATGCAAAAACCCGCCGAAACCTCAGCATGCGGCAATCTCCGGTTGTCAGCATGTTGTTGCCGATGTTGCTTGCCAAACAGAATCTTCAACCAGGGCAACGATACCGTCTTCGCGTGTTCGATCCGCTGTCGTTTACGAATTCGTATGTGGTTGTCGAAGTAGTGGGGATCGAGGCTGTGGATGCTGGTGGAGGGTTGGTGCCGGCATATCATGTGCGCCGTAAGTTCATGGGTCGGTTGGTCGATAGTTGGATCGATGAGCAGGGAGAGATTCTGAAAGAAGAGTACGCGCAATTGGGATTGTCGTTTCGACGAGAAGATCCGGCCAAAGCCCAGGTGGATCCGGCAGGATTGGATCTGGTCGGCGATCGAGAGCAGGTGATGACCTGGTTGCAAGCGTTGGTCGGAGGTCGAGGTGATTCTCGAGGAGATATACAATGATCAAAATCCAAGGTCTTTCCAAACGATTTGGTGATTTCTATGCGTTGCGCAATATCGATCTGCATGTCAAACCGGGCGAGCTGTTTGGATTTTTGGGTCCCAACGGCGCGGGAAAAACCACAACCATGAAGATCATGATGGGGTTGATGAAACCGACCGAAGGACGGGTATGGCTGGGGGGTGTCGATGTCATGAAAAACCCGGTTCAGGCCAGAAGAATGGCGGGATACATACCCGACCGGCCGTACCTGTATGAAAAGCTCAGTGGAAAAGAGTTTTTGTCGTTTATCGGGGGGCTCTGGGGAGTCGATTCCCATACGATCCGTAAACAAACCTCCAACCTCATGGAAGTGTTTGATCTTACCGCATGGGCCGACGAATTGATCGAAAGCTATTCGCACGGCATGAAGCAAAGGCTTACCATGGCGGCGGCCTTTTTGCACAAGCCGCGGTTGTTGGTAGTGGATGAGCCCATGGTGGGATTGGACCCCAGAGGCGCCAAGTTGGTCAAATCGGTTTTTCGCAGCTTGGTGGAAAAGGAGGCCGGTACGGTGTTTCTGTCCACCCATACCTTGGAGGTGGCCGAGCAACTGTGTGATCGCGTAGCGGTTTTGCATCGCGGCAAAATCGTGGCGGTGGGCAGTGTGGAGGAACTGCGCCGGCAGGTGGGAGATCAGGGGACCGGCCGGCTCGAAGAGTTGTTTCTCGAGCTGACCGGCGGCGCCGACATTCAAGACGCCTTGAGGATGTTTGCGGCATGATGGCCGATCTGATGACGTTTGGACGCTTGCTCGTCCCCAAGTTAAGGATCTTTCTTCGACCCGGAAGATCCCGAGAAGCCAGAAGCTTGATCCGGTTTGCTTTTTTTACCGGATTGGGATTGCTTTTTGCGTTGAGCATGTATTTTGCAATAGTCTGGTTCTTACGCCAATGCCTGAGCGTGGAGTTGGTCGGAGCCTTGATTCCCAAAAAGCTCATGGCTTGGGTCTTGTTGGTGCTGCTTTCGGTACTTTTGTTGTCCGCGACCATCGGATCGTTTTCGACATTTTTTCTATCCCGCGATCTCACCCTGCTGGTGAGCTCGCCGGTGGCGGTCGGACCTTTGTACTTCGCGCGATTTGTCGAAATGGTTTTGCATTCGTCCTGGATGGTGGTGTGTTTCGGGTTGCCGGTGTTTTTCGCATATGGGAAGGTATACCAAGCGCAAGCATCGTATTATGCCGGATTGGCCGGGTTTTTCCCGGCTCTCATCTTGTTGCCGACCGGCGTAGGCGCGTTGGTGGCAAGTGTATTGACGCGTATTTTCTCGGCGCGCAGATCCCGCGATCTTTTGATTTTACTTTCCATGCTGGGTTTCGTGGTTGTGTATTTGATGGTGCGCGCTTCCAGGCCGGAGAGGTTGTTGGATGAGGATTCATTCGGCAGTATGGTGGAGTTTATCAATATGTTCCAGGCTCCGGCCGGGGGGATTTTACCGGTGAGCTGGGCGACCGAAACTTTGTTTGGATTGTTGCAGGGCAAGCAGATCTCGGTTGGCGGACCTCTCATCTCCATCTGGTTGACGGTCGGTATGTTGATGAGTCTCAATGGTTGGGTGGGTTGCGCTCTGTACAGAACCGGTTTTGCGAGAGCGCAAGAGGGCCGGGTGGGTAAGTCTGCAGGTAGGTTCGGAAGGAAAAGCCGTGGGCGGGTTTTGGGGAGTTGGTTGGATCATATCGGCCGCCGAACCGGCAATGTGCACATGGCCATGTTGGTCAAAGACTTGAGGGTCTTTTTCAGGGATCCCAATCAATGGTTGCAGCTTTTGTTGTTGGGCGCCTTGGCGGGAGTGTATCTGCTCAACTTCGGGTATTTGAAACACGCCGATTTCAATTGGTTCACTCTCTATACGGTCAACCATGTCCTGGTGGGGTTGGTGCTTGCGGGAGTCGCGGTGCGGTTTGTGTTTCCCGCGGTGAGCCTGGAAGGAAAAGCCTATTGGATTGTGAGGAGCGCCCCGCTTCGAAGCAAAGCATTCTTACACAACAAGCTGCTTGTACATTTCGTGCCTGTGGCGGTTTTGGGCTTGGGTTTGACACTAATGACCTGTACGATTTTGGAAATACACAAAGCGTTTGTGATTTTATCTGTGGGGTTTGTGCTCGCCATGAGTCTGGGGATCTGTGCCTTGGCCGTCGGCATCGGGGCGGTGTATCCCAGGTTTGATACCGAAAATCCGGCCAAAATCCCTACCGGCGTCGGAGGGGTTTTGTATATGATATGTGGCTGCCTTTTCGTGTTGGGTCTTTTGTTGGCCGGCTTCTACCCGACCTGGATTTTGTATCATCTTGCCGGACAAGATCCAAGGGTGCACATGCAACCGGGATGGCTCGGTTTATCATTGATCTCTGCTGCAATTCTGGTTGTCGGGGCTGCCTGGATTCCCATGGCGCTGGGCGCCGGGAATCTCGAAAAAAGAGAAGAGTAACAAAGGCTTCACCCCCTCCATGGGCCTCTTTTGAAATAAAATCCAAATTTTGCTACACTGTTGAATCGAAGATTCCAAAAAGGAGGAACTGCATGCAAAATACGATGTACAAGTTGATTGGAATGTTGGTTGTAGCGATGGGTCTCTCGAGTTGCAGCAGCGGGGATGACTCCTATAATTGCGAAAAAGTCTGCGGCCGAGTGGCCGAGTGGCCGAGTGTGAAGGCCCACAGGGTGAAGCTTCGTGCAAGGTGGCTTGTCCTTTGTTTGAGACTGTCATGCGGAACGAGGCCTATGATGAGCTCGGTGAATGCATCTTGAACCTGGATTGTATCGGTTTTGATGCGAATGTTTGCTTTGCCCAGGTCGCTGCAAGCTTGCCTGCCTCTCTTACCGACGGATTGGTGGATGCAATGTGTGATAAAGCGGTCGAATGTGATGCCGAAGTAGTCAAGCAGGATTGCATCGACGATATGAAGACGGAGAATGCCGAAGATTTATTGATGTTGCGCATTCTTAAAGATGAAGTTCTCGAGTGTGTGGAAGACTGCATGAGCGCTCTGGATTGCCCGTTGATGGAGGGGGATTTTGACGATTGTCTTTTGGATTGCGATATCCCCATATTGGATTGATACGAGCGCAAGAAAACTTCAAGAGTTGGTTTTTGGCGGATCCGTGATCATAAGATCTTGATGGCGTCGGGTGGGATGCGCATGTCGATGTGTTGGCCTATCCGGGGGCTTCGTTGTTGGTAATCTTTCTGGGATAGTAAAAACGTGATGGGGATGGCCGAGCGCACCTGGATCCTGATGCGATCCTGCTCGCTGGAGATCTGTATCACTTCACCCCGAAGCCGGGTGTGGTTGGGCGCTACCGCGGATGAGGTCGTCCATTGGATTTTTTCGGGATCGATGAAAACCCTCCGGGTGCCGATTTTTTCGGAGGGTATTTTGATTTCCAGGGTGTTTTGGATGCGGCAACGCACCCATCCGTTTTGATCGGGAGTGATGACGCCCGTGTAGAAGTTGTCGTAGCTCGAGTCGATGAGCTTGCCCCGCTCGAGTGTGATGGTATGGTGAGCCAGGGTTACGGCTTGCTGCTTGTCATGGGTGGTGAAGATGATGGTCGCTTTTTGCTTGGTGTTGATATCTCGAAGCAACTCCATGATGATGTTACGGTGTTCCAGATCCACATACGCGGTGGGCTCATCACACAGGAGTACTTTGGGTTCGAGCACCATGGCTCTGGCCAAAGCGGTGCGTTGGATTTCGCCTCCCGATAGAGTTTTGGGTTGGGCATCGATCTTGTGCTCCATACCCACCATTCGCAAAGCTTTGGCTATCATTTCTCTTCGTTGATTTTTGGGAGTATTTCGGATTTTCAACCCGAAGTCGAGGTTGTGATACACCGAGGTGGAAAACAAGACCGGATGTTGGTGCACCAAAATGATTTCTTTGCGGATGGATTGTAAAAATGTCTGCATGTAGACCACTGGTTGGGAGGCGTAGTGGATAGAGCCTGAGGAGGGCCGATCCAAAAAAGCCAAGATGTTGAGTAACGTGGTTTTCCCGGCTCCGTTCGCGCCTACCAGCGCATGGATGCGGCCTTGTTCGATGTCGAGCTTTTCCAAGCTCAGTACGGACTTGCCGTGATAGGCTTTGACGAGATCTTGTAGCTTGTAGAGAATCAAGATTGGGTCTTTCCTTGGATAAATTGAAACAGCAAATTGATACCGAAGGCCAAAATCATCAGGATGACTCCCAAGGCGATCGACAGGGAAAACTCGCCCTTGTCGTATTCGAGCGCCATGGCGGTGGTCATGGTGCGGGTAAAGCCCTTGACATTGCCTCCCAACATCATGCTGATGCCCACTTCCGAAATTACCCGCCCGTAGCCTGCAATCAGCCCGGCGATGAGGCCGAAACGGGCTTCCCGCGCGATGATCAAAGCGGTTTGCAGCCGATTGGCGCCCAGGGTGACGGCGGTTTTACGGTATCGATCGTCGATGCGGTTGATAGCTGCGATGGTAAAAGTGGTTACCATGGGCAGGATCAGAATGACTTGCCCGATGATGACGGCATGTTGGGTATAGAGCAAATCGAACGGGCCGAAAATGCCTCGGCGGGATAGAAATGCATAGGCGAACAATCCGATGATTACGGTAGGAAGAGCCAACAAGGTGTTGAGGATGGTTATCAAGAGGCGTTTGCCCGGAAAAGATGAAAGCGCGATGATCATGCCCGTGGGTAAACCGAGCAAGCTTGCCGATATGGTTGATGCGGTGCTTACCTGAACCGATACCCAGACGATGGAAAACAACTCCGAGTCGAACGAAACCAACAAATACAAGGCGGATTCGAGGCTGTCTAGGAAGTATGACATGGCGGTTTGGATTGGTGATGGTTGTAAGCGTCAGTCCGGATAGAAAAGTTGGGTCTGATGGATCTTGTATCCCGCAATGATCGCTTTGGTTTGGGTTTTCGTCAGCCAGCGGGCGAACTCATCCGCCAGCTTGTGTTTTACATGCGGGTGTTTTCGAGGGTTTACGGGGATGATCCCGTAAGGATTGTGCATGCGTGGATCGCCTTGGCAGAGCACTTCTAGATCGATGGCTGGTTTTTTACCAAAGCGATAATTGAGGTAGGTGCTTCGGTCCGCGAGGGTGTAGGCTTGTTTCTCGTCGGCGAATGTCAAGGTTTTTCCCATGCCTTGCCCGATGGAGATATAAAATCTACCGGCGGGTTCGAAGGTTTTCCGCTGGGTTTTTTCCCCCGCATGCCTTTGGGTGAATGTACGGTCGTCGAGCTCGACTCCGGATGCTTTCCAAAGCTCTTGTTCTTTGTGGTGGGTGCCGCTGTCGTCTCCACGGGAGACGAACATGGATGAAGTTTGGCTGATTTTTCTCAATGCCTCGATCACGTCGGTGCAGTTTTTGATGCCGGCCGGATCGGACTTGGGTCCCAAGAGGACGAAGTCGTTGTGCATGACCGGATACCGCTTGGCGCCGAACCCCTTTTTTACAAACTCCTCTTCTCGATCCCGGGCGTGCACGAAGACGATGTCCGCGTTGCCGTCCATGCCGTCACGAAGGGCGGCGCCGGTGCCTTTGGCCAGCACTTTTACGCGTATACCGGTGTCGCGAAAGAAAGCCGGCAGCAAAATGTCCAACAGACCCGAAGCCTGTGTGCTGGTGGTGGTGGACATGGTGATAAATCTCTCGGGTTTGTCCCCGGCTTGGGTGTGTGGGCAAAAAACCCAAAAGCCTGCCAAAAGCATGAAGCACGAAGTCCGCGTTTTCATAGATTGTATCCCTTCGTTCGAATACGCTCGAAACGGCGGCATTGTAGCAATGAACATGGGTGCGATACAACCAAAAGACTGATTCGCCTTAGGTGTTCAAGAGGTGTTTGAGTATCCCTACAATTGGACATGTTTTGGATGCAGGTATCATCATGTGAACTTGCCGGCCCGGACGGAATCATGGACTTTCCCGGATACTCTCATGGGAACCGGTCGGTGCCGGTGGGCTCAAGTCCGAGTGTGCCGCCCGGGTTCATGATGGCGTGGGGATCGAGATGTGTTTTTATAGCGCGCAAGAGATCCAAGGACTTTTTCCCCAAATGTGTTTCCATCCAGGGCGCCATCAAGCGGCCCACGCCGTGGTGGTGGCTCAACGATCCGCCGTGTGCATGGATGCAAGCGATGATTTGATGTAGAAACTGCAGGTAGTTTTTGATGTTTCTACGATGGGTGATGAAGATGAAATAGAGATTGGTTCCTTGAGGGTAGAAGTGCGAAGCATGGGTCATGATTGCCGTTTGAGGATGGATCCTCAGGGTTACGCGTACGGCTTCATAGAGGTTATGCAGCCCGTCCCAGGGGATCGCGGTTTCCAAGGTGTCGATCACCACACCGAAATCATTGAGATCCTCGCGCAGGTATGGGTCGGCGAATCGGTGTCGCTCCCATTTTTTCACGGGAAGCCCGCTCAGGTACATGCCTTTGTATCGCCTGCAGTGCTTCATGACATTGCGTTTGATGGTTTTGGTATAGCTTTGGTCACCATCGGCCTGACCGATGAGCAGGCAACGTTGTCCGGATACATAACCTCTAAATGACATGAATTTATCCAAACTGGACGCCTCGATGCCGTACAATTTCATGGCGATATCGGTTTCTTCGGGGTCGGATATGCGAAAGACCGAGGGGCGGCCGAACTCGCCTTGATAAATACTGCGGGCCGCCTGAACGGTATTTCGCCAGTTCGGAAACATGAAAGAAAATCTTTTACGGTTTTGGGGCAGGTGCTTGAATATTTTCAATGTGGCGCTTACGGTAACGCCGAAAGTGCCTTCTGTACCCTTGAGCATCTCGTTGATGCTGGGACCGGTTGCCGTGGCGGGATACGCGAGGGTTTGGATTGCGCCGGTGGGTGTGACCATGTCTTGGCTCATGACCAGATCGCCCACATCGCCGTAATAGGATGACTGCTGTCCTGAACCGAATGTCGCAATCCAGCCTCCCACGGTCGAATGCTCGAAAGATTGGGGGAAATGTCCCGCGGTGTAAGCGTATTTGGCGCCGAACATTTCCGGCGCATGGTTGAGCGCATGCTCGTAATCAGGACCCAGGATGCCGGATTCGACGGTGATGGTTTGGTTTTCTTCATTAAATGATAGAATCCGGTGCATATGGGTCTGAAGCACCACAACGACGCCTGGCCTGGTCGGTCTCAGCCCGAGGGTGACCGAAGAACCGCCGCCATAGGGTACCATCGGGATTGTGTGCCGGTGGCAATAGGCAACGATGTTGATGACGTCCTGCCTGTGGCGGGGATGCAGCACGAGGTCGGTGACCTGGCCGACATTGCCTTCGCGTAGCTGAAAGGCTTCATAGGCGGACTTTCCGAAAGAGTATTTTACCCGATCATAATCGCTGGTGGATGCGTTTTCGTCTCCGACCATCTCGCGCAAGGCTTCGATATGCGCATGGTTCAATGCGGGCGGACGGTCGAGCTTGACGGTTTGATCGCCCGTGTGGAGTCTTTCTTTAAAGTCCGCATCGGTCATCCCGAGCCGATCTTTAAGTAAGGTATACAAGTTATGGGTGGGGTGCCGGAATTTGTCCGAAGCACCCCACTTGAAAATCGAGCGGTAGGTGTTTTTTCCGGGTGGAATTTCACACCAGCCGGGCTGAAAAGCCTGTTTTGAACGCATGGAGCCTCCCAAATCGTATACGCAGACGCTTGATTTTATCATAATCATTATTAAATCATACTGATAGCGGCTTTCCTTGACAAAAACCTTCTTCGGGGCTACATAGTGGGCTTCGCAAAACGTTCGTTTTGCTTGAATACATTTGGAATAAATATCTAATGAATAAGCGAAATTTCAGTATTGTGGCACATATCGATCATGGCAAGTCTACCTTGGCGGATCGCATGATCCAACATTCCGGCTTGGTCGATGCGAGAGAATTTCGAGATCAGTTGCTGGATGATATGGATATCGAGAGAGAACGCGGGATTACCATCAAATCGAATACGGTCACCCTGCCGCATACGACACCGGACGGGCAGAAGTTTGAGCTCAATCTCATCGATACGCCCGGACACGTCGATTTCACCTATGAGGTTTCCAGGGCTTTGGCGGCCTGTGAAGGCGTTTTGCTGCTCGTGGACGCATCCCAAGGGGTAGAAGCGCAGACCTTGGCCCATCTGTATTCGGCGCTGGAGCACGATTTGGTCATTATTCCGGTGATTAACAAAGTTGATTTGCCGGCTGCCGATGTCGATATGGTCAAAGAGCAGATCGAGCGGGACTTGGGTTTGGATCCCGAGGATGCCTTGTTGTGTTCGGCCAAAACCGGACAGGGCGTTGATGCGATTTTCTCGGCTATCGTCAAACGGATACCCCCCCCGAAAGGCGATGCAAAAGCGCCTTTGGCGGCCTTGGTGTTTGACGCTTGCTATGATCCGTTCCGTGGCACCGTGGTCTCGTTCCGGGTGTTTAATGGAGCATTGCGCAACAAACAAACCATCCGCTTCATGGCCAACCGCACCAAGCACATCGTGGAGGAGGTAGGAGTGTTTCGCCTCAAGCGTCAACCCACGAGTGCGTTGCAGGCCGGGGATGTGGGGTATTTGATAGCCGGCATCAAAACCGTCTCGGATGTGAGCATCGGGGATACCATTACGCTCGAGGAGCAACCGGCCGAAAAGCCCTGGCCGGGATTCAAAGAAGTCAAACCCGTGGTTTTTTCATCCATATACCCCATTGCCAACGATGACTATCCCGGCTTGGTCGATGCCTTGGAGCGCTACAAGCTCAATGATGCCTCCCTGGTATACCAAAAAGACAGCTCGGTTGCCTTGGGGCAGGGCTTTCGATGTGGATTTCTGGGACTGTTGCATCTGGAGATCGTGCAGGAACGCCTGGAGCGGGAGTTCAACCAGTCGATCATCATGACCATGCCTTCGGTCGTTTATCGTTTCAAGCTCAAAGACGGCCAAGATATAGAAGTGGACAATCCTTCTCACTATCCAGATCCTTTGCAGATCGCAACGTCTTTGGAGCCCTACATCAAGGCTACCATTCTCATTCCCGAACGTTATATGGGCGCCGTCATGCAGCTGTGCCTGGAGCGGCGGGGTGAAAACTCCAGCTTTTCGTACCCCACTCCCGGAAGGATCCAGGTTCATTTCGATATGCCCCTCGCAGAGGTTGTCTTCGATTTTTACGACAAGCTCAAGAGCGTGACACAAGGATATGGCTCGTTTGACTATGAGCTCATCGGGTACCGTCCTTCCGATTTGGTCAAGCTTGATATTCTGGTCAATTCCGAACCGGTGGATGCGCTGGCCACCATGGTTCACAAGGAACGGGCCAGGATGCGGGCGGTGCAGATCTGTGATCGGTTGAAAGAAGAAATACCCAGACAGATGTTCAAGATCGCCATTCAAGGAGCTGTCGGCGCCGCCATCATTGCGCGATCCACCATCTCGCCATTTCGGAAAGATGTGACCGCCAAGTGTTACGGGGGAGACATCACCCGAAAGCGCAAGTTGTTGGAGAAGCAAAAGAAGGGCAAAAAACGCATGAAGATGGTGGGCAACGTGCAAATCCCCCAGAGCGCTTTTGTCTCGGTGTTGAAAACCGATAAGGAATAGGCGTGGGTGATTGTTTTGGTTTGTACGTGCATGTGCCTTTCTGCAAGAGCAAGTGTCCCTATTGTGACTTCTACTCGGTCGTCGACTGCGGGCAATCTGCGGGATATCTGGATGATCTCGAGATCGAAATGCAGCTGTGCCCCCGGTATCCAGGCGCCTTCGACAGCCTGTATGTCGGTGGGGGTACGCCGAGCGTATTGGCATCGCGAGTCCTTGTGAGGTTGCTTGACAAATTGCGCGCCCGTTTTTTTGCCGATACGCCGGCCGAGAACATCGAGATCTCCCTGGAGATCAATCCGTCCGATGTAGATGATCGACTTCTCGATGCATTGCAGGAGGCCCGGGTAAATCGCTTGAGCCTGGGGGTTCAGTCATTTGATAATGATGTGCTTTCCAGGCTTGGACGCAGGCATGACGGTCGGGGCGCGATCACGGGTATCGAAGCGATCCGTAAGGCCGGGTTTGCTTCTCTGGGCCTCGATTTGATGTACAACCTACCCGGTTCCAAACCGGATGCCTGGCGGCGGACTCTCGAGATGGCTTTATCTCATGCGCCGGAGCATCTTTCCTGTTATGCGCTTACCATCAGCCCGCACACTCGATTCGGGCGGATGCAGTTGGACGGCCGGTTGGCGAAACCTCGTGAAGATCAATGCGCGGACGAATATATGCTTGCTTGCAGGTTGTGTGCGGATTTCGGTTACGATCATTACGAAGTAAGCAACTTCGCGCGAAATCGACACCACCGATCACGGCACAATCAAAAGTATTGGCAAAGGATTCCCTCACTCGGTCTGGGTCCCGCGGCCCATTCGTTTGACGGCAGGCGTCGGTTTTGGAACCCCGCGAACCTGCAGATCTACCGAAACCGCATTCGGGAGAGTAGGTATCCGCGATCCGGGATCGAGTCGATCGATTCAGACCAAGCGCGTATCGAGACCGTCGCTCTGGGTCTGCGTACGTCTCGAGGAGTGGCGCTCGATTTGTTGAAGACCATGTCCGGGTTTTCCGAAAAGCTTGCAAAAAAACTTACCCAAGAGGGTTTGGCGGATGTCGATGGGGATCTTTGGCGTCCTACCGAACGGGGCATGCTGGTTGCCGATGGGATTGCGAAGCTTTTTCTATGAATCCACCGAAGAGTGAGACGGTTTTTTTGGATCCGACACCGGTCGGTTGAGCTCGATTTTATGGGCGAATGAGATCGAACCCGGTATAGGGGACGAGAGCTTCGGGAATCCGCACCGAGCCGTCGGCTTGCTGGTGGTTTTCGAGAATGGCGGCCATGGTTCGGCCGATGGCTAGACCCGAGCCGTTGAGGGTGTGTAACAGCTCGGGTTTTTCTCCTTTGGCTCTGCGAAGCCGGATGCGGGCTCGGCGGGCTTGAAAGTCCTCGCAATTCGAGCAAGACGATATTTCTCTGTACCCATCGAGTCCCGGCATCCATGCCTCCAGATCGTACGTCTTGGCGGCTGAAAACCCCAAATCGCCGGTACACAGGGACATAACCCGATATGGTAAATCGAGCCTTATTAGTACTTCTTCGGCATGCCGGGTAAGCACTTCCAGACGTTCGTAGGATTGCTCGGGGCTGCACAGAGTGACCAGCTCCACTTTGTTGAACTGATGTTGGCGCATCAAACCGCGGGTGTCTTTGCCGTGTGCGCCGGCCTCCCTGCGGAAACAAGGTGTATGGGCTGCGTAATTAATCGGCAGCGCCTCCAGATCAATGATTTCGTTGCGATGCAGATTGGTGACCGGAACCTCGGCGGTGGGGATGAGGAACATCTCGGGATCGGTTGTCTTGAACGCGTCCTCCTCAAACTTGGGGAGTTGACCCGTGCCTTGCATGGTTTCCCGAAGGACCATGTATGGAGTCGTGACCTCGATATAACCGTGTTCGCGGGTATGTAGGTCCAACATGAAGTTGGCGAGCGCCCGCTCCAATTTAGCGGCGGTTGCATGCAGTACGGTAAAACGCGAGCCTGACAATTTGGCCCCGCGGGCGAAATCCAGGATTCCCAACCGTTCGCCGATCTCCCAATGAGGTCGGGGTTCGAAGGACATACTCTTCGGCTCTCCGGTGGTTTTTACAATCTGGTTGTCCGCTTCATCGTTCCCGCGTGGAACCGACTCGTGCGGCAGGTTGGGAATCTCGAGCAAAAGATCGTGCAATTGTTGCTCGATCTCCTTGAGGTCGCTTTCGAGCTGTTTTTGCTTGAGCGAGGAGGCTTTCAGCTCACTGCGTAGCCGATCCGCCGCCGAAGGATCCTCGCGGATCATGGTTTTCATTTCGGCATTGGCTTTTTTTAACTCGTGTCTGAGCTGCTCGACCTCGACAATCAGTGCACGGCGTTTTGAGCCCAACTCAACGACGTGTTCGAGACCGGCGGTGTTTTTTCTTCCCGACATTCGGTTTTGGATTTCGTCAGGGTGGTCGGTGACTTGTTTGAGATCTAACATGGGAAGTTTACCTTTTGATGGATGGGTTGACTATTTTTTCAGGTAATCGATCTCCATCTGTATTTCGTCTGCATCTGGAGCATCGGGTTTCAGTTTCAGGTATTGCTCGAACTCGGCAACGGCCTTGCGGTTGTTGCCCTGGGCTTTGTAACTGTATCCCAAATAGAAATGGGGCATGGGATCTTGGGGATTGTTTTTTATCGCCATGAGATAAAACCGGATGGCTTGTTTGGTTTGATCCAGCTCGCTATGACTGCGACCCAATCGATACGTCAATCCGGGTGTTTTGGGATCCAACTTGTACGCCCTTTGATAGATTTGCAGCGCCTTTTTGTAGTTGTTTTTTTGCTGGTATGCATCCCCAAGGGCCAAGAGCAGGTCGAGCCGTTTGGGTTGCGCCCGCACCGCGCGGTTGAGATAGTCGATGGCTTCTTTGTGGCGATACAGGCTGGTGAGTATTTTGCCCAGCTCCAGCGAAGCGGCGACGTAATCGGGTTTGCGCTTCGTGGCTTCCTTGAAGGCTTCGATGGCGTCGTTGGACATTTCCATACCCAGATAACTCAAGCCCATGTGGTAGTATGTTTCGGGGTTTTTCGGGTCCAGCTCGACTGCGCGGCGCAGCAGCTCCAAAGCTTCTTCGGGTCTCCCCTGGCGCTCGTAGATCCTGCCGAGGTGAAAATAGGCATCGGGGTTGTTTTGGTTCAGGCCGGTGGCGGTCTGAAGGTAATGTATGGCTTTTTTGGTATCCTTGAGGGCGTCTGCGGCCAAAGCTGATTTCACATACAGGTCGGGGTTTTTGGGATCTTTGGGGAGGGATTTTTCGTAGATCTCGAGAGCTTTCTGGTAGTCTTGGTTTTTGTAAAGGGTATAACCGTATTGAAGATTCAATTGGGGCGTGTGGGGAGCGATTTGTTGTAGTTGAATAAATATTTCGAGGGATTTCGAAAGATCGCCGAGATCTCGGTATACCTGGGCCAGGCTGAACAAGGCCGCGGGCATCTGGGGATCGATGGCAAGAGCCTTTTCGAACTGTGCTTTGGCTGCCTCGGTATTGTTTTGGACCAGGAGGATCTCCCCCATGACTTGATGCAGCCCAGGCGCGTCCGGGACGGTCTTTTTGGCTTGGTTGATTTGTTGCACGGCTTTTTTTATGCGGCCTTCCCGCATGTGGAGTTTTGCAATGGCCACCTGTGGTTCGAGGTAGGTCTTCTGAATACGGGAAGCTTTTTTGTAATAGGAAAGGGCCTCTTTCGGTTTGGCTAAATCTTCTGCGATCTGGCCGAGCAGATATAAAGGTCTCGGATCAGAGGCCGCCGCCAGCGAAACTTTTTCCAACAGCAGTTTGGCTTGTACGATATCACCGCTTTTCCAGATGGCATTTCCTTTTCCGATCTGGGCGTCGAGATTGGAGGGGTCGATTTTGAGAATCTTATCGTAGGTTGCGTGGGCCTTGGCGTAGTCTCCGGAATGGAGGTACAGCTCTCCAAGCTCGGCGGCATAGTTCACTTTCGATGGAGCCAGTCCCATGGCCAGCTCGAGTTGCGCGATGGCTTGATCCCGATCCTTGTTTTGAAGATGCCACCGAGCCTTCAAAAAGTGAACACTTGCGCGTTCGGTGGAGGCAAGTCGTTCGAGTTTTTTGCTCAAAAGTTTCTCGATGGTTTGATTGCCTTGGTCGAAATCATTTTTGATCTCGATTTGAATGCGGGCCAGCGCCAGCAGGGATCGTAGGTTGTCGGGATCCTTTTCTACGGCTTGATGGTATGATTCGACAGCCGCGTCGAAATTTCCTTGCATGGCGTGGATATCTCCGGTTGAGTAATACGCCCTCGGATCGGAAGGTTGCATTTGTTGAGCGCGTTGAAAATACGCCAAAGCTTGTGGCCAGTTTTTTTGGTGCGTGGCCGCCCAGCCGGCCAAATGCAGGCTCTCAATATCTTCTCGGTCGGCATCAAGCAATGTTTTGAGTATTGCGGTTGCATGCCCAGCGTCTGTCAACATCGCCAAAGCGGCTTCTACTTTTCGGGTCGGGTTTCGATCCGGGTAGCTGTCTTTCATTTGCTCGAGGATCGCACGTCCCTGCTTGAGGTAATGTTCGTTGGCGCCGTGGTTGCGAAGCAAGGCTGCATAGCTCATTCCGAGCAACCCGAGCTCGTCTATGCCGATGGTTTCGGCCCGGCGTTGTTTTTCTCCGGTATCAATCAACGTTTTATAATCGGCAAAGACATCGTTTCGGTAGAGGCTGTACAGATCATTGTTCTGGTTGACCTGGTTTGGGTTTCCATCAGTGGTTTGAACGGAGGTTTGGACGGGCGATGCCAGCCATCGCCGTATGGATCGGTTTGCAAAAAGTCCATGATCGGTGAACCCAAGAATGATTCCCAAGATCATGAGAGCAAAAACCGCTGCGCCCGGAATGATCCATGGTTTCAAACCGGGGCGTTTCAAAAACGAGCTCAACTTGGCCGACAACGAAAATTTGGATATCGACAGATCCAATTCTTGGTCCAGAAGCGCATCGGGATGCTCTTCACCCGGCAGCAGAGGAGACTTGGCCGGCTGTTCGGCCTCGATGGTCGATTCTTGGATTTCCTGTGGTGCTGAAGGGCACAAGGCGGCGAACTCCTCGAAGGAGCGCAAGGGTCGGTAGGTCTTTGCATCGGTGGAAGCTTCTTCACTGCCGTCGATTTTTCGTTCAGAGAGCATCTTGGTCACTGAGGAGAAGTCGAAAGGTCCGAAAACCTTGCCGTTTTTTCTGCGTATGCGATAACGTACCGTCGTTTCGAGATTTTCTTTTGGGCTGATCCGGGGTTGACTATCCAGGGTAAAAAATTCTCCTTCGGCTTCGCTGTGGGGTTCTGTAGATGTTTCGATATTGGGTAGGGCCGGAAGCTCCAATGCGTTGTTTTGGGATGGGGGTGATATGGGTCCGGGTCCCAATGGAGGCAACTCGGGCAGGTGTTCGGGCTCCGTAGGAAAGGGGGCGGGCAGATCCGGCAGATCTACCTGGTGGGAGGAAAAGCTCGAAGGCAATTCGGCAAGATCGTCCAAGCCGGAAGGCGTGGATGAAGGCCAGTCGGTTGGTTGATCGGGTTGGGTTTCAGGTTCAGGCTCCGACTCCGGCTCCGGTTCAGGCTCGGGAGGTTTTTTGGGTTGGGAGTCGAATACCGGGGGCGGGGGCAGATCCGGTACTTCAGGAAGATCGGGTAGATGGTTGTTGGATGCAGGGTTTGCTGCCTCATGACCACTGCCGAGCTCGAACAGCTCTTCGGTGTTTTGGGGTTTTGGTTCTATCTTTTTTACTACAAACACATTGGAGCAGCGCGGGCATCGAATTTGCGCTCCTTGAGGTGGTATGCGTCCTTCGTCGATTTGGTATTGCGCTTTGCATTTTTCACATTGTACCTTCATGGTTTTCAGCTCTCCCGAATGATTGATACTGTTTGGAGCAGTGTTTGCATTTCATCGACGTTGTTTCCATAAGCATGACGAACAAGTGTCGGACGCGTGGTCGAAACCAATACAAACTCCCATTCAATCATACCAAAATTCATCGGTCAAGCGGGAGCAGTTGATAACATTGGAGGAATTTATCGTCCATGCGCACACGACAGAGCTCGTGGCGGGGCTTGGTTGTTGACGTTTGTATAAACCGATGATAACATAAAAAGAAATATTATATTGACGAAGATAGGGGACGTGATGAAAAACAGCAGTGCCAAAATCCTGGTTTTAGGCGGTGATGTAGAAGTATCGCAAGATATCGAAAACATCCTCGGCGTGGAGGGATTTAGAGCGAAAGTAGCACCTTCATTGGAGTCAAGTATCCGTTTGCTGGAGACCGGGGTGTATGGATTGATGATTGTGGATTTGAGCATGTTCAGCGGTAACGAGGTAAACCTGCTTCGACATATTCGCGAGAAGAACAAGGAAATATCCATCTTGGGATTGGGAAATCTATCGAAAACCGATGCGGTGTTGGATTCTTTGCGGGAATGGCTGGCCGGGTATATGCAAAAACCGATTGTGAAGGATTTGCTGCTCGATACCGTTCGACACATTGAGCAGGAAAGACAGTTGCCAGGCAGCCTGCGAGAGACCTTGTTGGTTACTATCGGAAAAAGAATTCGCGTGGAAAGGAAAAAACAATCCTTAACCCTAAGACAGGTAGCCGGAAAAGCGCGTTTGTCGGTGAGCCTGCTCAGTCAGATCGAACGTGCGGAGTCCGCAGCTTCGGTTTCTTCCCTGTATAAAATCGCTCTGGCCCTCAATACCTCTCTGCGATCCTTTTTTGATGGATATTGAAAAACACCCCTCCTGATTGCGGGCGTATGCTTCCTGGATATGCAGTCTTACGCAAGGCTTGTCATGCCGATTCCGAATGGGTAAAAGGGATGGCTGGGAGTGTATGCCATGTACATGGGTAAATCCATTGAGTTGAGATTGGATAGGATTGCAGCTACAGGTGAAGGAGTCGGAGGTTGTCAGGGAGGTGTGGTATTTGTGCCGGGTGGTTTGCCCGGGGAAAGGGTGCGGGTACGAATCACCCACATCGGGAGGAGAAAAATATCGGCAGTTCTTCTGGATGTATTGGAACCATGCCCCGATCGGGTCACTCCCGCTTGTGAGGCTTATGGACGCTGCGGAGGTTGTCAGCTCATGCACGCTTCATATGGCGCTCAGCTCGAGCTCAAGGGCATGATATTGAAAGATACGCTCCGATCCATCGCAGGTTTGAGGATTGATGAGCCGATCAAGATTTCGCCGGCGGACAAGTATTTGGGTTATCGCAACCGGGGGCAATATCCGGTTGCGCGTCATCAGGATCGGGTAATCACGGGATTTTTCGCCCCCCGCAGTCATGCAGTGGTCCCGGTGGAAGATTGCCGCATACATGATCCCGGTTTGGATCGAGCCGTGGGGTGTGTGCGCAAGTGGGCTCAGCGTAAAGGCATCGAGATATACGACGAGAAAATGCATCGTGGTTTTCTGAGGCATGTCGTGGTTCGTTGTTCTACGGGTATTGATGGGGGAGCCGGAGCCCGAAACCCTGATCAAAACAAGGAAGGTTTGTTGGTTGCGTTGGTGGGCGCTCATGATAGCTCCAGAGATATCCAGTCGTTGTTGAGGGTGCTTCGCAGGCAGATTCCGCAAATTACGGGATTGGTGCTCAATGTCAATCCGGCTCGAACGAACGTCATTTTGGGAAAGCGTTCGCGATTGGTTTGGGGGAGAGATTGGATCGGGCAACGTTTGCATGGATTGTGGTTCAGATTGTCCACCGGAACATTTTTCCAAGTCAATACACCCCAGGCATATGTTTTGTTTGAACGCGTTTTGGATTTTATCGATTCGTTTGAGGGTCCGGTTGTTGATGCCTACTGCGGTGTGGGTGTCTTGGGACTTTTGCTGGCCCGCAGAGGCTATGAAGTGGTTGGAATCGAATCAGTTTCTCAATCGATCCGAGATGCTGTCCGGGTGGCTTCGGACAATGATCTCGATCGGATTCGGTTTTACCGCGGCACGGTGGAAAAAGTTCTTCCGGGTTTGGTGCGCGCGGGTTATCGGCCCAGGTGTGTCGTTTTGGATCCTCCTCGTAAGGGATGTGCACCTGAGGTTTTGAAGGCCATCGGAGAAAGCCGAGCCGAAGCCGTGGCGTATGTGAGCTGTCATCCCGGTACATTGGCGAGGGATTTGGGCGTTTTTATCGACATGGGTTTTCGTCTCGAGGTGCTCGAAGGTGTTGACATGTTTCCGCAGACGGCTCATCTTGAAGTTTTTGCAGGCTTGGTGCGGAAGTGATACTCTTTTGGGTCACGGATATCTGGATATGTGTTTCTATCGGCGGCCTTGGAAAAAAGTCGTATTGACAAGGAGGGGTCCATGAAGCTCGACTCGAGCGCATTTCGGCATGAGAAAGACATCCCGTCTATCTATACATGCGATGGACGTGATATTTCACCCCCATTGTTCTGGAACGAGTTGCCCGTAACGACCAAGAGTTTGGTCTTGATTATGGAGGATCCGGATGCGCCGGATCCGAAAAGACCCAAAATGATATGGGATCATTGGCTGTTGTACAACATTCCGCCGGCATTGGTAGGTTTACCCGAGGCCGTAGAGATTGCTGAATTTGATCAAAGCGTTTTACCTGCCAAGAATAGCTGGGATAGGATCGGCTATTGTGGTCCATGTTCTCCCATAGGAAAACATCGTTATTTTCATAAGTTGTATGCATTGGATATCATGCTGCCCGATTTGAAAAGCCCCGACAAGGCTGGGTTGATGGAAGCCATGCGGGGTCACGTACTGGCTCGGGCCGAGTTGGTGGGAACCTATCAAAAGAAAAGAGAGCCGTAATTATAACAGATCATCCCGAGACCCGGGACTTGTTTGCCCCGAGGACACAGAAGGTATATGCCGTATCCGAGCTGAACGCCAAGCTTCGCCGGTTGTTGGAAGGAGAGTTCACCACGATTCGAGTAATGGGCGAGGTGTCCAATCTTTCCACGCCCAGCTCGGGTCATGTTTACTTTTCGCTGAAGGATGCGGCGGCTTCGTTTCCGGCGGTCATGTTTCGTAACGCGGTTGCTCGGATGACAGGCCCTTTTCCCGGTGAAGGCATGCTGGTCGAGTGTCTCGGTAAGCTTACCCTCTACGAGCCCAGAGGTCGGGCCCAATTGGTGGTAGAATGGATGATTGCGCAGGGTGAGGGGGCCTTGGGTCTGCGGTTTTTGGCCTTGAAGGAAAAACTTCAAAAAGAAGGCCTGTTCGATCCGCAAAAAAAACGACAACTTCCTTACATACCTGGTAGAATCGGAATTGTAACCAGTCCTTCGGGAGCTGCCGTTCGTGATATTTTAAAGGTGCTCGACGAGCGTTTTGCTTCGATACCGGTTTTGCTCTATCCGGTGCAGGTGCAAGGGGAGGGCGCTGCGGATCAGATAGCCCGGGCAATCGACTGGATGGGGCAGCACGCCGAAGTAGACGTATTAATCGTTGGGCGAGGTGGTGGTTCGGTGGAAGATCTCTGGGCGTTCAATGAAGAGCAGGTGGTGCGGGCGGTGGCGGCCTGCCGGGTGCCCGTCGTCAGCGCCGTGGGACATGAAGTGGATCTGGTTCTTACCGATCTGGCCGCCGATGTACGCGCGCCTACTCCGACGGCTGCGGCCGAAAGGGTGGTGCCGGACAGTCGATTGATGAAAAAAGAACTTTTCGAGAGAGGTTGGGGTCTTAAAAAGAGTATGGATCTGATTATCGCCGAAGCGAAAAACCGCCTTTCGGTTTTGATGCGCAGAATGCGCGATCCACGGTTGGTGGTGGCCGCCCACCGAATGCGTCTGGATGAAAACGCCAGAGTTTTAGAAAACCTGATATCTACGCGCCTGCAAACGTCGAGAAAGCATCTCATGGAAGCCAGAGTGAGGCTTGCCCGCAAGGATCCGCGGGCCAAGCTCGCCCTGCATCGAGTTGCGATGCAGAACCACCAAAGAAGGTTGTCTGGCGCGGTGGGTCAGAAAATCGTGTACGGCCGAATGCATCTGGAAGCCAGAAGGGATGCAATGCAACGGTTGAGCCCGCTTGAGGTCCTCAACCGCGGCTACAGCATCGTCACCAAGCAAGACGGCAGCGTCGTACGGTCTTTTTCGCAGGTATCCGGCGGGGATATCGTTAGGGTAAGGCTTCAAAAGGGAGTACTGGACGCCAGGGTGGATCGGGCAATGCCCCATCCTTATCGAGATCAAGAACGGGATATTTCCAAAAAGGACGACTAAAACATGGCCAAGTCGAAAATCATGTTGGTTGAAGACAACCGTTCCGAGGCGCAGCGAACCAGCGAGTTTCTCGAGCAATGCGGATATGAGGTGATCTGGACCGAAAGCGGCACCAGCGCGCTCAAGATCGCCAAGACCGGAAAGGTTGACTGTATCCTGTTGGATATCCTGTTGCCGGATATCAACGGCACCGAGGTGTGCCGCTGGTTGAAAGGCAATCATGATACCCGGGGGATTCCCATCATCATGTTGACCGTCAAAGACAGCGTAGAAGACAAGGTGACCGGTCTCAAGCTGGGAGCGGACGATTATCTGCCCAAGCCCTACAGCGAGATGGAGCTGCATGCGAGGGTGTTTGCATTGCTGCGCAACAAGGGGTTGCAGGATGAGCTGAGAAACAAGAACCAAGAGCTTAGAAAAATGTTGGAGCGGGTGGAGGTGTTGGCGATCACCGATCCTTTGACCGAGCTGTACAACCGCCGAAGGATCGAAGTAATCATGGAAACCGAATTTGCCCGGACAAAGCGCTATGCTTCCCCACTGGCCTGTATGATGTTGGATATAGATGGGTTCAAAAGCATCAACGATCAATACGGTCACCGGGCCGGTGATCATGTTCTGAGGGCTTTGGCGCAGGTCATTGCTCGAAACGTCAGAGAAGTTGACAGCGCGGCCAGATGGGGAGGGGAAGAGTTTGTGGTGGTCATGCCGGAGACGACCAAACAAGACGCCTTGGTGCCCGCCAATCGGATTTTGCAACAATCATCGCAACGCACCTATCCGGGGTTGCCGGCCGGTAGGGTGACGGTCAGCATCGGGATTGCGGGTATACCCGAAGCCGAAATCGATTCGGGTGAGCGATTGATCGACGCGGCGGATGTGGCCATGTATGCAGCCAAGCATAAAGGCCGTAACCGGATCGAATTGGCCTAGGGTTTCTCTGATTGGTTTTTTTTCCTCTCGTCGGAATAAGATTATATTTTCGAGGAGAGTGATTGACCGGGGAGTTCGTGGGTCATGTCATATAGGTCTACTGTATGTTGCAACTAGTCAATCATACGCCTTTTGATGCCTCTTTTTTTATCTTTCCCAATCGACAGGGTGTGGATACTTTATACTTGGTTATAAAGGCAGCTTTCGATTTGTTGCCCGAGGTGCAAATTGCTGCAGAGCAAGAGCCCGTTAGATTGGCGGATGAGTATTGGGGGGAACCGGGTCGATCGAGCATCAAATTTGCTTCCGAGGCGCATCTTGAGAAGCCCGGTACTGACGTGGTGATGGTGGGCAGTGCCTGTTCTGAGAGCGGGCGGGCGGTCGAGAGCTTGGAAGTGGGATTATCGGTGGCAGATCGAACTGGAGGGTTTAGGGTAGTGGGTGACCGATCTTGGAAGGGTGGAGCGCTTACCGCCAGACCGGGCAAGCCAAAACCCTTTTTTCGCATGCCTTTGATTTACGAGCGTGCTTTTGGCGGCATGCATTGCGTTACCACCGACCAAGGAGAGCAGGTGTTTGCCGAGCCTAAAAACCCAGTGGGCGTGGGATTCAAGGGTAAACGTAGCTTCGAGCAAATGAAATCAGAATTGCTTCCCAATTTGGAGGACCGGAAACAAAGTATGTCGTCGCCCCGAGCGCGGCCTCCGGTTGTGGGTTTTGGGTTTGTGGCTCCCTGGTGGGAACCCCGTGTGTCCTACGCCGGCACCTATGATGAATCCTGGAGAAAAAACCGAGCTCCCTACCTGCCGCTGGATTTTGATCCGCGTTTCTTTCATTCCGCTCACCCCGATTGGATATTTGCGAATCCTTTGCGCGGTGGTGAACCGGTATCCATCCTGCATCTGTCACCACGAGGAAAACAGAGTTTTAAAGTGCCGCTTTGCAGCTTCTCAACCACTGCGACGATTTCGGGTGACAGACAACCTTCGAATTTTAGGATGGAAACACTTTTGTTGATGCCGTCCGACGAAAGGATGTGCCTGACCTACCGGGCTGCTTGGCTATGTGATAAAAAAACGTTGGAAATCGAGCGAATCGAGGTAAAGTTGGACGGATGTGTCACTCGGTAAGAAACAGAATGAGGAGAGAAGCTTGAGACCTCAACCGATGGCAGTTTTATCAACGGGATGTTTTACTCCGGTCGGCACCAATACGGTAGAAACCGCTACCTCGATCTTTGCCGGTATATCGGGCATTGTTGATACGCCCTTTACGGACGAGCGATTTGAAAACCTTCGTATGGGTCAGATCCCTTCTGATATATTGGGTTATGTGGATGGAAGATCAATGTACGGCCGGCACGATCTGCACCCCTTTTTGCATCGCTTGTTGAGTCTGGCTGTACCAGCTTTGCGGGAGTGCCTCACGCCTTTTGTAAATCAAGGCGAGATCCCATGGCGGATATCACTCTCAACCCATGCCAGCTTCGATTTGAGTTCGAACCAGCGGGCGTTTTTGGATCTCTTGTCGTTTCATGGTGAGATAGCTTGTGATGTACGAAATAGTCAACTGGTCGATCGCTGTCGGACGGGTTTCTATCACCAATTGGCGGAGCGATTTCAGAAACCGTCCGCGGACTCGTATTCTGAGGTTTTACTGGTGGGAGGTACGGACAGTTTCTGGAACCTGTCGAGCCTGTACGCTTTGTTGAAGGCCGGACGGCTGTTGACCTATGAGTCCACGGGTGGGTTCATTCCGGGGGAGGGCGCGGCATTCTTGTTGTTGGGTAGCCGCCGGGCGGCCCGGGAATTGGGCATCGAGCCCTTGGCATGGATCCACTCGGTGGGTTTGGGAAATGAGCCGGGTCACCGCCTGAGCAAAAAACCCTACTTGGGCGATGGGTTGGATCAAGCCGTGAAAAGAGCCTTGCAGGGAGTGGTTTCGGTGAAAAACCCCATTCGAACGGTGTTTGCGGGTCTAAACGGAGAAGGATTCTGCGCAAAGGAATGGGGAGTAGCTTGTCTGCGAAGCCAGGAATATTTTGGAGACGATTTCGAGATTGAGCACCCGGCCGAGTACGTGGGAGACGCCAAGGCGGCTCTATCGCCGATCATGGCGGCTGTAGTGGCTTTTGGTTTGCATCATGGTCTGTGGAGGGGTCCAGTGCTGCTGTGGGCCTCGGCCGATCAGGCCGAGCGCGGTGCCATGGTCTTGTCATCGTCACCTGAATGAGGAGAATTATCATGGGTAGCACTACATACGCGAACGGACGAGGAATTGCCCACCAGGGGAGCGGAGGAATGAGTGTTGTGTTTCCAGATGTGTGCAAGACACCTTCCCCTGGCGGACCTGTGCCCATACCCTATCCCAACATCGGCAAGTCTTCGGATACTTCCAAGGGCCCCAAGACGGTCAAAGTGGATGGAAAGATGCCCATGGTAAAAAGCGCCAAGTACAAGCTTACCAGCGGTGACGAAGCCGGAACCGCCGGTGGCGGCGTAGTGAGCGGGAGTACCAAGGGCGAGGCCGAGTTCATGATGTACTCGTTCGATGTCAAGATTGAAGGCAAGAACGTTTGCCGGTTGGGAGATCCATTGTATCACAACAAGAAAAACATTATGGGTTGAGTACCTTCGATATGCCGAGACAAAAGACAGCCCGATCGGATAGGTCCCGGGTACAACTATCGCGCGAGCGGTTTAGCCGGAGCCTGGTAGAACAACACCTGGAAGAGCTTTCCTGGCTGTATGATCAGCGTATTTATCTGCTCGAGGATGGACAGAGAAGCTGGTTGGACGTGGCCGGCAACGAGCAGAGGTTCTCGAATCATTTACGCTCATTAAGCCTTTTGGGTGACAAGGCGACCCGCCACTGCTTGGAGCTTGCCTCGAACGAGGACCCGGGCAGTGTACATGCCGCTGTCGGTCTTCTGTGCATCCGCGAGAATTTTGGTTTATTAGATAGGTTGTTTCGTGCCTTGGATTGGAATGACGAAGATTTGGCTCGCGCGGCTTTTGGAGCGCTCAAACACACCTGCCCAGAATCGTTGAAGACTTCACTGCAGGCCTGGACCGTTCCGGGCTGCCGGGTTCCGGCAAGCGAACTGGCCGTGGTCTGTGGGTATCGCCGCTGGGGGTTGAACGGTTTGCGCGGACTCAAGGAAAGGTCTATCACACCTGGGTTTGCCTGGGCGGTGGGTAGATGTGCAGCTACAGGTTACTACGATATTTTACGGCGGATTTCAGCTGATCAGGATGCGATACTCGGGTTGGAGGTTGCAATCGCCCTGCTGCGCTGCGGACAGTCGGATCAGTTGTCTGGGTTGATCGATAAGCTGTCGAAAGAAGATTGGCCCAGGTTGGTGGTGGGCTTGTGCTGTGACCCAAGGTTGTATGAGAAGCTTATCGATAGTGTGTCTGCCGATCCCGGACTCGAAGGCCTGCGGGCGCTTGGACTGGTGGGTGAGCCTCGGGCGGTGGATTGCCTCATTGAAGGATTGACCAGGCTTGAGTTGGCGGGTACGGCCGCAGAAGCCCTACATCTGATGACCGGCGCCGATCTGAAAGAAGAGGTGCCTGTTCCTCAGGAGCTGGACGAGGAAGTGGAAGAAGAGAATAAGGATGATCAAGAAATCGTGCCAACCCAGGCAACATCCCACGATGAGCCAGTAGAGCAATCCATAGAGATGTGGGAGAGGATTTCTCGCGATCCCCGGGTATGGCAAGGCTGGTGGAAAGCCAACCAGAGGCATTTCCATTCGGGTCTGCGCTACCGATATGGTGTATCCTGTTCACCGGCTGAGTTGGTGCGGACTCTCGAAGATCCTGATAGCCCTGTTTGGGCCCGTAGATACACCTACGAAGAGTTAGTGATTCGCTACCGGGCTGATCTGGCCTTCGAGACGGATTATTTGGTCACCGAGCAGCATACGGCTATATCAAATTACAGGAGATGGCATAGAGCCCATCACCAAACCTTCGCGCCCGGCAAATGGTACCTGTACGGCAAGCCGGTGTGATAGTGATGGAACCTGAAAAGGAGATCGAATATGGCAGAACTGGGTGAAGGCGCGGCCGTCTCAACCACAGGCAAACAGGATGATTGGGAGTTCGAGGCCCGGCTGACCAGCGTAGAGTTTGTATCTCCCATCAAGGTGCAGTTGGAAAAAAAAGAAGTTCAGGCGCCGCACTGGGTTTACGCGGATCGCAACAAGATCAAACAGCCCTGGAAAGCCAAGGCCAAAAAACTGAAACTGCCCCAAAAAGTGTTTTATTCCAAAAAGCCGGCTGTCTACAGTGTCAAGCACACCAATCCGGAGGTGGCAGTCAAGATTAAGGTTGTCAAATCCAAAAATGTGGGAGGCCAGGCGAAGATCAAGGGCAACTTGGGCGCTTTAGAGCTTGAAGGCGAATGCCCCACTTCTGCAGGTGAACACGCAGTGAAGCTCAAGATTGTCAAAAAACCCAAAGGGATCGAAAGATTCGCCGGCGAGCTCGCACTGGGTGCAGAGTTGGATCCGCCGGGCATTTCGGTCCCGCTCAATCCGGCCATGGCGGAGGTGTTTTTCATCCTTGCCAATCCGGCGGCCATGCATGCCAGGACGGGTGTACCCGCTGAAGTGCTTCGCTACCTGGTATTGAGAGTAGGTTTGGCCGGTAGAGAAAAACCAAAAGACGTTTCGATCGAAGTCGCCAAGTTTTTTCATATGGAGCACAACGTAAAATATGATATCGAGATGGGGCGTACGTTTTACAATGCACTTCCTCCCAGTGGTAGTATCTCTGCGTTCAAGTTGATAGGGTATCTGTACCGAGAGAGTAAGAAGGTCAACTGTTACGATCAGGCGGCTTGCGTTCAGGGTATGGCGGGTGCGGTAGGTGTGGGCATCCAATGGATCTTCATGCAGCCCTATGGATTTATCAATAAGACCGTGTTGGTGGGCAGGAAGAAGCCGACCAATAATCCATTTTATGCTGCAGTGGCACCGCCTAACAACCGACGGATGATCGACCCGGACAACTTTCACCGCACGGCCTTTGGAAATCACGCATTTTGTGAGTATTACACCATGATCTACGACGCGTGCGCCGGGCCGTGTGTCGGCACCGACAAACTGGCTGATTATATCAAAAATGCCATCGATCACAGCACGGCGCTCAACAGTATGTACACAGGTTTACCCGGAACGACGTCCGACGCCAAGCATTATCCCGGGGTTACGGGTATAGTATGATGCGGTACGTATGGTGCGTATTTTGGCTTGCCTGGTTGTCATGCAGTGGTGCGATCACACGGAGTCAAATTATGAATACAGATAAAGAAAAAGAGTTTATCTCCCGAATGGGCTTTGCAAAAAAGGCGCTTCGGCCCGAGCAGCATGGAATTTTGGCCGATTGGGGGCAGATTCCTCAATTTACAAAGAACTATCGGACAGGATGGAAGTTTTACCTTGATGACAAGAAAGTATATCAAGGTGGCATGGGAGAAGCCAGTTGGAGTTACCGGAGCAAAAAGGGCGAGGAGAGTTTGTCGATTCAGGTGACCGTGTTTTCTAAAGGCCAAAAAGCGGCCATTGAAAGAATGATCATGAAGGCCACCGCCACCACGACCATGTTCTGCCCGTATGGACCGGCGAGTGAATCCGTGGGTGATTTTGCAGCCATGAGTTTAAATGAGAGGATCAAAGACAGCATCATGTGGATATATTACAATGTGCTGGTCGAGATTGACGCGAGCGACAATCGCTACAATGTGTTGCCGATGGCGAAGTCCATGCAGGCATTCATGGAAAAACACGTGTCCACCGAGATTGACAAACACCTGCCGCGGGTGGAACGGATTGAGGTCAATCCACCCAGGGTGGGTGTAGGCAAAAAGTTTCAAGTGAAGTTGTATCTCCCTGAGGATCCGGCATCATCGGACTGGATGATCGATATCGATGAGAGCTTAGATAAGCCGGGTTATCTAAACTATGTAACCCGCGATGGCTTGACCGCGACCTTTATCGGCAAGAAACCCGGGCAGGGACTCATCAGCGTGCAGGTGCTGGACAAAAAAACTCTGCTTTCGCCCGTGTTGGAGATTTCGGTAGAAATTGAGGGCGGAAAGTCAAAACAATGAGGTCGAAGGGAAGTTCCGACATGTACTTCGTTCTGGACTGTGAGCCACCAGAAGATGATGAAGGTGGTATGTTCGAGATCGATGATCAGGTTGAGATTGACGAGATCGAAAACTGGAGTAGCGGATGTCGGTTGGATGTGCATCTGTCGAAACCCATCGTGATTGATGTCACGCCCATCCGAGGTTACCGTGGCGGGCTTTCCGATATGTACGATGACAGCTTGTGCCTTATGTCCATTCGCATGGTCAAAACACTCCAGCAGATCGGTGTGAATAACTTGGAGTTGTATCCCGCGACACTCAGAAATACCAAGGTCGATCAAAGCTGGTCATACTATGTGGTCAACATTCTGGGCCTGGTTGCAGCGGCGGATCTTACCCGATCAGAGTGGACCTGCGATACGGATCCTCCCAAAGGCAATGTACACTTTCAAAAACTGGTGATTGATCCAAACGCGGTTTGTGGCTTGTTGTTGTTTCGTTTGTCTTACGATCCGTGCACCATCCTGATTCACGAAAGCGTACGTACCCATCTGGAAAAAGCCGGATTGCAAGGTTTGTCATACGAAAAGCCGGAGAACTGGCAGACATGAAGCGCGTTGTTTGCCATATTTTTTCAATCCTATCAAAAAGACTCCTGATAGCATCCATTCAATGCACCGCCAAAATAGACAATCGGTTGGTGGCCAATTGCCGAGCGATTGATCGACGCGGCGGATGTGGCCATGTATGCAGCCAAGCATAAAGGCCGTAACCGGATCGAATTGGCCTAGGGTTTCTCTGATTGGTTTTTTCCTCATAATGGTTGTCTAAGCCAAATCCAGAATGGCTCTCCTTAGCTCATCATCCGTTTTAGCGGTGAAATCCTTTGGTCGAAAGAAGTAGAAGAAATTAGGATCCTCTTTGTGTGCGGAGCCAGAAATCCTTTCGAAGAGTGTGTCATACGAAACCGGATCCTTATTTTCGCTTAACACGATACGGATATCGTTACGACTGATCTGATAGGGTTTGATCTTCACGGCTCGAACAACGGGCAACAACTCTGCCGAGCCGCCTTGTTCAAGCCACCAGTCAATAAGTTGTTTGCCGTCACTCAATCTTTTTTCGATTGACCCGCGCTCGTCGGCGTTGAGGGATTTAAACAATTGCTCATATTCGGCATAGGTTTTCCAGAGAGCGGGGCGCGTATGTTGGCGCGATAGCCATTCTACAGCCTCGGGGATGTCCTTCTGGTAGCGCTTGAGCAGGAAAATAATGTCGCCGTCGGATGGCCCGAAGATCTTTTCGTTACCAACTTCCACTATGGCAGTGAGTGCGTCGAGTGAGAATATCTTATCTAGAGCGTAGTTGTCGTTTAGGGCGCAAGCCAACATTGAGACTGCCTTGCGCAGAAGATGCTTATCATATTCCACCTTGTGGTGTCCGTAGATCCAAGTGAACAGGAAGTTACGCGCATCCACGACGCCCTGCACAACACTCAGTGCGGTCTTGCGAAAAGCCAGGCCGATCTTTGTTCCATCGGCATAGCTGGCTGCCGTGACAGCAGTCAGTAGGCGGTCAATGTCCACAGCCGTGTTGCTCACTCCTGACGCCCATGTGTCGCGTGTGATGTAGTCCAGCTTGTCAACGTCGATCGAGTGACTGTTAAGAAGCTGGATAAGAACATTGTAGAAACGTTTTTTCTGGTCGGTCGTGGCTCGATAGAGGCAACCGATGATCATGCGGGCGGCTAAAAGAGGATCGCCGCCGCTTTCTTTCACTTCGTTGCTGAAGCGTTGCAGCAACACAATAGCGCTCGCCTTTTCGTGTGACTTGGGCGAGGCGTTTTGGAAATCAGCCTGGAAGTCAGGATCAGATTCCATTGCCTCGAGTAGTGGTTTGTTCAGGCGTTGATCTATGTCATAGAAATCTTCGAACGTGTGCGAAAACGGCGCATGTGCACAATCATGCAGCAAACATGCGATTAGGAAACTGTTTTTCAGACGTTCGATATTCTTTTTGTCCCTGATGTTGGCTTGGTCCATCAGTGTTTTGGCATTGTTGCAAAGATTCTCGAAGGCCATCTTACCGAGATGATAGACTCCAAGTGAGTGGATAAATCGGTCGTGGCGCGCCGAAGGGTACAAGCAGCGCATCGATGTCTGCTCAATATGCCGCAGACGCTGAAAGATCGGTGTATCTATAAAGCGGTTGCACCACTCTTTGGGCACATGGATGTAACCATGCACCGAGTCTTTGAAAGCCTTTTGACCGGCTGAATCCAAGGCGCGCTCCCCCTTTTTGCGGTCAACCGATGGTGACTTCGTCCTTTAGAACTTTCAGCACACTCTGGCGGACCTCGCTTGGGATACGCCAGTTGAACGACTGCTCGACATCGTTCTCAGACCATCGTCTTTTTCTCTTGATGACATTGTCGCAAATCGAAAACATGTCAGGGCTGCGATTGACAGCCCATACTATGCAGTCACCGGTTACGTCGACATAGACCGAGTGAACCTTTTTCTCGATAGCAGTACGGACACGATTTAAGTCACGTGTCGTCACTTGCTCATATTTCTGTAACAAATTGGCCAGAATGCAATCAGCGTCGATTATCGTATGCATATGGCACCTCCCTGGATAAGGGTTTTGAGTTGCCTATGGAAACCCTATTTTAAAAAATAAGTACCATATACACATTATTCTGGAAACAAAAGACCGGATCTAACTCAGCGGGTTGTCACAACTGCGAGAACCCTATAGAGCATGGATTACCGGTAAATGACCTTTGAGAGCAAGGGTATATCGACTTGGAGGCCCTGCTCGTTGGGAATATCGCCGACGACGGCATTTTTTAGTTATTGATGTGTTCGTTGAAAAGAGTTTATTTTCTAGATAGATAAGAATTTTTCATGGAACCACGTCTTGGGTTGGGGTAACAAAGATAATACCCGCGCGGCACTGAGCGCGCTCGAGTACACCTTCCTAAAATTGTTGAATATTTCTCCACGGACCTGGTCTGATTCGAACAGTCGAAACCATGCAAGCGAGCTGGCAGTGGTTGGATGTGTATCTGTCGAGACCCGTCGTGATCGATGTCACGCCCGTCCGGGGTTTCCATGGTGGGCTTTCCGATATGTACGATGACAGCTTGTGCCTTATGCAAGCGTAAAGGCCGTAACCGGATCGAATTGGCTTGATAGAATATGTGCAGATGTTTTTTACTGAGATATGAAGATAGGTTGGGGTTGGCTAACCTATCGAGGGATTGCTGCAGTCGTGTCTATGTACGACGCCTTCTGGTTGCAATCAACCCGAAGACAACCAAGAACATGACTAAAGCGGAAATCGGACTGGTGCCGGTCGTGGCGCAGCCGCAGTCTTCGCCGTCTTCACCGTCCTGACCGTCTTGGCCGTCCTGACCATCCTGACCGTCTTCACCGTTGCAGATGTACTTGGTGGTATCGACTTCGCCTGCATCCAAGACACCGTTGTTGTTGTCATCGAGACCGATTTCGAGCATTTGTCCGCCGTTGGGGCAATTGGCATCGCCTTCGGCCAGATCGGTGGTCTTGATGATGGTTTCCGAGGTGATGCACATGCCGGTCTTGGCATCGCAGTAGGAGCCTTCCGGACAATCCGAAGCTCCTTGGAGGGTGCAGTCGTACAAGCATTCACCGGTAGATTTGTCGCAGAAGCTGCCGCCCGGACAGGCGTTGGCGTCGGCGTTGGTACAGTCGTATACGCACTCGTTTTGGTCACAGAATCCGCCTGCCAAACAATGGCTGTGCTCCAAGCAGGCAACGCAAACTCCGTTTTCTGTATCACAAACTCGGCTCCAGGGATCTTCCGCGCAATCGGCATCGGTTGCGCAACTGAGTCCCTTTAGGCCTACCAACTCTCCACGGTTGCCGGCGGAGTTATGATGGTGGATGAGCAGGATTCCGCTTGTGTCGAATTTCTTGATGGCTGCTTTGTCGACTTTTGCTGAAATGGCTCCACCTTCTTTGTCGAGCACTGTGGGGATGTAGGTTTGAGACGTGTTGAACGCAACGCTCGGCATGGCTGGATCATATTGCAGCCAAGGGCTTCGATCGATAAACGGCCAAAACCTAAACTCCACCTGGAACGAAATGGCGGAGCTCGCAGCCGTAAGGCCCAAGGCTTCCACCGACACAGGCAGCACCACCGCATCGCTCATGAATACCGGCAAATATGGTGCCTTGTAGAATTCCGGCAGAAAACCGTTGAAGGCATCCGCGTCGATCTCTTCCGCATTCATGTCGAACAATGTGGATCGGAAGAAGTCGGTTTGAATATCGTTGACGGCGATATAGAAATCGGCTTGTTGATCATCGTTGGTGTCGATGTAAACCCGCATGCCCATCTCCATCGGGCTTCCCCACAAGCCATGGGTTACGATCCCGAAAAAGATCGAACTGTCGGTCCAAGCTTTATCAGGATCTGCGAGCATCTGTGCAGTGAAATCGCTGGTAACACCGACAAATTTCAGATCGGCGCAGGCCGCTTGTCCGATGTCCCATTCCTCGGGAATCTCCATGTATGGAGGCAAATCCCAACCAAAGCGCAAATCACCCTCCGGGCTTTCGTACTTGAGCTCGAAAGGCGTGATCAACGAGTTGGCGTCTTCTGTCTCGACATTGGTTCCGGTCAGCCCGACTTCTGAAGTGCCGTCTGCCGCCCAGGCTATCTCATCTTCCGACGCTGTCATATTCGAAGCTGGTCTGAGTACGGCGTACAAAGGCAGGCGAATGATTTGGCCCTCTCCCTGAGGAGTGAACACCAGGTATGCCGCTTCCTCGGAAAGGAAGTATCTTCCTCGGTTGTTAATGATTTTGATCAATCCGGGATCCGTGGCCCTTTTCATATCGGCGGCGTTTGCCGTAAGAGTTACTGTAATGTCTGCAGTTGCTCCGGCCTCGACCGTTACCGGTTCTGCCGAAGCCAACGCGAAGGCGGCACCACCCACATCACTGCGCGTATCGATGCTTAGATCGTAGGTAATCGCGGCTTCACCCAGATTTTGCAGTTTGACGATTTTCGACTCAGTTGCTTCGCCGGTTACATCCAGGGTAGTGAACGACACGGACACTGCTGCCGGTGAGCTTGCGGAGTAAGCAATGACTTGGTTTTGGGAGGCATTGAATACATTCACTCGTCCTGCTCCGATGCGTCCCGGGCCGATTTTCGGATCAGTGTCCTGTTTTTCAAGGAAAACATCCTGGGTGGCGGTATTCATCACCAGGGCTTTGAGCTGGGAGGCGGTCCAATCGGGATAAAGCTCGCGCAAAAGCGCCATGACGCCGGCCACATGCGGACTCGCCATGGATGTGCCCGAGAACGTAGCTCCTTCAAATCCGGTAAGGGTCAAGGCGGAATGGACGCTTTGTCCCGGCGCAGCGACGTCCGGTTTAAGGCGAATCATGGCTTTGTCATGAACCGGGCCACGGGAGGACGAAGCATAGACCACATCCTGCAGTTCGGGTAATCCAATGCGTTCGGTCGGGTCCATGGTAACCGATACGGTTTGATCGGCTGCAATCGCGGCCTTGATGCTGGTGCCGAGCTCATAGGTGATCATCATGCTGGGAATGGTAATGCTGGCATCGTCGCTTCCCATGGTGATGACCCCGGCTCCTGCAGTGTGGTTGGCGATCACTGCGGCTACCGCACCGGCGGCTTGCGCGTTTTTGACTTTCACGGTGAAATTGCAGTCTCCGCGGTTGATCAATGCGATGGCTCCCGTGAAATCGGTGTGGGTAAACGCTTTGCAACCCAACGGATCGTCACTGTTTTCGGGATCGCCTTCGACGACTACCGGAAGCATCAAATCATCGGTCAAAGGTGTCCAGCTTTGTGGTCCGAAGTTTGCCAATCCGGCAATGTATTTTCCTTCGGGTACATCGGAACCTGGCGCGACTGTAATCGCGGCTGCTTCCATGCCGTCATGGTTTGTACCGGCGACCGATACAACCGCCTCGGATTGCGCGGGAGACCCGGTGACAAAGTATTTGTCTCCTGAGTTTCCGGCAGACGCTACTACGATGAGGCCTTCGGCAACTGCGTTGTTGTAGACACTGGCCTCGAAATCTCCGCTTCCGTAAGAACTTCCCAGAGAGAGGTTGACAACATCCAATCGGTCTGAAAAATCCCCGTCTCCATTAGGGTCGAGCGCCCATTCGATCGCTTGGGTGGACAAATTGGTCGAGCCCGAAGTGTCGTTGAATACCTTGAGAGCATATAAATCCACTTGGGGAGCGACACCCGGTCCGATGCTGAAACCTTCGGGATCGAGTGTGCTGTCGAAGGTTCCGACATATGCCTCGTCATCGACGAGTACGCCGTTACCGCCTGCCGTGCCGGCTACGTGGGTTCCGTGGCCGCCGCCGTCCATGGGATCCGGATCCGGCATGGGGATATCGAGGTGTTCTTCCCTGGGGTTATAGTATTTTCCGGCGAAATCCCAACCACCGACGACTCTTGTGGTTGGAAATGATCCCGGTTCGATGAAATCGAAATTCTGGTTGTCATATTCTCCGGATCCGCAAAAGTCGTAATGCAAATAATCGATACCCGTATCGATGATACCGAGCTTGATGCCCTTGCCGGTCACGCCGGGTGCATCGGGTAAGGTGCCCCAGGTTTTGTAAGCGCCGATCAGAGGTACACTGTGGGCATTGTCGATATCATGCATTGTAAGGGGGTGGATGTTTTTGACCCCCGGCAGCTTGGCAAGTTCTTTGAGGTTTTTGATCGAGGTGCGTACCGCGATGCCGTTGAAGACTCTCTGGAGTCGAAATAGCTCAGCGGTGCGATCCAGTCCCGAGCCTGCAAGCACTTGAGAGAAACTGTTTTGCTCGGCTTCGATCGTTCGAAGTTGTTGCCGGGTTGCTGTGACGGCCCATTCGGACGAGTACATGCCTGAGCTCTGGGCTTGGGCTCTGGCTGCGGTATGCACTACGGCGGCCGGTTGTTGCTTGAGCTCTACCATGACGAAAACGCGGCCGTCTTCCGTTACGGCGCCGCCCCACATGTTGTGATCTAAAACGGGAAGTTCTTCCTCGATGAATTGGTTCGATGAACTTTGGGGTTCAGCAGAATCGTGCTTGCCGCAGTTCGATGTGCCGAACAGGCACGCCATGACCATCAATGCTTGGAATGTTACACGAAACAATCCCAACTTCATGTACCTACTCCTTTCTTCTTGGTTAATACTTACATTCTGGTAATTAACCTCATATTGTTTTGTACAGCATCATCGAGATATACCTGACCTCCTTTCATGTATAACGAAAACTGATTCGCTTGGCTCATCGTATGTTGCCGTGCTTTATAGTTTGTTAAAGCTTGCAATCTACATCAGTTCGGATATGAGGTCAATAGCTCATGGATTGTTCTCGAGTTGGTGCAATGATTTATAGTGGTTACACGGTGTACATCGAGGTTGGATCTGATTCTGATGAAAAGTGTTTGCGATTTTGGATTCGAGGTCTTTATCAATTTGACAAGATATGATAAAAGTTTTTTTTCATGGACAAGGTGACTGAAAAGAAAGGCCCCAGCGGGCGTAAAAAAGTTACTTTTTATTTGATTATCAACGCGGTATTTCTGGTTTTCCTCCTCATGATGGAGGGGTTGTGGCGGCTTGCGACTCCCTATATTCCACCTATTAAGTATTTTGTTTCCGGCACGACCCATAGTGACGATCCGGACGGCGCGGCGACGTTTGAAGGTGATCCTTTGTTGGGATGGCGCCTCAAGGCTGGATTGCGGCGCCATTGGTGGGATTTTACTTTGTTTTCTACGAATGTGGATCACCTGCGCCATCCCCGGGAGGTTCATGATCCCAAACCGGAGGTAAAACGGATTGTCTGTTTGGGTGATTCGGTTACTTTTGGTTATCGGGTACCGGTCAGCTACAGGGAAAAACCACTCGAATACAACCCCGAAGATCTGCCATATCCTAGATTGCTCGAAAACCGGCTGCGTGCAGGTCATCCCGGAAAAGACATCGAAGTCATTGCCTTGGCGGTGCCGGGGTACTCGAGCCATCAGGGTTTGGCTTGGATTCGTCGTGATATCGATACCTACAAGCCGGATTTGGTGATTACCTCGTATGGTTGGAACGATACGGACTTCAGGCAGCTCGAAGACAAAGTAACGCTCCCGGTTCACCGGCATCGGGTTTGGTTCCGCCGGTTGGTTTCTTTCAGCCAGATCGGTATCTATCTTGCTCGTTGGTCCGCTTCGAGAAAAATGGAGTCAGGACCAACCGATTATGGAAATTGGGTCTCCAGGGTATCCACTCGGGATTACTTGGACAACATGGCTGCGATTGCTTCGGTGGCCGAACAAAACGCTGCCGGTATCATCATTGTCGGACAGGTCTATCGTGATTCGGTCACCAATCCGAGACAGGCCGAAGTCATTACCCGAAACCGTGAAAAACTGTCCGAGATGTGCCGGGTAAGAAACATACGCTATCTCCAGATTGATCAGTTGACCGAAAAGGCATATCCCCGGAATGCAAGCTTATTTGGGGAGGTCATTCATCCCGATGCGAAGGGACATAGATTGATGGCGGACAAGCTCCTCGAGCTCATTGAAAAGGATGATCTTTTGGGTTTGCGTTGATACAAAAAATGCATGCTTGGGGGTAGAAAACCATGCGGGGGCCGGAGCGCCTGAATCGGATCAGCGCAACCTGTTGCTGAAATTATGGTTTCTCCATACTCTCTTGGGCGTGCCGTCAGGACCCAGCTCGAAGGTTATCTCTTCGGCGAAGCTGCCGTCTTTACGTAGGCGTTTGAAGGTGTTTTTCTCTATATATTCGAAAGTCTCGATCTCGTCCAGAGGGTGATCGGTGGGAAAGCTCAACGCCCCGAGCTTGTTGTTCCAGATGAAAAAAGCTTGTTCTCCCCCCCATGGTTGGTCGTCGAAAATACCCGTATAACGCCGGATGATGGGATCGATGCGGGGCGCCGTTTCGGGACGGTTGACTTTTTCCAATATCGCCGGGGCGACGATCGCGTAGATATTTTGGGCATAGCGTCCCGTATCCACACCGAGGGCGTTTGCAAGGACAATGATTCCGATTTTTTCTTCTGTTTGAAGCATCAAGGCCGATCGATAGCCCGGGCAGACTCCTTGATGGCCCACGAAGATTTTCTGGTTGTGTGATTGGACGCTGAAACCCAACCCCCATTTCACTTCCCAGTCAGGGTCCGTCCAATGGACGCGGTGCATTTTTGCCAAAGTGTTGGTCTCCAAAACTTCCGGTTTACCTCCATGCAAAAGCCGAAACTGCCAGGCGGCGAAACGAGCCAAATCCTCGACCGTGGATGCAAATCCGGCTGCCGGAGCGATGGCCTTGGTTTGGAAAAACGGTGTTTTGTGTCGTATGCCCTTGCGGGATAGGGCGGAATGACCACTTGCCAGTCTTTTGTTGATTTCTTTTTCGGGCAGGTCGGTCGAGGTGTCGTGGAGGTTGAGCGGGGTGAAGATGTTTTCTTGTACATAGCGTTCGTAGGGCATGCCTGCTGCCTGGGCGATGACACTGCCTGCGATGGCCATGCCAAGGTTCGAATATTGAAAGGTTTTGCAGGCCGGATAAAGGGTTTTTTGGCTGGATAATCGTTGTACCAACTGCTCGTGGGTCGGAAAGATGAAACCCGGAGCCGACCAATAAGGGAAGGCGGCTTCTCTCGGCAGGCCGGACGAGTGGGTGATCAAACCCTCGATGGTTATGGGAGGGCTTTTGGGATGACTCTGCTGGATTGAAAACCACGGCAGATGTTTTTGGACCGGATCATCCAACCTGAGAAGGCCTCGATCTCGAAGCTGCATGACAGCGATGGCGGTAAACAGCTTGGAGATCGAACAAATACTGTACATGGTTTTGGGGGTGGCCGGGGTTTTGCTCTTCGGATGCGCGTATCCGAAAGCGTCTTTGAAGATGATTTCTTGGTCGTGTACGACGGCTACCGACATGCCGGGGATTTGCTCGTAGTCGCGCTGGGCTTCAAGCCAGATTCTGAGCAGCTCAAAGGCCGACTGAAGCCTCCCGTCAACCAGAGGTTTGCCGTGGAGGGAACCTGCCGAGAGAGTCAAGCTGACGACACAGGCAGCAAGCTTGATGATGTTCATTTGCTTTCTCCTTTGGGAATGGGGTCACGCGAATTCAGTGTTTAATGAGTACCCCGGTTCAAAACGGATTGTCTTTCTCCATTGATGGATTGTTGCGACCTTTGCGGATTTGCCGCATGATGGGTACAGCCAGCAGGGTGGCCGCCGACAAGGCAACGGCAAGCAACCAGGCTTGTCCCGGTTCGGGACGGTTCATGAGCCCGGCGGCAGCCCGCAGCAAACTCGCGATACCAAGCAGCAATGCAACCATACAAGAAAATCCCATGATCAAGTTGGCGGCAACTCCGTTGGCGTTTTCCCCTAGTAGCTTTCGATCGTTGGATGCGATCCACAAATAGATTGCCACCAGAGGCAGCAGCACGCCGTTTAATGCTTGAGCCAGAATGATGACCGGTATGGGTTTGACATCACTCAGACCGAAGCCGATACCGACCAAGGCCACGGAGAGACACACCCAGCGCGATAAAAAGGATTTTTGCGGCCGGGCGGCCTGCGGTCCGAGGGATTGGCTCGCTATGGCGGCTGTCATGGGTGCGGTGACCGCCGACGATAGTCCCGCGGCGAAAAGTCCTACGGCAAAAAGCCATGGCGCCCATGATCCCAATTTTTGGCCCAAGGTCGCAGCCAGCCTGGAAAACTCGAAACTCCCATCCATGGCGGTGCCGGTAACGAGGATAGCTGCCGAGACGATGCCTCCAAGCGGAATGGCGATTCCCAGTCCCAACCGAATGTCGGAGAGTTTTTGGGATCGGGCCAATCCGGAGCCTAAAAAGAGATTGTATGGCACCACGGTGGTTCCCACCAACGCGAGAACCAGAGTGTTGGTATTTTGGGGTATGTTGGGCAGCAGGCTTCCTTGGAGTAACGCTGCCCAATCGGGGCGAAGCGTCACCGCGCAGGCACAAAACGCAAGGCCCATCACCGATACGAACAAGCCTATCAATTTGGCGGTACGCCGAGGCTTTCCGCTCCAAAGAATTGCTAGCGCCAAACCTCCCGTCACCAGGGTGCCAAGCCATTGAGGAAGATCTACAGCCAGGCGGATTCCTGAGACCGCACCCAAAATGTTGCCCGCTTCGTAGGCCGCACAACCGAGGATGACTGTGACGACAACCGCCCCCGGAATGAAGCGACCGAACCTGCGCTGCATGGCCTGACCCAGATCGAGCCCGCTCAAGGCGGTCAGCCGGGCGGAGGCTTCCTGCAGGCTCAGGCAAGCCACGGTTGAAAAGACCAGAGCCCAAAGCAAATGGGGACCAGCGATTGCTCCGGCGGAGGCGGCCGTGGTAACCGTACCCGGGCCGATGAAAGCCGCGCTGATGGCCGACCAAAGCAGAACCGCTCCGATTCGTCTCATGGAAAACTCACTTCTCAATCATCCTGTAACCGCCTCCCCCCGGAGTTTCCAGCACCAGGAGGTCTCCCGTCTCAATCTCGGCGCTGTCGATGGCTTGAAGCGGTACGCAGCTCCCATCACGGCGCAGCAAGGTTTGTTTCCCGGGCAGGCCGCTGAGTCCACCCTCCAGCCCCGAAGGTCCGGCATTGCGATGTTGGCTCAAAATAGATAAGGATAAGGGTTCGAGAAAACGGATTGTGCGCACGACTCCGTCCCCGCCCATATACCGGCCGCGTCCACCCGATCCGGATCGGATTGCAAATGACTCCAACCTGACCGGGTAGCGGAACTCGAGTACCTCCGGGTCTGTAATGCGCGTATTGGTCATGTGCGAATGAACCGCCGATGCACCATGGAAGCCGGGTCCGGCGCCGCAACCACCGCAGACGGTTTCGTAGTAACTCAACCGTTGCGTGCCGAACAAGATGTTGTTCATGGTGCCCTGGCAGGAAGCCATCAAGCCCAGAGCCCGCAACAACATGTTGGCAAGTCTTTGGCTGGTTTCCACGTTGCCTCCGACCACGGCGGGGATGAGGCCGGTATCGGAAGAAAAATCCGGGTTGAGCATCCCGGGAGCAATGTCCACGGTGACGGGCCTCATCAATCCCTCGTTCAGAGGCAGGGGCTCGTCGATGAGCAACCGAAGGACATACAATACGACACTTCGTACCACCGCGGGCGTCGTGTTGAGGTTGCCGGGATGAGGTTCATGATGATCCGAAGCGAACTCGAACCGGGCTCGACCGTCCCGGATGGTGATGCGGGCCCGGATTTCTGTGCCGTCATCCAGGATTTCGGTAGCTTGGTAACAGCCGTCGCCGAGGCGGCGTAACGCATTGCGACACTTGGCTGCGGCGCGGGCTTTGATGATTTGCATGACTTCTTGAACCATCGAGGCCGAGCTTTGATCGGCAAGGGCGGTTAAAGCATCGACACCGCGTAGGTTTGCAGCCAGGGTTGCGCGTAAGTCCGCCAAGTTGTCCGCAGGTGCGCGAGAGGGGTAAGCAGAATCTGTGAGGATCTTGGCGATGGAGTCGAAGTGGACCCGGCGATGATGCATCAAAAGGCATGGTTGGATGATGATGCCTTCCTCCTCGAGCCGGGACGCGCGCGGCGGCATGGAGCCGGGCAGCACTCCCCCGATTTCGGCGTGGTGCGCGCGGCTCGCTACGTATGCGAGAAGTTGGTTTTGTACAAATACTGGTGAGATCAGGGTTACATCCGGCAAGTGAGAGCCGCCGAAAGCCGGAT
>JBFFBT010000010.1:0-42233 GCA_041560255.1 Myxococcota bacterium | reverse complement strand
AGGCTGTTTGAATTGATCTTTGACTATCTATAGTGCAGGCTATGGTATGCTCGAAGAACGTCTCTAACAGCTATAATTCGTTGAATACTTGCTTGACCTATAATAACCCCTTGTTTCTTAAAGAAAACGGATCACGGCTGGATGCGTGGGTGAGTTTCTTGTCGTTTCAAGCTTTCCGTGTTACATAAAAAGTGTATGCCGATTCAAACCTTGGATATCCAGTCTCTATGCTCGCTTCTTCTGGAACAAGACATTCTCGATTCTTCGCAGGTCAAGGATGTATTGGTCAAAGAACGCTCCCAACGTCAAAGATTGATCAGGGATAAGGGCGGGACAGAGGGCGGTGGTGCCAGGAGGCGGGTTGAAGTATCTGCGCCGGAGTTGCTGGCGTCTTTCAACTTGGTCATACAAAACAGCAAAAATGAAATCTTGACCGAAGATAAGCTGGCCATGATCTTGGCCAAGGAGGCCGGGCTTGCCTATAAGAAGATCGATCCTCTCAAGTTGGATATGAAGTTGATTACCTCGATTCTTTCCAGGCCGTTTGCAAGGCGTCACAATGTTTTGGTGCTTGGATTAAAGAATGGAGTGCTCACGGTTGCCGTAGATGATCCCTTTCATGTTGAAATCCTTGAAAATTTACGTCGTATCACCGGATATGAAATCACCGCGGTGGTTGCCGCCAAGTCTGATATTCAGCAGCTCATCACCGAAACCTATGGATTTAGGACGAGTGTTACCGCTGCAGCTCAGAGCATGTCGGTTGGGACGGACTTGAGCAACTTGGAGCAATTGGTAAAACTGAAATCCGTCGAGCAGCTCGAAGCCACCGACAAACATGTCGTCAATGCGGTCGAATACATGTTGCATTATGCCTTCAATCAGCGAGCTTCGGATATTCATATCGAACCTAAAAGAGATCAAAGCTTTGTTCGTGTACGGATCGACGGTATTTTACATCATGTAACCACCTTGCCTAGGGTTGTGCATGCTGCGGTGACATCGCGGATAAAGATGCTGGCTCGTATGGATATCGCCGAAAAGCGCAGGCCCCAGGACGGGCGCATAAAAACCGGAAAAGGCGAGTTGGAGACAGAGCTTAGGGTATCGACGCTTCCGGTGGCATTTGGTGAAAAGGTGGTCATTCGTATTTTCGATCCCATGGTTTTAATGCAGGATTTGTCTTCTCTAGGTTTTTATCAAAAAGAATACGACTTGTTTGAATCTTTCCTGGCAAGACCGGATGGATTGATTCTGGTTACCGGGCCGACCGGAAGCGGTAAGACAACCACATTGTACTCGGCCTTGAAGTACCTGTCCGGTCCCGATGTGAACATCGTTTCCATCGAAGATCCGATTGAGATGGTGGTAGAAGAGTTTAACCAGGTCGCCGTACACCCTCAAATAGGAATCACATTTGCGTCCGCATTACGAACCATTCTCAGGCAGGATCCGGATATCATCATGGTGGGAGAGGTCCGGGATTCTGAGACGGCCGGCAATGCGGTACAAGCGGCGCTGACCGGGCACCTGGTTTTCGCTACCTTGCATACCAACGATACGGGTGCGGCGGTAGGCCGGTTGTTTGACCTGGGGGTACAACCGTTTTTGTTGTCATCGACATTGGTAGGGGTTTTGGCGCAAAGACTGATGCGAAGCATTTGTCCACATTGTAAGGAAAAAACATATCTAACGCCCGACCAGATGAGCATTCTTCGGATGAAAATACCCGAGAAAAATGCCAAAAAATTGCCGGTTTGGTTTGGGAAAGGTTGCCCGGCATGCAGGCAGACCGGGTATTTGGGAAGAAGCGCGATATACGAAATACTTCCTGTGAGTGATAAGATCATTCGGTTGATCAACCAGAAATCGGATACTCGAGAAATCACAAAAACCGCTCGGTTGGACGGGATGATGACCTTGCGGGAAGTCGCGATTAAAAAGCTCGCCCAGGGTATAACCAGCTTTGAAGAAGTCGTTCGGGTTACGGCCGAGTGAATCTGAAGGAGCACCTGTGCAATCATTTATTGCCGAGTTGAAACTGTTGGTTGAATCCAACTACCCCTTGGTGGCGGTTGTCACTCATGAAGAAAGACGTGCCCTCAGGTTGATGAAAAACGCATTGTCGGATCATACAGGCAAGCTGGGCATCTGGAGTCAAACAAACATGCTTCAAGGAAAATCGAGCATACAAAGTCCACTTGCGTATCTATCCACGCTGAAAGATGCCAAACCAGGTGTGAGCATCCTCTTGGATTTTCATGTTTTTCTCAATGATGGCGTGGTTGTGCGTATGCTTCGCGATTTGACGCCTGGTCTCATGAAGCAGAAACACTGCTTGATCATGTTGGGGCCGGTGGTACATATCCCGGTCGAATTGGAGAAAGAAATCGCCGTTTTGGAGTTGGGGTTGCCGACCCATGATGATCTCGAAAAAGTATTTAGAAAATTATGTGCAAAAGAAAAGGTTTTGTTTCCCGAGGACTTCAATCAAAACATCATTCGAGCGGCGCGGGGTCTGACCGAAGATGAAGCCCTCAGGGTTTTTACCAAGGCGCTTCGAAAGGGGGGAGGTTTCAAGCTTGATGATGTTTCGATGATCGTCGAAGAAAAAAAGAGATCAGTTCGTAAAAGCGAAGTGTTGGAATACATAGAATGGCAGGATAATCTCGATGATGTGGGTGGATTGGAGGAAGTAAAGGATTGGGTTGAAGAAAGATCCAGCGCTTTTGATCTCGAGGCCAGAAAATATGGTTTACCGGCACCCAAAGGTCTGTTGCTCATCGGTGTACAGGGATGTGGAAAAAGCTTGATGGCCAAAGCCGTGGCGGCGAGTTGGAGGCTCCCGCTCATAAGATTGGATCTGGGAGCGGTTTTCGGCTCGGCCAACCCCGAGATATCCATGTCACGGGCAATGATGGTGGCCGAATCCCTGGCGCCGGTAGTCCTTTGGGTGGATGAAATCGAGAAAGGATTTTCGGATGTTTCCGGCGAGTCCGGCCACCACTCCAGTCGGGTTTTCGGATCTTTTGTGACCTGGTTGCAGGAAAAGCAGTTGCCCGTATTTGTGGTGGCTACCGCCAACGAAATACATCGATTGCCGCCGGAGCTTTTACGTAAGGGAAGATTTGATGAGACGTTCTTTGTCGATCTCCCGGATGTACATGAAAGGGCTTCAATTTTAGGGATTCATCTTAGAAAACGTGGTAGAGACGAAAATGAGTTTGATTTGGAGACCCTGGCCCGCCAAAGCGAGCATTTTTCGGGAGCGGAGCTCGAACAGGGTGTGTTGTCGGGCATGTATCGAGCGTTCGGAGAACGAAGAGAAGTCACCACGCGGGATATCAGTAAGGAGTTGGATCAAATCGTGCCTTTGTATACAACCTATGAGGAAAGGATCAAGGAGCTTCGTGAGTGGGCCAAGACCAGAGCCCGAAAAGCGAATGTCGATCGGTCCTTGGTAGATCTTTTCAACCCGGAATAAAAGGAGACTGCATACCATGGACTTCATGGATAAAGTTGGCATTATCGGAGCCGGCGCATGGGGAAGCGCTTTGGCTTTTCATGCATCCACTCGTTTTCGTGAGGTGGTGGTCTGGGCGTACGAGCGTGAAGTGGTCGACGAGATCAACCACCAGCACGAAAACCGTACTTATTTTCCGGATATCCGCCTCCCGGATAACATCCGAGCGACCTCTTCGTTATCGGATTGCTTGCAGGATGCGCACATGGTGTTTTCTGTGTCGCCTTCCTACGTGTTTCGCTCTGTGATGTGCGGGGCGAACGAGCACATTCCTCGAAATGTGCCCATTGTCAGTGCTACCAAAGGAATCGAAGCGGACACTCTTTTGACGATGAGTGAAGTGTTACAAGATATCCTGCCGCCCGAATACCACAAACAGATTGCGGTTCTTTCGGGTCCCAGCTTTGCCCGCGAAGTGGCGATGAAGCATCCCACCGCCATCAGTGTAGGCTCCAAAAACGAGCAGGTGGCCGTAGAGGTTCAAAATGCGCTCTCGGATCAGGTTTTTCGTGTCTATACCTCAACAGATATGATTGGCATGGAAATCGGAGGGGCCTTGAAAAATGTCATTGCCATTGCATCTGGAGCGATCGATGGATTGGGATTCGGATCCAATACCATGGCGGCCCTCATTACTCGAGGGCTTGCCGAAATCACCAGGTTGGCGGTCAAAAAAGGTGCAAATCCTTTGACCATGGCGGGGTTGAGCGGTATGGGGGATTTGGTTTTGACCTGCATGGGGGGGTTGAGCCGTAACCGGCAAGTAGGTCAAAAACTTGGTCGTGGAGAAAAGATGAGAGATATTCTTCGAGGTATGCGACAGGTAGCCGAAGGAGTGCATACCGCCAGATCAGTGCAAAAGATCTCGGCGCAACAGGGAGTTGAAATGCCCATATCCGAGATGGTTTTCCGTATGCTCTACGAAGATTTGCCTGCCAAACAAGCACTAGAGGAGTTGATGGGCCGCACATTGAAAAAAGAGCTTCATCTTTGATAAAAAACAGGAGACCTGTAGCGTGGGTGCAGAGAAGAGCAAATACGAAGATGATATCTTACGTTCTTTAAGAAAAATCACCCGCGCAATTGATCTGCACAGCCGGCAACTGGCTTCCCAATACGGATTGACGGGCCCGCAGCTCATTTGCATGCGTATCCTCAAAGACCAGGGGGAATTGACTCCGACCATGATAGCCAAAGAAATGTCGCTGAGCCAAGGTACCGTAACCGGAGTCGTGGACAGGTTGTTTTCGAGAGGATTGGTGACGCGTGTATCCAAAAACCGGGATCGTCGTTCCCATATGGTAACATTGACCCCGGAAGGCGTGAAAATGGTAAAAAACGCTCCATCTCCGCTGCAAGAAAGCTTTGCGCTCAAGCTCAGGGCCATCCCGGTAGAAAATCAGTTGGTCATTCATACCATTCTGAGGCAGATTGTGAGTATGATGGGAGCCGAAAAGGTCGAAGCCGCACCAGTGCTGTCTTCCGGGCCGGCGACGATACCTGCCAAAGAAGTGCAAGCCTTTCTCGATCATATCGACGAAAAAGACGAAGTGAATTCTTTTCAAAATGTGAAGTCCGATAAGAATTCAAATGAGGGTACCTCCTGAGCGGATGGCGGTTTCAAGCTATGGGCCGAATCCGGTAGTGCGAAAGCGTTCGAATTGCACACTTTGCACCAGCCAGGCGGAATCTTTTTTGATGAGCTCGAGTTGAGCTCGGTATAGACGAGCACGTTTGCCGACATTTTCCAACCAGGCGCTGGGATCGGAGCGAAGCGCCTGGAGCCCCGTATCGGATTCGCCTTTACGCAGCAAGAGAAAGGTAAGCTTGACAGATGCCCACATTCCGTCCGGTTCGATGATCAAGGTTGGCTCCGGGTAATGGATTTTGAAGGTGCCCAGTTTCCGAAACGCCACAAACAAGTACTTTTTTATATCGGATAGGCTCAAGCCTCTTGGTTCGACCTTGAAATCTTGGGTGATTGGTTCTGTTAGGGAGGCCAGGTCATGGTTTTCGGCCGCAGTGAGCAAGAATGTGACGAGGTTTTTGATCTGCTTCTCGTCACCTTCGGGCTCTTGACAAGTCGAGCATGCAGAAAAAAACAAAAGAAAACCAACCAAGGCGATCGGGCAGGTGTTTTTCATTGTCTTTCTCCCGGTATTTCATGCAACCTTTATCTTAGAATGCAGGCTCCAACACATGCCATGCTATATGGATTTGGCGGAAAGGAAAAGTTTTATGGCAAGGGTGGAATGTGTGATATTTGATCTTGGAAAAGTATTGGTGGACTGGGATTTATCCACGGGTCTGTGGCCCGAGATGAAAGAAATCTTTGGACCTCCCGGGCAGAGAACTCCGATCGGATCGAAATGGGAAATTCTCTATGATCAATACGCCCGCGGACTCGTCGCTCCAAAATATTTTCATCACGAATTGATGAATCTATTGGGCATGGACCTAACCTATGATGATTTTGTGGGTTTGTGGTGTGATATCTTTCATCCCATGAATGGAATGGCGAAGCTGTTTGCCGAGGTAGGAGACAGGATTGCGGTAGGATTGTTGTCGGATACCGATCCTTTGCATTGGGCATATATTCTCGAAAGCTATCCCTGGTTACAGCGCATCGAGAAACCCACCTTGAGCTTCGAGATCGGCACCTTGAAACCCGACAAAAGATCGTATTTGCAGGCCGCCTCCAATATGGGGTTTGATGCCGATAAATGCTTTTTCACGGATGATTTGGAAAAAAACATTCAAGGTGCGCTGGCTTGTGGAATGGACGCGGTGCGGTTTGAGGGTTGTGATGCCTTGCGCACGGAGCTTGTGAAAAGAAACATCATTACGGCGTAATGCCGTGCAGGGAAAACAGGTTGTCATGAATCGTCTTGATTGATAAAGAGACGGCATCATCGATTTTTTTTCTCTGGCCCCCGTGGGTAAGAAGCGCTCGATCCCGAAGGCCCCCGAACCATTCGGTGCTTTCAAGCATCACACCGCCCATACCGATGTTGAGATCTTGTTCGTAGGTATCATTGCACAGCACGCTCCAGCACAACGCCCAGCCACGCGCGGTGTTTTCGGGGTTGTAACCACCGCCTCCGGTGGCCAATATGGGTTTTTTTAACTCAAGCAGCAATTTGAGAATGTCTGCGTAGACATTGTTGGTGAGATTGAGATGCGCAAGTGGATCGGCCGACAGTCCGTCCATACCGAGCTCGACCACCAAGACGTCCGGTGCATACCAGCCCAACAAGGGTAAAACGGTTTGCCTAAAGGCTTGATAGTAGATTTCGTCGTACGTTCCTACCGGGAGGGGAAGGTTCAGGCTGTATCCCATACCCTCACCGGTGCCCATCTCATGCTCAAATCCGGTGCCCGGGTACAGTGTATGCCCGCTTTCGTGCAGTGAAATGGTCATCACATCGTTGCGATGGTAAAAAGCCTCCTGAACGCCGTCACCATGATGGGCGTCCACATCGATAAAGGCGACCCTTTGTCCGGCATCCGCCAGTTTCAAGCAGGCTAACACGACGTCGTTGATAAAACAAAAGCCGGCCGCCCTTTGCGATCTGGCGTGATGGTAGCCGCCGGATGGATTGAACACCACGGATGCCTTGCGCGAAAGAATCAGCTCCGCGCCCAGAATACTTGCGCCGCTTGCCAGGGCGGCATAATTGTACATCCCGGGAAATAATGGATTATCCGGGGTTCCCAGTCCCATGTATAAAAACGCTTCGTCAAATATGCCGTTGGATGCTTTTTCAAGTACATCGAGATACGCTGTGGTGTGAAAACGTTCCAGCTCTTTTCTCTCAGCTTCGACAGGCGATTCGATCCGTCTGTCATCGCCGTACAATAATCCCATGGAGCTCAGGATTTCATATGTTCTCAAGGCCCTTTTGGTGCTCAATGGGCAGGATGGGGGGTATTCGTATTCTGAAAACTTGGATGAGTAAATAAAGACTGCCTGACTGTCGATCAAGAGATACCTTGCCTTTCCATGCCATTCTGGATGCCCGTATCGGCTCAGGAATACGCCGTACGGCGGGCCTCTTCTGTCAATATGTAGCACTTCACACCGGCAAGCTCAAGAAATCGTGACGGATTAACTTGGACGATATGCTTCGATTATCCGGCGACCGAAAGCATATCCGTGCCGATGGCGCGCAGAAGATTCAGCATGGAAAGTTGGGATAAAAAATCTTTTACCGCCAGGTCGATGTCCGCCGAGCGGCTGACTCTGCGGGCGTCGGTGACTTCTAAGGAATTGCCGGTCCCGTTTTCGTAGGCGGATTCGGCGAGCTGCAACGACTGACGGGCGAGATCCGCCTTGGTTTGGGCGGTATCGACTTGGGCTTTCGCGGTGAGGTACTCGCGGCGGGCCTTGCGTACTTCGGCTTGTGCTTCGAGCTCGGTTTGCTGGGCATGAAGTTGGGCCCGATACAGCTCGGCTCGTTTGAAGTCCAGGTCGGCGTACCGGGTATAATCAAAGATGGGTATCGAGAGACTGAGAGTAATAAACCAGCGCATGTCATCCTTCGATCCGAAATCACTGGGGTTGAGCGTGTAGTTCGATTTCCACTGGGCTTGGAGTGAGGGTACAAATTGCATCCAGCCGGCCGTAATTTGACTGTCGGCGATCTCCACCAGCGCGCGTTGGTATTTGATATCTTCTCGGTGCTGTAGCGCCAGGGATACGAGTTGTCGCTCGGATAGCTCGGGTGGCTGGGCGCCGGATTCCTCCACCGGGAGGGGCATCTCATCGAGATTGAGCAACACAGCCAAGGCGTCTCTGGCGTTTTCGAGTCCGGTATGGGCATTGAGAAGCTCTTCATAGGCGGTGAGGAGCTCGGTTTTCGCACGGATGGCGTCCAGACGTTGGCCGGTGCCGGATTGGTGTCTGACCGTGGCGACGGTCAAGTGTCGCCTGGAAGATTGAATCTGGTTGCGGTGGATGGCAATGAGAGTCCGGGCTGTAAGTGCTTGATAATATGCTTGGGCTACGGAGAGAAGCAGATTTTGGCGGGCCGATTCGATGCTCAACTCGGCGGCTTCGAGGCTTTTGGATTGCAGTGAGATGTTATGCCAACTTTGGGGGTTGATAAGCGGCATGCTTACAATGAGATCACCGCGCAGATCGGTTTGTTCCGCGATGACGATCCGGCCGCTGGGCGTATCGGCGATGTTTGCGTGATCATTGTAGATGAAGGTTGCGGTGGCATTGGCTTGCGGCAACAATAGGCCCCAGGAGCTTTTGAGCTGGGCTTGGGCTTGGATGACTGTGGTGCGGGAGGCTTCGATCGACAGGTTGCGTCGATTGGCGATGCGAAGCGCTTCGATAAGGGTCAGCTCTTTACCGGGAACGATCTTTGGCAATTCCTCGGGCACCGGGTCCGACTGAGAGGGGCCGGCTTGGGCCGGGTTGGCGGTGATGATGCTGAAAATTAAAATTGATAGAAAAACATGCAAACATCGCATTATCGGCTCTCCTCCATGGGAAGGGATGGTTCGGGGAGCGGGGAGGAAAACAGGCTTCTCGAACGATGTGAGAAGTTTTCAATGATGACATACAGAGCGGGTACGAGCAAAAGAACGAATATTGTCGAAAAGATAACCCCGAACCCCAGGCTTACGGCCATGGGGATGATGAATCGAGCTTGCAGGGATGTCTCGAAGATCATGGGGGCCAGTCCACCGAATGTAGTCAGTGAAGTGAGCATGATGGGTCGAAACCGCTGTTTACAGGCCTTGAGACAGGCCTCCAAAGGGGTTGCAGATGTATCCCGGAATCGGTTGGCGGTAGTAATGAGCACGATGGAGTCGTTGACCACCACGCCTGCCAGGGCCACCACTCCCATGAGACTTATCATGCTCATATCCATACCCATGATCAAATGTCCCAATACCGCTCCGACGTAGCCAAAAGGAATCGCCGCCATCACCACGAACAGGGGCTGCAAATAACTTTTGAGAGGTATGGCGATGAGCAGATACATGACGATGAGCGCCATGGAAAACGAAACCAACAAATACTGGGAAAAATCCTGCATGTCTCTTTGTCTACCTGCAAAGCCCACCCCTAGACCCGGGTATTTTGATTTGAGTTTATCTATCGTACCTTTTTGGAACAGCTCGCCGATGACCTCTTGCGGATTGGCTTGGGTTTCGTCCACATCCGCCTGCACCCGCAGGGTGCGGCGCCCATCCGTGCGTTGGATGGCCGTATAAGCCCGCCCGTGGCGTACCAACGCGGCTTGCCTGAGAGGCATTTCACTACCATCCGAGGTATGAATGATCATTTCGTCCAAGCTTTGCAGGCTTTCTCTTTCATGCCGGGGGAGCCGTACGATTACTTTCATTTCATGCCGACCACGTTGTTGCCGGAAGGCTTCCGCGCCGAAGTAGGCAGAGCGCACTTGGGAAGCCAGATCCACCGACGTAATGCCTGCGGCGGTTGCGTTTTGTGAAAGAGTAAAATCGAGTTGGGGTTTGCCCTGTTCGATCCCGTCTTCGACGTCTTTTACCCCGTTGAAAGATCCCAGTATCACGGCCAAATCATTGGCCGAAGATTCGAGGCTTGTAATGTCGGCATGGCTCAGCTCCAGATCGATGGGTTTGGAGCCCGAATGTCCGGTGCTCGAATCAAAGCTGATAGATTCGACCCCCGGAAGTCGGCCGAGCTTTTTTCTCCATAACACCGAAAATTGATGGGAGCCGATATCCCGTTGATCCAGCGGGACCAAGGTCACCGCGACCGAAGCCAGGTGTCCGCCGGTGCCATGATTGTGCCTGCGGCCGAAGGCCACTCCCAACATGGAAAAAATTCCGGTCGAAATTCTTTGTCCACCGTTTTCCTCGATGACTTCCTGAGCTTTTTGGACCATGGTTTTCATGATTTTGCGGGTGTCGTCCACCGGGGCGCCGAACGGCAATCTTACGGTTGAGGTAACCCAGTCGGATTCTTCTCTGGGAAAATCGATGGATTTGACCCGCCCGCCCTTGACCAACCCGATGGTGGTAAGCAGTACGGCGACCGATAATGCGACTGTGATCCAACGTTGACGAAGTGCCTTGTCAACCAGGGGGACGTAATATTTATCAACAAACCTCTCCACCGATATGGAAAACCTTCCCTGGAGGGTCGTAAGAGCCGGCAATTTGGCAAAGATGCCGAACAATCCGCCGCCCCGGGCTTTTTTGAGATGACCCAGGTGGGCGGGAAGTATAAAAAAGGATTCGAGTAGGGAGACAATCAGGACGAAAATGACGACCAGGGGGATGCACGCCATGAACTTACCCCGGATTCCGGGGACAAACAACAAGGGAAAGAACGCGGTTACCGTAGTGGCGATGGAGAAAAATACCGGTGTAGATACTTCTTTGGCCCCGGCAATAGCGGCTTTCAGAGTGGGAAGACCTTCGCGTCTCAAACGAAAGACGTTTTCACCCACCACGATGGCATCGTCCACCACCATGCCGAGGGTTACGATGAAGGCAAAAAGCGATACCATATTCAAAGAGACATCCATGGCCGGTAGCAAAATGACCGATCCCAAAAAAGATATGGGTATCCCCATCATGACCCAAAACGCCAACTTGGGCTCGAGAAACAGTCCCAGAATCAACAAAAGCAACGCCAAGCCGAGGCCCGCGTTTCGAAACAACAAATCCAGCCGATCATCGTACATACTGGCCATGTCATTCCAGGTGGTTACGGAAATTCCGGGCGGCAGGGTGGGTTTGAGTCGTTCTGCAAAATCTTTGACGGCGGCGGCGACATCGGTGGGGGATTGATTTCCCAAGCTGTGCACTTCGATGGTGACAGCCGGTCGGCCTTCAAAAAACGCTTCCACGTCGACTTCCGCAAAACCGTCGTTGATGGAGGCGATATCGCCCAGCTTTACGGCGCTGCCGTCCTCTCCGGTAAGCACCGGAATAGAACGAAACTCCCGGCCGAGATCTCTTCTTTCAGTGGTGCGAAGCAGCACCTCTCCGCCGTCCGATTTGATGCCTCCCGCCGGCAGCTCGATGGCGGTACGCCGCACCATGTTGGCGATTTGGGGAATGGTCAAGCCGTATTTTCGAAGTGTATCCGTAGGTACTTCGATACCGATTTCCAGAGGTTTTACACCCGCCAATTCGGCGTAGGATATATCGGGTAACCTGAGCAGATCGTCTCGGATTCTTTCCCCTAATGAATGCAGGACTTTTTCGTTTTCGTCTCCATAAATCACCAGGCTGATGGCTTGGGTGCGCCATTCGGGCAGATTGACAATGGGGCGCTCGGCTTCGACCGGAAAGGTGGTGATGCGATCCACGGCATTTTTGACATCGGATAGAGCCTTGTTGCGATCCGCTCCCACTTGGAGCTCGGCTTCGATCCTGCCCACGGATTCGAGCGCCGTCGAACGTACTTCCTTGATGCCGTCCAAAGGTCGTACGGCTTCTTCGACTGCAAGCAGGATACCTTGCTCGACTTCCGCCGGGCTGGCTCCCGGATAAACCACCGAAATGGAGATGCTGTCCGGGGCGATTCTTGGAAAAACTTCTTTGCGCATCCGAAAGCTCATCAATAACCCACCCACCAGCAGGGATATCATGAGAAGATTGGCGGTGACCGGATTGCGAGCCATCCACGAAATGGGTCCGCGGCCGATCGATCCGGAGGTCGAATCGGTTGGGTTTGTGTCCTTGAGAGTCATAATTGATTCTCCGGTTTTTTAGACATTTTTTGGCTGATGTTGGCGGGTTGCTCGGTGGGTTTGGGTGAGGCCGGGCTGTTTTGGGGTTCATCCGACCCGGTTACGACCAGCATATTGTGCACCGGAGCTTTTATCGAGCTTACAATCACCCGTTCGGTTGGTTTCAACTCGCCCTGAATGTACACTTTATCTTGATAGGTCCAGATTGCCTCGACCGGGCGGATTTCCAATCGGCTGTTTTCGGTCATCACCCAGATGCGATCCTTATCACGTAAAGCTCGGCGGGGTAGGGCGTAAACGTTATCCACTCTTAGGCCTTGTATATAGACATTGACAAATGCATCCAACAAAAGGGGCATGAACTTTTTTTCTCGGTTTGTGACTCCGAGAGGTTGATCAACCTCAACCAGCAGCCGGGCCATTTTCCCACGGGGATCCAGGTTGCCCAACAACTTGATAATCCTTCCTTTCCACTCGGAATTCTGGGATCGATGGGTCTTTTGTATGACCTTGACCTCTGAGCCTGATTCGCTGTTGATCCCTGGTATGCTTATCCAACCAAGGCTATCCAAAGGCACCGAGGTTCGAACCCAAAACTTGTCACTGGCAACCAAAGTGGCAATTTTGGTGGCGCTGGATACTACCTGGCCCGGGTCCACATACTCTTCGATAACCAGGCAATCGAAAGGGGCCCGAATCATGGTTCTGGACAGTTGCAGCTTAGCTTGTTCGAGCGCACTTTGCGCCGACGCCAGCATGGCTTGGGAGTTTTCAAGTTGGATTTCCCGCAGTGCGAGCTTACGGCCTTCCTCGGTCGGCTTGACTTCGTCTTGTATGAGGCTCCACTCTCTTTCGGCTACGGCTTTGAGCCCGCGCTCTTTGGCCAACTCTGCTTCGGCTTGAACCACTCGGGCTGATTGTTGTTTTACTGCAAGCTCATAATCACGTGGATCGAGCTTGACGAGCAACTCGCCGGCCTTGAAAGATCCACCCGGAATAAGCTTCGAGTTTTGAACTACAATGCGGCCGTGGACTTCAGGTAAGACCGTGATCGATTTGGCCGCCATGACCAATCCCATGGCGCTTACGATAACATGCTCGCTGCCGGGCTCGGCGCTGATTACTTCTACCGCGGTGGCTCGCTCCTCGGCGGGAATTCTCTTGGGGACGGGCTTGGTTCGAATCAAGTATGTATAGGCAAAGAATCCGATGATAAGAATCATCACAACGAGTATGGCTCTTAAATATGATTTCATTTGGTTCCCCGGAAATATGTACAAAGATTTTTATCTCGATGTCGATTCACTATGTTCTCGAATGACATGAAAACTAACTCATTTAGACCCATTTGCCATTTGCTTAGTTTACACTCTTTGATGAATATTGCATACATCTTCATGATTTATTTATATAAGCAATACAGGGTCACACGGAGATAATCAGAGTATCACGGTTTTGTCACGGATGCGGGTTTCAACGGATTGGATCTGAAAACTCGAGGTGGCCTGGGTTGAGGATTCCGGTGGGATCCATGAGCCGGCAGATATCTTTGACCAAACGACGAAATCCAGGATCCATCCGATTTTCAAACTGTTGCCAGATCCACTGGGGGGTTTTGTATGGAAAAAAGCCCAAGTCGATAGCCATTTCGGCGAGCTTTTGATTCAATGTGCGTACTTTTTCTCGCTCCGAGGGATTGGAACGATCAAATACCGTAATCCACCTTAGGACTCCGAAATGACCTGTGCGCATCGGCCTGGCCACGATCAACGGCGGAAATCCGGAGGCCAGCATGATTTGAGAGCCTTTTTCAAATCCTTCTTTGAAACGACTCATGGGGCCGTACGTGCCTACCCAGGTAAGTCCACCTCCGGGATGATCCAACAAAAAATCCAAACGGGTAGGAAAATCTGCAAATTTCTCGAACCTGGGCTCCAACTTGGTCAGCTCCAGGATGTCGAGAGGGCCGTCGAAGTTGCCTTGACGTTTTTTCTCGGCATCAATGAGTTCTGAGATGATTTGTTGTTTATAGGAGAAAATCTTTTTATGATTCGAGGATACATCGAGGTAAATAAACAACAAGGGCTCGGTGGGATCCCGATAGATGGGATTTCTTTCTCCAAACAACATCTTTCCGGTTGGTAATGACAATGTACCCAAGTCATCGGCCACCTCCTCCATGCACACATTGCGAATCAACCGAAAGGCGTGCTCGGATTGGTATGCCATGAGAAAAAACCTACGACGGTATTTCTTTTCGGGCCAAAGTGGGATTGACATCTTGACCACCAGGCCGGTCCTGCCTTGAAACCCGACGAACAGCCCGTGTAGGGCTGGAAAAGGGGCGTTGGTGCAAGGGGTTTTCGATCCAAAAGCCAAATGGCCTGTACGCACCAACTCTCCATTTGCTAAAACAGCTTCAATGGCGTTGATCCAATGGGAAGCCGAGCCGTGACGTAATGAGAGGTTGGCCAGTCCATCCATGAGGCAATTCTGCACCACACCGGTATCAGGGGGAGAAAGCGGGTATGCGAAACGAAGTGCGGGATGGTGGTGTTTGAGATAATCTCGTATTTGTTGCCAAGTCACACCGGGTTCAACCATCATATATCTGTCATCCGGGTTGACTTCTAAAATTTGGTTCATTTTTTGAAAATTGACGAGAATGCCTCCCTGCATGGCAATACTCAAACCGCCAAGGTTGGAATTCGCCATGACGGCAACCACCGGTATTGCGGCTTGGTTGGCTTCCCTGAGTATGATCTGCACATGTTCGATACACATGGGATAGACCATAATCTGGGGATTTCCGGCCTCATTTTCGGTCATGTCGCTGCAGTATGCGGCCAGGATCTGCGGATCGCAGGTAACATTTTCAGGTCCGAGTTTTTCTTTAAAGAGTTGCTCGAGTTGTGAAATCATGTTTTTACCTCGGTACGCAGCAATCCAATCAGCTTGATGAGCCGCCAAACTTTTCCACCGGCTCGAAGCTGTCTTTTTATGATGGGTTTGAGTAGGCCTTTTTGAAGCGCGACACCGAGCAATGCATCCAGGCGTCCCCAGACCCAGGCATCGGGTGTACTTGTTTTGCCCGAGTGAATTTCGAGTCCGTTATCATGAAACACGAGTGTGACCTGCATGGCCGAAGCGCCCACCAGGTAGGTGCCGCGAAGACGTGAAAATACTCTACGACCATGTTCTGTTTGGAGGTTTCTCTCTATGACCGCCTTGAGAATGTATCCCAAAAGGTTCATTTGAGGGCTTATTTGCAACCCAATCGATGTCATGTTGAAGGCTCCATGATACCCAAGCACAAAACATCACCATAGCCTTGATTGCTGGAAATGAAAAGGGCCTTGAAGAAAAAGATCGATGAGATTCCGACTTGCGGTCCATGCAATATTTGTCTGATGAGTAAGCGTTCACCTGGAGTATCGGTGACTCTTTCGATTTCTGCGAAACTCGCGGGTTTACAAGCAATCATACATCGATTGCTTGTAAACCCTGCTCAGACAAGTCCTCGAAATCTCAAGAGTCTCCGATACTCCAGGTGAATGATTATTCTGATGGATGTTATGGCCGGCGGCTATACGAGGTTGTTGGGTTTATTTTTTTTCAAAGACCACTCGACCTCCCACAATGGTAGTCTCGACCCGTACTTTTGATAGATCGGATTCGGATACGGTGAGCAGATCACCGGAAAGAACAACCATATCGGCAAGTTTTCCGGGCTCTAAGGAACCTTTGATTTTTTCTTCAAACGCTGCATATGCGCCGTTGATCGTGTAAGAGCGTAACGCTTCTTGGCGGGTCATACGCTGGTCGGGAAAAAAAAGCTTTCCATCTGCTTGCCGTCGAGTGACGGATGCTGCAAAGCATGCGATGGGATCAATGGATTCGACCGGTACGTCGGTGCCGTTACTCACCATCGTTTTGGCATCGATGAGCCTACGCCAAACATAAGCGCCGGATTCAGCGCGGGCTTTGCCGAGCCGTTTGAGCACCCAAGGAGCGTCCGAGGTGCAATGAATACCCTGCATGGCGGCAATGACGCCCAACCTCGGAAACCGGGGGATGTCGATCGGGTCCAAATGCTGGGCATGCTCGATTCTCCAGCGCCTAGGCTCTTTTTTGGGGTTTGCCTTGAAAATGGTCTCATATATATTCAGGGTCTCACGGTTGGCGCGATCTCCGATGGCATGGGTGCAGAGCTGAAAACCGTTGGCCTCGGCGATGGCGGCCGTTGCATGCATGGCTTCGATTGATTCCGTATTGAGGCCGGTGCTCTCCGGCAAACTGTTGTATGGTGCGAGCAACCAGGCTCCGTGCGATCCCAGGGCTCCGTCGATGAGCCGTTTGATGGAGCGGACCGTCAAATGATGATTGCCGGCTCCTATCAGGCGATAGCGCTGGATGTGTTTCGTAAGCGCGGCGTTGTTTTCATTCAACATTGCGTAGATGCGCACGTTGAGTTTTCCAGTTTCGGCCAGCTGTCGATAGAGATCGACGGTCGTGAAGGCTACTCCGGCATCATGAAAGCTGGTTACGCCATGACGCAGGCATTCTTCCTGTGCAAGCCTGACGGCTTTCAGGGATAGATCCCTGCGTTGGTTTGGAGTGCGCATTTTTTCCCGGTGTTGTATTGCGTTGAAAAAAAATTTTTCGGCCGTCTCCAGGAATGCGCCGGTGGGTTCTCCCTCGGAATTTCGTATAATTGTGCCTCCCGGCGGATCGGGCGTGTTTTTCTCAATGCCGGATATCTGCATGGCTTTCAGGTTGGCCAGACAGCAATGCCCGCTTGCGTGCATCAACAGTACCGGATTGTCCGGCGCCGCTTCACTCAAAAGTGTGTGCTCGGGCATACCGTTGAAAGCCGGCTTGGGAGATTGACTCCATTTTTCTTGATGCCAGCCGAAGCCCCGGATCCACTCACCAGGGGGAGTTGTTTTGGCAATCTCGGCCACTCGGGAGACGATCTCTACCCAGGAGCGAGCGGAGGACAGATCGAGTTGCATTTTGGAGAAACCGAGCGTCAAAAAGTGGCCGTGTGAATCAATGAATCCGGGCATGGCGAAACGGCCCTGCAAATCGATAAAACCGGTTTTAGGACCAGCCAGGGCTTTGATTTTGGTGTCCGATCCAACTGCCGAAATTCGATCCCCCCGGACGGCCACAGCCGAGACGATACGATTTTGGGTGTCCATTGTGGCGATTTTTCCATTCCATAAAATCAGATCTACAGGCCGGCTGGCAGCCGGCGCGGGCAAGGGTAAGAGTAAAGACAAGAACAAGACCAAAGGATGATGTGCCATGGCTCACCTGTACTGGTTTCAATGAATTCCGTGGAAATTTCTAACACAGGTGTCCGCCTGATACAATCGGCAAAAACATCGGACTAAAAATGGGCTTCGAGGCGGGTATACCAAAATCCTCCATTTGTTCCGGCGGGGGAGTTCTGCGGATATTTGTTTCCGGTGTTGGTACTTGCCATGTGTCGGTCTGGAAATGTGTTGAAGATATTGTGGGCACCTACCACAAGCGTCAAGGTTTGATCCAAGGTGTACCCAATCTCCAGATCGGCCAAGAGTTTTGGAGCATAGTTATAGTCTCCGCTGGTTTCCGGATCTTTATAATCACCATAATAGTTGAGCCGGGCTAGCAGTCGGATGGCGTCGTACGCATGGCTTGCTGAGATCACAAATCTGTGCCGTGGTAGATATTCCGACAACTCCAATATGCGTTGATCATTAATAACTCCGGGTATGTAGCTGTCTACAGAAGTCTTGTTCCAATTGTAGGCCAGACTCAACCGGGATTGGGCTCCATAAGCCCAATCGTATTTGAAGCTGCCGATGACATCCGCACCCTGGGTGGTTGTGTCGAACGCATTGGTGTAAAATCGAAATTCTCCCAGATCGGATGCTCCCCGCACGCCCGACTTTTCGAGTGCTAGGGCTTCTTCGGGTGTAAGGGTCATGGTTGCAGATTGGGATATTCGATCTTTTACCTTGATGTAGTAAAAATCAGCCGTAACCGTCAGGTGTTCGAGAAAATTCAGTACCAATCCGCCACCCGCATTGATAGCTCTTTCGGGCTGCAGCTCTTTGCCACCTTTTGATCTGGCAATCGGGTTGGTAGGCGGAATGGTCCCCCGATTGATCAACCTACCGTCCGGATAACCCATCGTGGTTACGTTGCTTACGTTTGCTTGTCCCGGCGTGGGGGCTCGAAAACCGCTACCGACTGTGCTTCGAAGCGACAAGTCTTGAATAAAAATCCCGTCGTCGATGATTTTTATACGCGTGGACAGTTTTGCCGTGGCGGTAGTCCCGAAGGTGTCAAAGTGTTCGACTCTGCCTGCCAAACCGATGATCCAATCGGATAGTACATCCGCTTCGAGATCCAGGTAACCGGCCGTATTGCGCCGGGTGAACGATCCGGCCTGATCGGTGGAGAAGCCTGGAAACCCGTTGGATCCGATGCTGAATCCCTGGTCGAACAACGGACCGATCTCGAAAGATTTACGATCACCTTCGGATACAACGAATTTTTCTTCCCGATATTCAATGCCACCGGCCACATTGATGGGCGACTGTAGAAAATCCACACTGATTGGATATACCAAATCGAAATTAAAATTTTGATCAGTTTGGCGGTACGCGCCGGGAGTAAATTGGGTTGGAGATTTTGGTCCTAAGGATGCATTGACCGTGTTCTTGATAAGAAAAGTTACTTGATTTTGACCCACACCTGCACTCAAATCCCACCGAAGGCCCGAATCCAGTATTCCTTTTACCCCACCCACCAAGCTCAGATCTTCCACATCACCGCCGAACTGAGGCGTGAACCCACCTCGATACAGCTCATTGAACACAAAACACTCGGGATTTTCCATGACTTCGGAGAGTAAAGCATCGTCACCGACCGGTACGATTGGACAGGTAACTCCATCATCGGGGTTGAGATCTCCGACCAAACGAAATAGATCTCCACTTTCATTTTTGTATACAAACACACCCTCTCTTGCATCCGGATTTCGGTAATAAAACCCTCCCAGAACAAACCTGTGGGCGTAGTTGCCAAAAAGATAGGTTTGGGCTTTCTCTCCCACGTCAAAGCCGACATTTGCAAACAACTTGACATTATCGCTTACCTCAGGTCCACCCCAAATCTGAGCAGGATCCCTGACCGCCAAATTTCCTTGAGCGCGAAGCTCTGCGGCGTCCGCTCGTTGAACACTTCGGCTGGTGGGGTCGGTGGTGCTGTACTCCGCGCTGAAGTTGATGAAACCATGCTCGGTAAACGGCATACCCCAGTTGCCTGCAAATGTCATACTGGCTCCGTCTCCGGTGTATGTCTTTCCATATTGGGTCTGAAGGTTCAAACCGTCTGCAGAATCCTTGAGAACGAAATTGATAACCCCGGCGATAGCATCCGCGCCGTACTGTGCGGCCGCGCCGTCACGCAAAACTTCTACTCGAGAAAGAGCGATCGATGGTATGACCGACACATCTACACCCTGAGAGCCGTCGGATACCCCTCCGCCGATAAACGATATAACGGAAGCACGGTGTCTGCGCTTACCGTTTACGAGCACAACCGTCATGTCGGGCGGTAATCCCCTCAGGTTGGTGGGGCGTACCAATGTGGCGGCATCGCTTATGGGTTGCTGGTTGACGTTGTAGGCAGGTACAAAAGTTCTCAACATGTCGCTCATGTCCGCCGCACCTTGCTTCTTTAAGTTTGAAATGTCGATGACATCCACTGGAGCCATGGTATCCATTTTGGATCGGGTTTGACGCCTCGATCCGACAATGGTGATTTCTTCCACCGGATCATGTTCTTCCGGTGGATTGTATTTAGGTTCGGGTGCCGGCGGCTCGGTAGGTTTTTTCCGCCCATCCGTCTGGGATTGTGTATCCACGTTAGGATCATCTCTATCGGGTTGCTGAGCCGTTGCCAGGGCCGGAAATGTAACAACCAACCCTGAAACAAAAAAGACTCCGAGCAAACAATGTGCTATTTTCACTTTGGACCCCTTTCTTCTCGCGAGAAATGTGATTTGTGCATCGATATAACCGTTGAAGTGAAAACGCAAGCCTTCTTTCAGTAAATCTTATTTGGATCAAAGTGAAGTTGACATAATGTAGATTATGTCAACAAAGAGGACCGAAAAGGTACCAGAAACTCATTGGGATTTTAAGATTTTCCGCCGAAATTTATCGTTTGGGTTTCTCAATACACCCCAACGTTGCAAATAACGATGTATTGAGAGCGCACGAAATTAGCTGACTACAACAAAATGTGTGCATATATTTGATTGAGGCGGGATTTAACTTTTTGTGGCTTTTGGAAACAATGTCATTCTTGCATGCTTTAAGCCGGAATCTATGATTTTAACAATGGATCCTGGATAGAATCTATCCAGGATGACGGCATTTTATGCAACTGGCGAGTAAATACAGAGCTGGAAAACAATAGAAAGGGATAGAAGCAAAGCGAATATCCTTACGCAATCGTTTTTATGAGATATGCAGGATTTTGATATGAGCGAATTTGCCGGACAAATCTCGGCACTTGAACGTGGAGATTACATGATGATATGAATTTGGTTGTTACTCTAGACTGCAGCGAAGGTTGACAATGCCATAGCCTCCCTGTTCTCTACCATCCATACCATTCATTGAACCAGGTTTGAATTCCAATGTTCTGAGTGAGCCGCTGTGATTTCCGGTGCACCATTTGATACCGCCGGAGTACACCAGTCCAATGTCTACCAATCCATACCCGCCCTGCTCGTAAGCTACCACTCCCTTTACGGTTTCACCAAAAACTGTTGCGGTTTTTACGACACCGTTTAGGTTGTTGCAAACCCAGGCGGAATAGGTAAGCTCACCATTGAAAAAAGATCCAATTCTGAAGTTGACAACACCATAGCCACCTTGCTCTCGGACTTCGAGAGCAATGATCGGGTTGCCCTCAGGTGCTGCTATTGGTCCAACAACATTCCCGTTTTGATTATCGCAGATCCAGTCTGTGTAACCCATGGTATTCCCCCCTAAGAATGATTGAATGGAGCCTCCAAGGCTATCACATTTGCATATCATGTCAAGAAGATGACGACTCTTTACATAATAGGGGTAGAGAATGGTGTGGTCCTGGCTTGGGGATTACTTGAGGAATTGGGTGGCACTTGGGTTGGCAGGTTTGAGGAGTAACCTGGCTTGTATGGTGCGGCAGGTGATCTCGAAAACGGGTTCGGCCTGGGCATGTATCTCAATGGACGACTCATGCGGCATTTTTGTAAATCCTTCAAACACAATTTTAGGGTATTTCTCGTGGTTATGCCTTATGATCTTGTCAAATTCATATAGTGAAAACCTAAATTTTAAATTGCAATCCGGAAAGATATCCGTTATAAATTGGGTACCCATTAATATGTCATTGTTGTTTCTGGAGGGAAATCATTTGTATCAAACAAAATGGTTCTGTTTAATTTTAGTTTTGAATTTTTGCTTGAGTTCTTGCCCCGGGCCGGTGGAGGTGGAGGTACTTTTGCCGAAGATAACGGGTATTACTGGCAATGGTACGCGAAGCGGAATTTCCACCGACAATGACGAGCTAAATACCATTTTAGATCGAATCGATGCAAAAAATCGGTTTCAAGACACATGGATCATCCATGGAGAAAACCTGCAGGACATTAGCAAGGCAGAGCTTATCCAGAATGGAGAGGTCGTTTTTTCAGAGGAAGATGGTTTGCTCGTAATTCAGGGAGGAAATACCATGAAAATACAATTGAAATTACCTGCTATGCTCGTTGCCGGGGCCTTTACTCTGGTATTAAACGGTTCCTCTGGAAAAGTGGAGGCCCAAGTATACGTCTTACAGGGGGAAAAAGGGGACAAGGGAGATCCAGGGCAAGATGAAAATCCCAATTGTCCTAGGGGTTATGTTCAGAAAACTCAGATTACAGATTACGTTTATTGTGAAAAAGATCTTGGCAACGGAAGATTCGATGTCATGGTCAAAATCGGTAATTTCTGGATAGATAAATACGAGAGTTCTCTTTGGGAAAAGCCGACATGCAATGGCAATCAGTACGGCCTGGAAGCAAATGATGCACAAAAAGTTGGATTCACCAACAATGGCAACTGGTCCAAACCATTGTATAGTTGTTCCATATCTCATGTGCAGCCGGCGGGTGGCATCACGTGGTTTCAGGCGCAACAAGCCTGCGCATTGTCAGGTAAATCATTGTGCACTAACGAACAATGGCAGGCGGCTGTATCAGGAACCATCGATCCGTCTGAGCCTTCAACCGGGACACTTCAGGAATGCAAGACGAAAATAGGTGATAATGAAAATAATAAGTCTGCACGAGATACAGGAAATGCTACCCATTGCATTTCTAAATGGGGCGCCGAAGATATGATTGGCAATCGGAATGAATGGGTGAGTCTCTGGGTAATGGAACCCGGAAGGAACGACTATGATAATGACAAATGGCCGGAGGCAAGTGGTGCTCCGTATGGATCGGATACATACTATCATGGTGGACTAACAAGCAGGTCTGATGCCACGCCTACCGAGCCACCTATTAAAACCAGTGGGAGCCACAAAGTATATAATGAGGGTATCGCAGGAGGTAGTCGACTACCTGCTGCACTCCAAAGAGGTGGGCATACCGGCGCTGGGACTGATGCTGGAGCTTTTTATGCTACGGCCGACGCAGCACCTTCTGATACCTGGGGGGGGTGTGGCGCCAGGTGTTGCCGTTTCTGGTAAGCTTACACACATTAGCAAATCTACTGACTAGATGGATCTGATCAATGGGTCTGACTCCAACGGAGATTCCAACAAGTTAGACAGCCAATTCTACCCCAGCTGTCCCAATAGCTCGATAGAGACTTTTTGGAGTACGGAAATGTCAACAATCTCTTCTGCGGTTGGTGAAATCAATACAGCGCATTCTATGGCAAAATCGATCGGATACGTATCAACGACTGCGATTGGATCTGCAGAGAACCTGACAAATGTGTTAAATTATTTGTCTTGTTCAAATCTAAAGCTATGGGGGCGCATAGGTCATGGCTATTCGGGGGGACTGCAACTTGCAAATCATGAGACACTATCGAGCTTTCCTATAACTATTCAAAATAAGGGTATTATTGCATGTTCCCCCGGAGTTTTTAATCAACCTTTCAAGAGCAGAGTTTTCGGAGCAGGCGCCAACTGGTTTATCGGAGGTATCTGTCTGCAATCAAGTTCGTATTTAAATTGTTGGGCAGACAAAGCGCTTCGTCAGATGGATGTGTGTCTGGCATTAAACCTCTGTACGCCTTTGTCTTGTATGATCGGCTGCGAAGGTCAAGACCGTATCATTCCACCCCCTGCCAGCGTCGGTCCGACACCGACACCTGATAATAGTTCTTGCAAGGAGTATTGTGGTTTACAGGTTCCAAAAGGTTGTTGGTGCGATGATTTGTGTGACAAATATAATGACTGTTGTGAGGACAAGCAGATACAATGCGGCTCTGGTTGATCTTGAGAATTATTCTATTTTTGGAAAAATGATCAAATTACCTGCTATTTGATCGAGGGATTGACGGATTTCTTTGATTTTTTATAGCCCAAAATCATGAGATCTTGGCGGTTGAGGATTTCTTGAAGTTTTTTGGATGCTTCGTTATGGCCGATGAGCCCGCAGGCCAGCAGCTTCATGATTTTGTCGCTTTGCCGTCTTCGGATGATGCTGTCGAAGGTATCCAGGATTGCGCTCAAGTTTTTGCCAACCAAGCGTCCCAGTAGGGATTTTTTTGGGGGTTTTCGTATTTCGGCTGGTTTTGATGAATCGCTGTTTTTTCTCAAACGATCGAGAAGGGCGGTTTCTTTGGACGAAAGCCGGGAGACGTCATGGCTGCAACTTGCTTCGAAATTTTGCACAACCAAGCGAGCCGTAGTCGGCGTGTAGAGTTGATGAGAGCACAACCACTCGAGAGCCTGTTCACTTGTGGTTTTGTCCCTGGAATGCAATTGGCTTAATTTATCTTGTATGGTTGTAATGGATTGCCAAGCGCGCACCAAGGCCAGGCCGATTCCCTTGATGTTTTGACAACCTACTAAATGAATGTTCGAAGCGGGCGGTCCAAAAGACACTCCGATTTCAAGCAATGACTCGGGTGACAGATCGGGGCTATCCATGGATACGATTTGTTTTTTGAATAAAACCTTGGCAAGCTCGATACACTCACCGGCGACTGCTTGGGCTTTTCCAGTGACGAGGCATTTTTTATGGTAACCCGAAAGTATCGCCGCCAGTGCAAGCTCCAGACCGCATGGCTCCAAAAGATCGTTTTGATTTGTATGAGCCGATCTGTTGGATAGAAGAGCCTTGATGCCGGAAAGCAACGCGGGTTTTTGTTCGAGATACAAAGACTCGATGGCCGGTATCGTCCAGCTACCCTGGTGGGTTGCGGTTTTTTTCTGGATGGCTTCAAAAACGGGATACAAAGCGGTATGCACGATGTTGGGATTTAATCCGAGCCAGTTGCCTATGACCTTTTCCCAATGGTTTGATTGGGCCGGGTCGATGCGCATGGGCCGAAAGAGACTTTGCAGCCATCTTATCTGGGTATCGGCTTGAGGTCCGGATGGTTGGACTCGTTCTTGCAGGAAGCTCGACCAAGCCTGATCCAACAGGGCGGTAAATTCCGCCACTGCGGAGCCCACAACCACAATGCCGTTTGAGGCTGTGTCGCGTACAATCAGCTCAGAAAACACCCGGGACCGCGCCGGCCGATCTTCCCGGTTGTTGACAATGAGAACCAAGCCATCCTGCAAGCGGTTTTCATGTTTCCATAGGTTGTAACCCAGGTGCTTCATGCTGGAGAGAAATCCCTCACGTTCGTTCGCGCTCATGATGTTTGAAAAACGAGTTGTACGTCCATGGATGTCGATTGGACCGAATTGCTTCAGACCGCCTATATCCGCCAAAAGGTTGTCTGCCATGACAATCAGGGCCAGATCCTCATCAATCCCAAGATGACGGGCAAGCTCTTGTACCAACGCGATGTTGAACGGATGTTCGAGGTAGGGAAAACGATCCAGATATTCCTTGGGAATCAAATAGGAGGCTGCTTCCGGCGGGCGGCTGAAATGGCTACCTCTCTCGGTTGCCATTTTCCGCAACACCGGAGTCATTTGTTTTTCGCTCGTAAAAAGATGCGCTTTGTGAGGTGTGAACATGGAGATGCTTTTGGCCACATCGTATCCCGATGGACCTTGATGATCTTCATGATCCGGATAGGTATTGGTGATGGTGGAATATGTATCGTGCATCCAGTCGCCTGCCAATACACCTACGAAATGCGGGTTGACTGCCATACATTCCCACAAGAAAACCTGGACGTCCATTTCAGAGGCATGATGCAATACATTCGCCTGTTCCCATATGGTAGCTTTGTTGAAAGGGCGAAATAATGGAATTTCAACCGGATCGACCCCCGGTATGCTTGAGATAATCGTGGCGATGGTGCCGGTGGTTTTCGAAATCGTTTGGTAACCCAACCCATGAAAAAGCGCTTGCTTGAGTCTTTCGGTGCCCGATTTCCCCCGAGATCCCCAACCACCAATAACCAAAGGGATTTTTTCCCGACTCTTTTTTATCCTGTGGGTTTTGACGATTCGATGGGCAAAGAGCAAACCACCACTGACTGCCAAAAAAAGACCAAGATCGTACAGGGTGTTGGTGGTAGGATTCCACAACTCTTGGAACAAACCGGCTTTTTGCGCCCCGACGGAGGAAACCCAGGTTATCGGCAGCAGCATGGGAAGCGTTGTTTTGGGTGGTGCGCCGAAATATTTCGCCCAAATTTGATCTTCGGATTGCGCCCGTATGGACTGGCGACATTGGTGTTGATAAGAAAGGAGATACTCAGAAATTGCCTGAGGGTATCCCTCTTGTAACTTGCGCATGCGCTGCTCGTCGAGTGCCTTGAATTTAGTTTTACACAAGGTTTGAGAGGTGATACGGCGCAAGGGTTTGGTAGTAGAACGTAACTCAATCGATATGCCCGGTAGGATCATACGCACTTGGGAGCGCAACCCTAGGTTTAAGGATTGGGTAGGGCCTGGAATTTGAGGTACCCAACTTCCAAAAGGAGCAAAATAGCTGTTTTCCCCAGGGACGCGGGTTCGAGTCAAGTCGGCCATGATGAGAGATGGAAACCATAAGTTTCCATAATAGCGAATACCCGTGGTGCAGGCATGTGCTTGACGTTTGTCGAACGCTGGATTGAGTAGCTCGAACACCAAACGCCAAATCGTGGGTTTTCTTCTGGTGCCCCTCTGTAGAATCCACGCGTTGCGCTTTGTTTTTACATACAATCCAAAATCATAGGAGGCCAATGCCGACAACACCATTTCCATCTTTTTGGGATCTTGCAAAATTTGCTTGTTGGTGATGCGTAAACGCCCACCTTCAGAGATGGTATTCAGCTTGTTTTGAAGCCAATTGAAATAGAGACTAATGTCGGGTTCGAGTCGAATGGACAGCAAGTAGATCACCGACCACCAATGCGAATGCAGCCCGATATGGATTTCAGTCGATTTTATGTGTTGTTCCAAAAGTGATTTTAAAGATTGAAATGATTGGATTATGTTTTGATTGACCCTATCCGGTTTTACGCAGACGAGCCAATCCACCAAAGTTCTAAGGCATGCGATTTTATATTCCAGCTCATCCGCAATACATAGGTCGAAGCCGGCAAGCTTCAAGGCGTTACATACTGCCAGATCGGATCTGGCTTTTATAAGAGCCAGGATCCATGCAGATCTTACCTCGGGTGATTCAGTGTCAACGACATGCCTGAAAAATGGTTCCGATAACCGATCGCCCGATCCAATTAGTAGCTCCAGAGCTTTTTGTTTTACGGCTGGACTGGCGTCGTTCTGCGCGGCTTTATTCAGAAGCTTGTGTCCCTGATGACCACACGAAACCATGACATACAGCAAAGCTCGACGGAACAAGAACGCATCCTTGCTTTTTTCGGGCTGTTCGAAAATGATTTGAGCAAGCTCGATAGAAACCTTGGGATCCGCCTTGTATATGCCGGCATGGGCCGCGGCCCGCAAATAGGGATGAAGTCGTTTGCTCAGTACAATGGACTCGAGTTGCGCGATGACATCTCTTTCGGGCTTATGACCAGATGCAAACATCGCTCCTAATGCCCGGCAGGCGGCGATGCGCATGGGCCAGGGCCTTTCCTGAACCACCAAATGGCAAAAAAACGAAAGCATCTGTTCCTGGGTGTCGGAAGGCATGGCAGCTAGGCTGTGGCTGGAGGTGAAGAGCTCCAGTAGGTGTTCCATTTTTTGCACGATACGGTAATTGTTGCAGTGTTGAAGCTCTAGGCAGGCTTCCAGACTGGGAGGATGCCGTCTGAGAAGACGTTTGGTTTTTTTATCCAAGCCGGCATTCGGCTTTTGGCTCAGCCACCACTCCGAGCAAAGAGACTGTATCTGCTGGGGAGTCGCAGCCGGAAGGACATTGTTTGTAAAATGCAACCAATTGCTCCATTCACCCAATAAAAGGCGATCCAGTTCGATGAGCAGGCAGCTTGCGGCTTTCAATAAATCCAACTCGAAGTTGTTGGTTGAAGTGTGTGCATCCCAAGCGACCCGATGCCAGAGATCTTCAACAAGGGCGCTTCGAATGGAAATGCCGGCTTTTTGAGCTATCGGAGAGAGGCAACCTTCCAGCCTGTTGCTGATGTAATCGCGTTTCATGATTAATCTTCACTCCGAATTGGACTGATCCTCTCCGTTACGAACATTGCGGGTTGGTGCCATTGTAAAAACGATTTGAGAGGTTGCCATTTTGAATGATAGTCCTGCATGGCTCGGCCGGGACTCCAACTGAATGATATCTGTATGCCGGCATCATATCCGGTCGAGTCGGTAAAGTACCTACCTCCGGCAGAAAGCAAAAGAAGCCAATTGTTGCTCATCCACCATGATTTTGTCATATGTAACCCGAAATAGGGCCTTATGATGTGTTGCCGACGGTCTTCATCCAAAAATCGCAAACTCAAGGCTGCTTCGGGGTTGATGATCAGACCGGGGAAACCGAAAAATCCATCTATACTCATATCGGTTCTATCAGGAGTCCAGGGTTTGAGATCGGGGTTTGAGGTCAAGGAAACCCGCCCTATGAATAATGACTCCCAAAAGGGCCGCGCCGTAATCCGAAGTTGCAGGCTCGTGCTGGTATGGTGGAGACATTGATAGGTATTGTGAATCTCGCTGTCGGCGATCTCGTCTGTATGGCAGTCCAAGGATTCATCGCGTTTTTGAAAACCGACCGATGGGTAGATCCCTAGAAATCCGCCCAGGCGAAAGGCCTGTTCCAATTCTAATGATGCTTGGTAAGCGTGCTCAATACGGTTTTGGATGGATTGTAGGGAAAAAGATGCATTGGGTATAAAACGAAGTCCGAAAGGTAATTCATACAGCCCCTTGAGCATAATGCTGGTGGTAGGCTTGCCGGTCTTACGTAGGCGTAAAAATGCATCCGTCATGATGCAGGCATCTTGATCCAAACAATGATGCCAACCGATTGAAGGACCATATACCCAGTTGTCACCAAACGTACCGGCGTCTTTCTCGATTGAGTCGGTTTGAGTCTTCCATTTCAATACGATGGTTCCCAACGATCCGTATGATGACTGCAAAAGGGATTCTTTCGATTGAAAATCCGATTGGATTGGTTGGATGTTACTCATCGGATGCGAGGTGATATTTTCGGATTGTTGTGCCAAGAGCTTTTCGACATGCGATACCCAGACATTGTCCGGGAAGCAAGGAGATCGATGAGAGCCATAAAACCAGATATCTCGATCGGATGATAGGCGCACATTCCAAGTTCCGTTTTTGGCCAGTGGTAGTATTGTTTCGGTATCGAGTTGGCTCAAGTTGATGTTTAGGTGTGAGGTTCGGCGTTTTTGGAAGGGAGCCGAAAGCCTAATGCGCGCACGTGGTCTGGTGTTTGGAGGCATGTCGTTTCGGAATCGCAGCCGCAAGAGGTTGGGACCCAAGATGTCCAATTCGGCGGTTCGATTTTTCTTGAGCAACAGCCAATTTGTTTGTGGACTTGACCTCACAATATATGAAAATCCATATTTCGATGGATGGGTTTTGGTCGTGTGAGGATGCACGGGCTTTTTGGTCCACATGCGTAACTGAGCCTGGGTTTGACTTCCTTGCAGATCACAATGAAGTCGGGTGAAAATATCCTGCCTGGGTGGGTTGAGTTCCATAGGTACGGAGAAAGCGGATTTGGTTGCCAGGTGCGTCGGAGGGGAGCGCATGGATATCTGTTTCCCGGATGGTAAATGGATGAAAAGAATACACGCCGGTGGACTGCCGGTTGACATGGGTTGTTGCCGCCAACGTACCTCAAAGGCGGCTTTGGTCTTGGTAGGCAGTGTCAACGAGAAAGCTCTATTTGTGCCTGAGCCCAAGCGCCAGTAGGTTGATTCCTGCCAATCCTCGAACCACCCAAATTCGAGTTGCTTTTGTCCTCCTTCTTGATTTTGTCGGATTTTCTTTCTTCCGGCCGTTCCTGTGAATCCTGAAGTTGTGCTCCATGTAGATCCGATCGAAAAGGCGTCAATGAGAGGAGAGGCGGCTCCTTTGAGCGTGCGATTGAGTTTTTCAGATTGGGCCAAGGCCAATAAAAACATGTTCGGAGTCAAGATCTGACCGGTACGGTTTGCGCGGGCCAGTTCGCGCAACCACATAGTTTTGATTGCCAAGTTGTCGGTATGGGTCAAAATCTGCTCCAATACACCGGCAGCCATGAGCCAATCTTTTTCTTCAGCGGCGATGGCGTGCAGCCATACGAGCTTGGAAAAATCACGAACCACATCCAGTTTGTCCCGGTGTAGTTGACTCCATAAGCTCCAGGCATGCAAATAAGGCGGATTTTCTATATGGAAAGGATGTTTCGGTGATTTGTTTTCGTTGGCTTTAACCATACTATGTATCTCGGGCGCAACCGGCATGATGACGGGATCGAGAGGAAAGACGCCGTAAAGTAGAGCAAGAGCAGGTAGATAGTTGCGTGCATGCAGGTATGTATTTCGCAAGACCTCGAGCTTGGCCGCAGGTTGCCCAATTAAATTGATGGACTGCGCCAGAGTAAGATCGGCTCTTGCCGCCGACCATTGGCCCAGGTGTATAAAAACCCGGATTCTGTCAAAGAGCAAATCGAATTTCTCACGAACGCTGGATTTCCAATCGGAGCTTGCTGTCACCTGTGACAGTGTGCGGGTTATGGATTGTAGATCGGTTTTGAGGCGACGGTTATTCCCCAGTGCTTCGATGCGATGGAGCTCTTTTGAAACCGGTTCTGTAGGAGGAAGTACGCGATAGGTGGTTTGCATGGTATTTTTCCCTCCACGCAGGTAGAGGGACACGAGCACCGGGTGGTTGGAACGATTGTGCAGATCTATCCAACTTTCTGCAGCGGATACGAAAAACTGCATGCGCGCCGCTCGAAAACATCCGGCCGGATCTTGAATGGTTTCTCTCAAATATGCCTGGAATTTTGAGTTTTCGGATTTGATTTCGAGATTCGATTCGTTATTCCGGCTCGAAGCCGCTTTGAAAGCACGGAGTTGAAGCATTTTAGAAAATTGATTAACTGGTAGATTGAAACGCAAAACCCTACCGGGGTCCAAATGGTAAAAACGTTTCTTCAGTCGGGTGTCCCGATGTGAATTTTTGGAAAACTTCCCAAATACTTCGGGAATCCAGAGTCTGCAATGCTTGGAAAGAGATACAATGCCGGCTGCCCGATTCAACGGCATGAGAAAGTGGCTTTCTTTTGTATTGTGATCCACCGGGCGTGCGAAGGTTTGACCGGCCAGCTTGAAAAAACAAAGCCTTTGCTCGGTATGCAGATTTTCAATCAAAACCGGCAATCGCAATAATTTAATGTCCGGCTCGGGTGATCGGATGGTAATTCCGTTTGGACCGACGCCGGTCCAAACCGTGCCTTGGGTAGCCGGTTTGTGAATCTGAGAAGTCGAATCATCGCATTTCGGAACCAAATAATCTCTTTGAAGCTCTTTAATGTTTGAAGTCGGTTCGGGTGTCGAAAGTACCCATTTTGTTTGCCCATACCATCTGGTGTAAAACTCCCTGCTTGCAGCGGATCCAACCAAACCGGCATTCTTTAGATCAATGAGTTTGCTTACTAGACGGGTGGGCGCATCGGTTGGTTCTGCGTTGATTTCGAGGGATGGCTTTTTATAATACGCAATAATGACGGCTCGATGTTGATCCCAACCACGACTCCAGCCCCATATGGGCTGAGCTTTCTGGATTGAGATCCAACCCGGACGGTTCCAAGAAAAAACCGTTTGATGGGGGTCGGCGAGTGAGATCCTAAACTCATCCATCCTGCCGATCACATTTCCCTGGGTGGTGAGGTTTCGGGCATCCGGCCCGCCGGGTGGTGGTTGGTCCCATACAGCGGGTTTGGTGTCCCAGCAGTCTAGGTGAATCGGGTATTTCTCGATAGTTATTTGATTGCACACCTTTGGCACAAGCTCACCGGGTTGAAGCGCCGGCCAAAATCGAACCCGATATAATCCGGCGGTCAGGCTTTCGGTATAGCGTGCATCGGGAAGATACCTGGCTTGGTTTTCGGGATACAAGGGATGTATGGGTTGTGTCTCGGTTATGTCGATGAGCCGCACTGGACCGGTTTTCCAAACGGCGGCTGCCAACTTGGCGGCCCGGAGATCTTCGAAACTCAAATCTTTTTCGTTTATCCAGATATTCGATTTGGCAGCATGCAGAGGGTCGACGATTTTGATGTGGTTGAACTTATACGCGGTATACCAGTAATCCACCCCGAGATCTTCGATCGTTTTGATCCAAGAGCTCGGGCTATGTGCGGGTCTGATGGAACGCAGCTTACAACCCGTAATTTTTCCGGTGCTGCTGCGCAGCAATGAGCCGGGCGCACCAATATTCGAGCCGGGGCGGATAATCGCTCGTCCCTCTCGAAGGGTTGCCTGGTGGTGGAATAAGTATCCCGAGGCAGACGAATACCAAGGAGATATTTGGATTTCAGCATCGGATGGGCCCGCATCGCATTCGATCTGGTAGGATCGAAATGAGTTGGATAAAAATCCGATTGCATGGTTTTCAGATAACTCGAATTCGGAGTCTTGAGCCAAATCGATTTTTTGAATAGTAGGAGGGTTTGTAAGGAAGATCTTCCATATAGGTGCAACTGGTCTCAATCGGATGTTGTTTGGAGCGATTTTAATGGGTTGATTTGCGCGGGACGAAGGCAGATCGAGAGGTAATAACAGTACCAGAAAGCATACGATGAGAAATCTGATTGTCATGATTTCTTTTTCTAATCCTTTTTGATGTTTCGATATCGAGTTTTTGAGCCCGATGTTTTGACGAGTGCTTTTGCGAGCTTACGAATAGATTGTGCGTGGTTTCTCAATAGTTTTCTCATGTCGAGATCCATCTCTATCTGAATGAATCGACCCGAGCGGTTATTGACCGCAACGGCTTGGACGTTGGAGGTGCCGCCAAACTCGCGGGTGTCCTTCGAGTAGATGCGGATCTTGGATGAATGGATTTTCCAAGCTGATTTCAATAAGCTGGACCACTTTGATGATCTCGAATGGCCGTCTGTCAAAACTGCTCCCGGCGTGCGTTCGCTGGCGTCGAAACCGTGTATTTGAACAAAAAGAACATCATTTGCATCCGAAGATTGCATGAGCCCAAGGGTTGCGGCTTGAAAAAAAAGATGGGGGTTATGGGCGCAATCAGCCGGGTGAAAGGCGTTTGGATCCTCGGGATGCGCGCTCGCGCGGTAGCGCTGGAAGGTGTTGAGAAACAGCCAGCGGGCTTTGGCCTCTCGAAACAGGACCCTCGCGATTCTCCCCGTGTGAATATCATGATAACTATGCGGTGCTTGGATGATGAGCCGAGAGGCTTGGTGACAGCGGCAAATATAGATGCCGGAGCCTCGAAACACCGGATATTTCTCCCGCACGACCCAAAAGATACTTCCGCCCGTGCGCATGGAAACGGCTTCCATGCCGATTGTATTGAGCATCTGGTTTGATATGCTTCTTTGATGATCGTTGCAGGTGGGGGCGGCTTTGGCGAGGGCCGCGATTTCTTTCTGGAAAATACTAAAGTGAAGCCTGGATGGAGGATGAAATCTGACCTTTTGTTTTGGGTGACGCGCCGTGCGAATGGTTTGAGAAAGCGTGGGTGTTTGTTTGCTCGACCCGGTTTTGCCTGCCGGGATTCCAATTGTCAATCCGATTGAAAAAAGTAATACGAGAAAGCCGACCATGCATTACCCTCCCTGGCGCTTCAAGATCTGGATTGTATCTATATGACCTGGTTTTGAAACCACGAATTTCTGAGAAGCCCGAGCCCAAAAGGTAGTTTTTCCCTTGTTGATCAATGCCAAATGGTGCATACCCGGACTCAAATCATTGCGTATGTACATAAGCACTCCCCGGGTTGCTCGAAGTTGCTTGTCAGCCGAGATCATTGTCCAGGCGTGCGTTTGTACCGAACGCCAATCTGGTTGTGCTCGTTTGAGACCGAGTGTGCGGGATGGCAAAAGAGTATTCCTGATTCGTTTCGGCCCACCATTGTCCAATAGTATGCTCATATCGACTGGGTGTTGTGCATACAGACCGATTCGAATGACTGATTCTATTTTCTCTGATTTGTGAAATGGAAATACGATCTTTTCACCAGGTTGTATCTGCATGACATTGAATGCCTTATATAAAGGGCAGCCTGGGTTATTGACCTGGGATACATTGGTGATGTGTTGGCGCACCCAAATAGCGGGTGGTTTGGGCATGGATGCATCCTGGTATTCAATATCGAAACTTCCCTGCCGTTCGGTAAGTGATCGTATTCGATGGGTTTCGACCCGGGTAATGGGTCTGCGTCCCGGTAATTTGTTTCGCTTGAATGACCAAATCAATCTGCCGCCCAATTCGGTTGGTTCGGGTATGTGGACAATGGCCTCGATAAAACTTTTTCGTGGATTGCCGGGATCGGGAGGCAGTGAGAGATAGGTTGATTTACCGACTGTACAGCGGCACCACAGGGACGCTGTTTGCTTGGCGATTTCGCGGGTGGAATCAACTTGTTCGAAAAGAACCTGCTGTCGAGCTGTATGTATGGGTGGTAGGGTTTGCCAATGTGCTGGTTTGTTGGGATCCCTTGTATGGACAGCTTTGGGCTCAAGTCTGGTTTGTGCAATAATCCGGACGCGCTGGTTGGAAGTGGAGGGATTTTGATCGGGACGGATTGGAATTCTGGAGTCATTGCCTGCCTGGATGTATCGCCAGCGTCGATCGGCCGAATGGGGTGGATATGGGGATGGTTTATCCGGCAAGCTGGATTGTTCGTGGAAGAAACGTAACACCAGCTCGGATTTGGATGTGATTCGGATCTTTTCGGTTTGTTGGGTCGGCTGGATGAAAAACGTAGCTGCCTCAGAAATGAAATCATCGGGTTTCAATGTTGATGTTTGGTAGGATTCGAATCGAGAAGCCCGGGGACGGAAAAAGGCGTTTTGCCTGGACCGGACTCGCTCGAATCCATCAATGAATGCAGTTTCGAAAGATCTTACAGTCGAGTCCAGCTCAGAAGCCAGTATTGCCCTAACTTCCATACGGATGAGATCTCGATCGGAAAATCCCAAGGTCGTCAGGTCCAAATGGTTTTGGTCGCGAGGTGAGATGAGATAACTGTTAAATTTTTGTAATACGGGTTGTAGAAAAACAATTTCGCTACCCTGAAGATCGTGGGTGGCCTTATTGTGATTGAATGGAACGAAATCTTGCGATTTGGCAGATACGATCAGATAAATTCTGTCACGATTTGGATTGTGCAGATATAAAGTTTGGGTCCCTTCGGGAAAGTCGAGTGAATGAGATTGATTACTCTGGAGCCTGATGGGTTGCAGCATCATTTCGCCCTCAAGCCGAGTATCGGCATGCAAGGTTTCAATCTGCAATGTGGTCGAAGTAGATTTCCCAAGCACATCGAGATCGACCTGCAAAGGTCCCATGAGGTTGATGCTCATAGATTTTCCGGCAGGAATGGCGATTGCGGCTTGATCCGAGGCAGGAGATCGATCGGATGGTTGGCTTGGATGGATGCGCAGAGAGGTTAATTTGTGGTTGCCGATCGGACGCCCTTCTACGTACATCCATAAATGACGTAGGGCTTTTTGATAATCTTTGGGGCTCAACTCATACAATGAGTCGATTTGCAGTCTTTGGCTGATGCTATAGAAACTGCGCGAATAAGGACTTAAGTTTTTGATGTTGGATTGATTGGATGAGGAGTTCGTGCGTCTATAGGCTTGTATCAAAATGGGGTAGGTGGAATCATGTAGGGATATCTGTACTTCTCCTCCTTCGGCGAGTTCTGGTCCGAGTTGAATGGTTGTAAGGCGCACATTACTCAACCATAGCTGATTGAATCCTTCCGAGATGGTTTCAGAATATTTGGGCTCGTGTTCAGCGGACGGGCTGAAATGGTTGGTCGACTCATAAAAGTCGCGTTGGTGGTTATAGGTTGCATTTCTGGATGATATTTTTATCCTGAGAGCATAAGTAAAGTCACGGGTGTTTTCGTAAATTGGTTTTTGTCGGTAGATCTGGCGGGTAACCAACTTGACTGATGTGTCGGAAGTCAAAACCGGAAATGAGATACCCTCGCCCGGGTTCAATTGGTAGGCCGGGACGGGTTTATCAATACGTTTTACGAAGTTTGTCGGGGTGTCGGATTCTGCAAAAGGATGCCAGCGCAGAATCGTAATTGCTGCAATGATGCCTAGACCGATCAATATGCTGGCAAATCGAAAAAACAATAAACCATTCCTCCAAAACCCATCATGGGCTTTTGAAATCTCTCCGAGCTTTCTTGATATTGACACAGATTGATGAGTCTTTGGGTTGCAAGTCGGTGTGGTTTGTCTGCGATGTTCCGACACCCATTTGCGCGGCGCACCGGATACCGCTTTTTTCGGCAATGACGTATACCTTCGACGCGCGAACATCCACCACTGCGTGTACCCTGGTTTCGGGGATCTCGGAAAGGCGCCTCAGTGCAATGAAGTTGTTGCCGGAGGTAAAGGCGTTGAGGTATTTCATGAGATATTCTTTCAACCTTTTTTCTGACAGAGTTGATCGACGCACTCGTGTGGTAGGCTTTCGAAGCAGTTCGCTCGATAGTACAAATTTGTGAGATCGCTTGTACGGGATACCGGCGCGTTCAAATTGTCTGAGTAGATTCGTCAATCGACTTCCTTCCAGGATAGATCGGCGCATTCCCTGGGCCATCCAAAGTGTTGCATAATGATGGGGGGACAAGGTGTCTACCAGATCGAAAAAGGAATCCCGAACTGGTTGGAAATGCAACTCCTTTTTTAGACCGCTGAATACGGATGCATTTTTGTTTTGATAACTGAATACCGAATGAAACCTGCGTAACGCTTGGGAGAGATGGTTTGCGTCAATGGTCTCGGTCCCGCTGCTTAGAGTTATGGAATGTTCGTCGAGAGGATCCATGATTCCTCTTATCAGCAAAATAAGCCAATCCGGATGGTTTTCATAGTGGTTCAAAAACTCCCATAGCAATCCATGAGCCAGGCTGGGTTTGGTTCGGGTGGATAAGAGATTGCTTTCTCCCAAAGGATGGTTACGCAAGGATGCCCCCGGTAGGACGAGTGCTCTTGCCTTGTAACGCATGAATGTGTCTACCGCGATAGTCGCGGTTCCGATTTCCTGTACGGGCCTGGGGGCGAGTATGTACCAAGGATTGGCCGCTTGGCACCGCAATACGATGGTTCCAAGGCCCCGATAGGTTGAGTCTTGATCGGACGGTATGGGTGAATGGGTGGTGCCATCGATTTGAGGCTTGACCCTTTCCTGCTCGGATAAAATCATGAAAGTTTCCCGAGTGCCGATATCTTTGAACCAACTCAACTGCAATCCGATTTGTCTTGCGTAAAGGCCTATGGTGTTGGAGATGTCCAATCGCGCTGTGCAAGGTCCGTCTTTGGATTGTTCCAGCAGAGGTGCAAAGACTTCTCTGCGCAGTATGGTATATTCCTGCCAGCTAGGCGGACGGTAGAGTTCTTGTCCGGATCGCAGAATGTTGTTTTTACGGCCCATGAACCATTGTTCGATGATCCCTTTTTCGATATTCGTACTCAATTGGTCAAATCCATACAGTTGGTTTAATTTTTCATTGAGTTTGCGTTCGGTTTGCCGATCGAGCATGATGATCCCGAATGTGTTTCTAACAGTTGCCCATTGTAAATTGGTTTCTGCAGGCGGTCGCCAAACCAATCTGAGCTCTCCGATGACGTTTCGAAGCTCTTCCACTCTGATTGAATCGGGTAGCTTGTGCCGGATATGCCACCGATTGCCTTTCGAAGTGGTGTGTCGGATTTGGACGACGTCACGACGCGGGTCGAGCCGGTTGATGGTTTGCATGACGCTACCCCGGAACATGGGTGCGTGGGTGCGGTCCGGGTTGTCATTGGACGTGTCGATACCGGAAATGACCAGGGCACAAGCCTGGGTTGCTTTGGCCAACATGATGGAAGAGGTCAAAGAGTAGGATTCTTTCAGAGGATGAGGGATATGCAGGATAGGACCGGGTTTGCCGGGAAATATCACCAGCAGATCGAGTCCGTGCAAATGGTATCGGTTTTCTGCTTCTTCGTGCAATACGATGTATTCACCCAACACGGGATCGTTGTGGTGAATACAAGTCACCGGATTGATATCATTGCTAGATTGGTGCTTTGTATCTCTGGGACATTTTGCTGGAGTGGGTGTGATCATGTAGTTGATGAAAATCTCAGCAAGATGCATGGTGTGATTTGTACTTGGATAAACTCGCTCGACCTGTTGATCGGAGATGATATAGGCTGTTGATTGTATCAAATCTTTGATCAGAGGACCTTGGGGAAGATCTGAGATCGAAGTGTGACCGTCGTTTGTATCACGAGAAAGAACCGGAGTCGCAGGGTGCAACCATTGCAAAGCGGAGCTGATTAAAACCCCCAGTATCATACCTGTAATGGATGTAATGAAAATAGGTGTCATGACTTTGGATGCGTTGTTCGTGTTGACGATACGAATTGCTATCAGGGTTGTAAGCAGATACCCAAAACCAAATACATCACTGACAAACAGCTCTCCAATATTTGGCAGCAACGCGGCCAGGCAGGTGCGGTATATAAATGTGATCGAAAACACAAAAGCCATGCGCCTGCCACCGCCTAGATTCAATTCGCGTACCTTGGGCAATTTGGTGATCAGCCGAAATAGTATGGCGATGACCAAGGCTTCGACAAAGGTGAACAGGATCTTTGAGGGTGTGAAAAAAGCTACCGAGAGTAAACCAGGTACCAATATGCCATGATAGTCCCAGCCGTAGCGTATATTCCAGTGGGAAGCTAAAAATGATGATACGAGGATAATGATATATATCTTGGTGGCCAAGACAAAATTGAGCGCCAGGTTGTCATAGGTAAGCTCGAATCTCCCAAGATCCAGATTGGTATGCGGCAACAGAATGAAATTGACGATCAAGTAGGTGGCGGTTGTTACCATACCGGTCTGAAACAAGCCCTTTGAAAGTCCTACCTTCCAAAATGAATTGGCCAAAAGCGGAACCAGAACCAGGCCGATGGAACAAAAATTATCTCCAAGGCTCATGCCCGTCATGGCAAGTATGGAGAGAGATAGATGGGGAAAGACGAGCACATCCAAAAAAAGCCGAACGATAAGACTGATGAAGACGAACATCAAGAACCGATCTCGGCCGAAAAATCTCGACCAAAGACCGCTTTTGGACCCCAGCTCGGATAACCAATAGACAAGAATATATGTCAATATTGCTTCGATGATGACAGCCAAACCTGCTTCCGGAAAGCTTATCATGATGACCGAAAGATAACCTGGTACCACGAAGCCGGAGAAGACCCATCCGAATGTCTCTGTAAAAAAAAGTAAAATCAGCAATCCAATCAATATTGGAACCACCAGGGAGTTGTCGATGGCGTGTTCGGGCAGAACTTTGAGAATAAAATCTGGTTCCATGATTTTAGTTCAAATTGATGTGTACAGAGAGTTGTATGGTGTCTTGTTCGGGTTTTTTATGGGTTGTCTCTCTAATGTGTGAAAATGTTTTCGACACCGCGCGCCTGCACCATCCTTTTGGGTTTTACATCCCCACATCGCATATCATGGGTCAATTCTACAATGGTCAATACGATTCCCGACGACGAGTTGGTTTTTATCGAAATTGGCGATGTCATGAAATTGAGTTGAAACTGATACATCGTATCTTGGTCGGGTACCTTTCGGTAGAAACAAGGGGTTTTTTCCTGGGTCAAAGCTGATTCGATCACTTCAAAAGGGTTGGCCGAGTCGACCGGGACGGCTTGTTGTATCAGGTTTTTGAGCTGGGTTGGAAACTCCAGACCGATGCGTTGAAATAACATGTTTGCCTTCGTATTTGAGTAAGTCACCTCACCCAATAGGTTGAAAAACACCACGCCCATGCCGAGGTTGTCTAAAAACAGATGAAAACGTTCTGATTGGGTCAAAAGTTCGTCTTTGATGTGGTAGAAATCAATGATATCCTTATGCCAGGGATCGATAATATGACCGTTATGAATGGCGGCATCGTCGGCATTGGTATGCAAAGCCAGAAAAGAACTAATTTCCAGGGCCAGCAATTTGAATAGCTTTCTATGACGGTTGGTGACCACCAAACTCTTTTTCAATCCAAGCAACAGAAATCCGTTGCAACGACCCGAGAGGAAGATCGGAATCCCCCAGGATTTGGTACCGGGATCATTTGTAAATCCATCTATATACCCACCGGACGTATCCGCCACCGCGGATCTCCAAGGTTCTCTGCGTAAATCTCTGCGCCTGTCCTTGATGAAAATGTTTTGGGTATGCAGTTCGCTGACCATTTGCAGGCGATTATCCTCTCCTTTGGTCACAAAGAGATGTGAATGTGAGATGGGCAAAAACATTTTCACAAACGAAATCATGTTTTCATGAAACGTTTGACTGGATCTGTTGTTCAATTGTTTTTTCCCTGCCAACGAGCCGTTGAGCGCTGATGTGAAGCGTTGGTTTGCGTTTTTGATCTCGCTGGAAAGAATCGAGAAATTCGAGGCGGTGAGACATAAAAAGGCCGACAGCATGCCCAAGAGTGGAAACGACAGAGGTAACAGCAACTTGAAAACCGCTGCAGAAAATATCGCCAGTCCAACCCAAAATCCTAAAAAAAACAGGGTAGTAAGAGCACGCATGGAAAAACGAATTCTTTTGAGCGCAAAAAAGGCGATGACGGTGATGGCAAAGTAAAATACGATGTTCCAGATTCCGGAGAGCGACAACAGAGGTCTTTTAAATAGAGTTACGGCTGCATGGGCGTGGATCTCGGCTGCGCTCATGCCTCTTGCATCTGTAGGTACTTTGATGAGTTTTCTGCACGCTTCGTGCGTAATCGCCAAAATGGTTCTACGATTTTCCAGATCCGAGGGTTTGAATTCATTGCGCATGATACGGCTCAGCGGAAGCGTAGGTACCGACCCGGAAGGTCCAAGAAATTGAATCAACTCATCAGAGGTTGCAGTGCGGGATTCGTTGCTGTGATCTTTGGCCAGCCAAGACGCCAATTTTGGACCATGGATCCAAGGTGAAAGACCTTTTGGGGATAACTCCATGATATGATTCGAGTCCTCGAATGAGTACGTCCAAGCGTCAATCGGTTGCGTGCGCCGGCTTTCGATCGGGCGATACACCTCGTAATGTTTGGCGTAGGCATCCCAGGACAGAGAGTGGGGGACCATATAACGAATCGGACCTGGGCGATCGATCAAGTTGCGCCTCAACCATACAAGCTCGCCGTCAGCCAGAACAATATCCCGGATCTCCAACTTGGAAAGATGGGTTTCTATATTGATCAATTCGGCCTGCGCATATGGTGGACAACCATGTTGATCCACGAAAAGACTATCCACTGCAATGATGACAAAAGGAGCGGATTCGTCCGATGTATACAACGGTTTGGCGAAAATTCCCTTGAGGGTTCGTTCGAAGCTAGACAATATGTCGAAATGCTCACAAAGAGCAACGACGCTTGTCAAGATGAGCGTGGTGAGGACGAATCGCTTCAATTGAAGCGTTCTGTTGCCGTTGAGACGCGAAGATCGGTTTTCAACCAGGCAGCCCAAGCTCGAGTTGGTGGAGTGATTCCAGTCGGGTTTTTTAGGCTTTGGATATTTGGGACCTATTGAACGGCTATACTTTTTTACCTGACGCGCCGAAAACTTGGGTTTTGGGGATATGCTCGTCTGGGTCACCACCGTGTTTATTTTCTCTGGATCAGCGGTGATGGGATTCAAGTCTGCAGGAGAATCTTCAAACAAAGGAAGCCTATCAATCCGTTCGTGTCCGTTGTTTTTTCTATGTGATCCGTTTTGGAACGACGCTCTGTTTTCGTTGCGGGGCATTTGCGCCGCCGGATTTGTCTGAAGAGCACCTTGGTTGAGAATTCCTATATGGTTGCATTGTGGACAACGCACTTTAGATCCGAGTTTTTCAAGCTTCTCCACCGCAGCTTGATCAAACTCGTATTTTGCACGGCATTTTTCGCAGCGATATTTCATCAAAAACACCTAATAACAATCCGCATTTGGTTCTCTGCAGCCAAATTTCCATCTCTCCAAGTTTTGTTTGAGAAGAACAGGTATCGTATTGCGGCGGTAATCCAAAAAAAATCCCATGCACACAGCAACCTGTATTATGATCAATTCTTGATTTGTTGGCAAACACTATTTCTGCCAGCAAAAAAATAATATTATTTCAAACGGTAATATATTT
>JBFFBT010000009.1:0-46146 GCA_041560255.1 Myxococcota bacterium | reverse complement strand
GTGGTGTCGATCCTCGACTACATTAAAGAAACCGGAGAAGACGATTTCTTCGATCTGCCGGTGCCCTTCGCAGATGGTGGTCGTGCGACCGTCTATGAGCATCTCAAACGAGCCTTGGATTTTTCGGCCGAGCAGATCGGCCAAGACGCCCTATGCAAAGGTTTGCGAGCAGACTGGAACGATTGTCTCAACCTGGGCGGTGGTCAAAGCGCAATGGTGACTTTCATGCACCATTGGGCTCTGCATGCATTTATCGAAGCCGCCGCATACCTCGACCGCAACCAAGACGTACAAAAATATCGTTGCATGGCGGCAAAAGTGAAAGAGACCTGCGAGCGCGTGCTCTGGGACGGCTACTGGTATATCCGCGGTATTACCGCGGGTGGTCTTCGGATCGGATCCCGTGACAACCAGCAGGGCAAGATCTTTCTCAACTCTCAAACCTGGGCGGTGATATCCGGCGTAGCCCAAGCCGATCGGGCCCGGATATGCATGCGGCATGTCGACGAGCTCTTGCGTTCGAAATACGGACTGCACCTGCTTTGGCCGGCATACACCCAACCCGATGACGACATCGGATTTGTCACCCGGGTGTATCCCGGCATCAAGGAAAACGCCGCCATCTTCAGTCATGCCAATCCCTGGGCGATGATCGCCGCATGCATGCTGGGCGATGGAGACAAAGCCATGCAATATTATGATGACCTATGTCCCTACCATCAAAACGATCAAATCGAAATCCGTCAGGCCGAGCCGTACTCGTACTGTCAATTCATCATGGGAAAAGATCACACCGCCTTCGGCAGAGCCAGACACCCCTGGCTTACCGGCAGCGCCGGTTGGGCCTACATCGCCGCAACCAGATGGATATTGGGCATCCGGATGGGTTTCGATGGGATGATCATCGATCCCTGCATCCCGTCCGACTGGAAAGAGTTTGAGGTCGTAAGAAAATGGAAAAACGCGACCTTCCATATTCGGGTCAACAATCCCGAAGGTGTACATAGAGGAGTTATCCGTATCAGCATGGACGACAAACCCATACGCCTCCCCATCCGGGCGCAAGCAAGCGGCACCTCGCATAAAATCACCGTCACGCTGGGAAAAACACGCTCCTCCAACCGGATCGAGGGAGCTTCGAAATGAAGCAACTTCAAACCTCGACGCCGCCCGGGCTGAAAGCCGTAATCTTGGCGGGCGGCAGAGACTCGGACGATGGCCAGGCCGGTCTGCTGAAACCTCTGGGATCCCAAAAAATCATCGATTACATGATCCGGTTGGGACTGCAGCTGGTCGATGCTCGTAACCTCTATGTCGTTGTTGGACACCTGCGAGAACAGGTTCAACAACATCTAGGTCCTGGGTACAACTATGTGATCCAGGACAAACAACTGGGGACCGGTCATGCGGTGGCTCAATTGCAGCCTCTTTTGGAGGATTTCAGAGGCGATCTTTTCATTTTGTTCGGTGACACACCCTTGCTTCGACCCGCTACCGTCCGGGGGCTTTTAAACCGCCACCGACTGCGGCAAAGTCATGTCACTTTGCTTACCGCAATTGTCGACCACCCACTGCCCTACGGCCGGATTATTCGGGACACGAACAATCGCATCATCGATATTGTGGAAGAACAAGACGCCTGTGAAAACATCCGAAAGATTCAGGAGCTCAACGCCGGGGCCTGCATCGTAAAAGCCGAAAAGATATTTCCGGTGCTTGTAAACCTGTCGCAATCCCCTCATTCCAAACACCGGCTTACCGATGGATTTCGCCATATGATTCGTATGGATCTTTCGGTAGAAAGCTACAGATTGTACGATCAAGACGAGGTCTTGGGCATCAATACGCAACCCGATCTCGAGCAAGCCGAATTTATCCTGCAGAAAAGACTCTATCAACCCCGTCGGCACGAAGAGCAAAACTTGGTTACCTTCGGAACCGGCGGATGGCGGGCCATCATCGGTGAAGGTTTCACCCTGCACAACGTCCGCAGACTTTCCCAGGCCATCGCCAACGAAATTATCCGTACCGGAAAAGAAAACCAAGGGGTGGTGATTGGATACGACCGAAGGTTTTTATCCGACTGGTCCGCGGATGCGTCCGCAGAGGTATTTGCCGGCAACAACATTCCGGTCGTTTTGATGCCCGAAGACGCCCCCACGCCGCAAATCACATATGCCACGGCGGTCTTGAATGCAGCTTTCGGGTTGGCTTTTACCGCCAGCCACAATCCCCCCGAATGGAACGGCCTCAAGGTTTTTCATGGAGACGGATCGTTTTTACAGGACGACGAAACCAAAAAGATCGAGATGGAGACCAATGCGTTGCGGCCGGAAGACGTGGTAAAGATCGATCTCCAGCTCGCCTTGGAGGCCCGGATTGTAATCAAGCGTGACTTTACAAATGACTACGTGGATGCAGTAGAAAAACTTGTCGATCTCGACGTCATCCGGGACGCCGGGCTCAAAGTGATTGTGGATCCGATGTACGGAGTCGGTCAATTGACTCTGGGTATCGTTCTCAATGACGCCCGCTGCCGGGTGGCTTTCATTCACGAACGCCGAAATCCTCTCTTCGGTGGCCGCTCACCCGCCCCCGACCTGGAAGCCCTCAGGCAATTGATGACCCTGGTACGGGATGACGGATATGATCTGGGATTGGCGACCGACGGCGATGCGGATCGGATCGCCATCGTGGATGAAAACGGACGCTACGTACCCATAAACGATATATTGCTTCTAATCTACTGGTATCTGCATCAAGTACGGGGCGAACGCGGCGCGGTGGTGCGAAATCTCGCCACCACCCATATGCTGGACAGATTGGCGAAGCATTTCGGCGAGGCCTGTTTCGAGGTACCGGTTGGTTTTAAACACATTACGGCCGCCATGGTCCAACACAATGCGCTCATGGGAGGCGAATCATCCGGCGGACTCACCATCCGAGGACATATATTGGGCAAAGACGGGATTTTCGCCGCCGCCTTGGTGGTCGAAATGTTGGCCAAAACCAAAAAAACCATCTCCGAGCTTCTCTCTGAAATTTATCAAATCACCGGCAGACTCTATACCGCAGAAAAAAACATCAAGACGACACCCAGCATGCGCGTCATCATCCCCAAAAAAATGAAGCAAGACACCCCCAAAAAACTCGGTCCCCTCACGGTAGAAAGGGTAAGTCACGTAGACGGCACCAAGCTTCTGTGCTCCGACGACAACTGGGCCTTGATCCGTTTCTCGGGCACCGAACCGGTGCTGCGTTTGTTCGCCGAGGCCGAATCCGAAGCCCTGGCCCGAGAGTTGCTCGCATCGCTCGAGCTGCTGGTGTTCAACCTACACAACAAAACCCCGGCATAATACCCGCAACGCCGATTCGCCCGCCGGCCGTTGCGAAGGCGACGCGCAAAGAAAACTACCAGGATTTTTTGGATTGGCTCATCTACCAGAATCGTATCATACGCCCGTAACGCCGCATGGATATGCCGCCGGGCATCGAGGCCCCAGCGTCGGTTTGGCGTTGGTATTCTTCTCGGTCAAGCCGTTTCATGACATCCAGCTTGTTTTTCAAAAGCATTGCATTGAGATCCTTGAGATCCTCGAGATACCCATGGAGCTGTTTGGAGGCATCATTGAGCTCGGCCGACAATACCTTTACCCGTTGGAGTTGGGATCCGGTGGGTCGCCCTCCATAATTGCTCACCGCGCCATACAAGTCGATGATCTTACGGCGCAGCTTCTGCTCGTTGGTCAACAGGCCTTCTTGGGTCTCCACCATCTCGGCATGCAGTTTTTCGAGCTTGTCGGCAAATTGTCGAAGTCGTGTGCCGAGCTCGACCTCAATGTTCTGCTCGGCAGAAAGCCCACGGGCCTGATCCCTGAGAGAAGTTGCGGTTTTATCCAAAAAACCCAGCTCTTCCTGCATATTGTAGAGTTTCCAGACCGTCTCTTGTTGCAAAAGCCGATCCTCTCGCGAGTAGGGCGAATCCGGATCCAGCACAAGCTCCACCTTGCCTTGATATTCTGTATCCCCCTTGATCAGCTTCACGGAATACACTCCGGGAGTAACGATGGGACCGAACAACCCCATGGCGGCCAATTGGGGAGAAGGCGGCACCTTGGGGGGTTTTTTGCGCATCTGCCAGCTGACCCGGTTGATGCCCCGGCGTCTCGAGCCGGGAAGTTTCTTGATGAGGTTGCCGTCGGGATCATACAACTCTAGATGCAACTTACCAAAAATATGCCTCTTTTTTAAGTAATAGGTAATGGTGGCCGAAGAAGTCGGGTTGTCGCCCACGTACGCATCGTCGCCGTTGAAGGCTTGCTCCGAGCCGGGCACCTTGATCACAGACGGCCTGGCCGGTAGGAAGGCCACATCTTTTTCAAGCATTTCGGCCGTAAGATGCCGAAGAGGCGTAATGTCGTCCAAAACGAGCACACCCCGACCGTGGGTACCCACCACCAGATCCGCGTCCCTGGGGTGGATGACGATATCATGCACTGCGACCTTCGGAAACTTTCCGGTCATGCGGGCCCACTGCCTGCCGCCGTCTACAGTGATATACAACCCAAATTCGGTGCCCAGAAACAACAGATGGGGATTGACCAAATCCTGCCGGATCACCCGGGCGTAGCCCTCTATCTGATCCGTCGCCAACGAGGTCCAGCTTTGACCGTAATCGTCGGTCCGGTACACATACAGGTTTTTGTCCCCGGTACGGTGACCGTCAAAAACCGCAAAAGCCTGCGCGGGGTGAAACCGGCCGGCTTCCACCCCCGTCACCCAAGTACCTTTGGGCAGTCCGGGGACATTGGAGACCACATTGGTCCAAGATTTTCCGTCATCCCGGGTCACTTGAAGGTTTCCATCGTCCGTACCCACCCAGATGACATCTCCGTCCATCCGAGACTCGGCGATGGCAACGATGGTGCAATGGTTTTCGGCCGTGGAGTTGTCGATGGTCAACCCTCCGGATTCTTCCTGGCGCTGTTTGTCGGGATCGTTGGTGGTTAAATCATCCGACAGACGGATCCAATTTTCTCCTTTATCCGCCGATCGAAAAAGGTACTGGGCGCCCACATACAGCGATCCCGGTCGCGTAGGGCTCAAGTGCAAAGCCGTGTCCCAATTAAAGCGATATTTGGGTTCGCCTTGTTCGGGATACGGACGGATTTCCTTGGTCTCCTGGGTCGAGTGGTGGTAGCGCAAGAGGTTGCCGCCCTGGTATTCGCAATAGACGACGTCTGGATCGGTCGGATCGGCATAGACGTGAAAACCATCTCCCATTCCAACGGTTTTCCAATCTTTGTTTTCGATCCCGCTTATGGATCTCGAAGGCCCCATCCACGATCCGTTGTCCTGCAATCCTCCATACACATTGTATGGGCGAGCGTTGTCCACACTCACATGATAAAACTGGGCAAGCGGCATACTGTTGAGAAAAAACCAGTTATTGCCCCGATCGAACGATCTATAAACCCCTCCATCCGTACCCAATAATATTTCATCCGGATTTTCAGGGTTGATCCAAATGGCATGCATATCGGGGTGCACGTTGCCAATCCCGGCGCCACCGGTAAATGGTGAGCTAAACGACTCTCCCCCGTCCTGCGAAACCGTAAGCAGCATGCCGAGCTTGTAAATCCGATCGGGTTGTTTTGGATCTACCAAGATCTCCGAAAAATAAAAGGGCCTTACAATGGTATTGAACGACGAATCCAACCTAAGCCAGCGCCCGCCGCGATCGTCCGAGCGGTAGAGGGCGGTTTTTTCGGCTTCCACCACCGCATAGACTCTTTTGGGGTTGGACGGAGCGACAGCGATACCGATGCGTCCCAGATCGCCCTCCGGCAACCCGTGCTGCATCTTTTTCCAGCTTTTGCCCGCGTTGACACTCCGATACAATCCGCTTCCGGGTCCACCGGATTTGAAAAAGTCCGGGCTGCGTCGATGCTGCCACATGGCGGCGTATAAAATATTCGGGTTTTTAGGATCCATCTCCAAATCAATGCAACCGGTAGCCTGATCCACATACAGCAACCGCTCCCAACTCTTTCCGCCGTCCCGGGTTCGATAAACCCCCCGCTCGGGGTGATCATCCCACAGGTGGCCCAAAACCCCCACATACACTTCGTCCGGATTGCGGGGATTGATGACGATCTTGGCGATACGCTCGCTGTTTTCAAACCCCACCCGCGCCCAGTTTTCACCGCCGTCCCGGCTTTTGTACAGGCCGTCTCCCACGGTCACGCTGTTTCGGGGGCAACGTTCCCCGGTGCCGACCCACAATACTTTGGGGTTTTTGGGATCGACCGCCAAAGCACCAATGGATTGGTTGTGCTCATCAAATATGGGTCTGAAGTTGGCCCCGCCGTTGGTTGTACGCCACAAACCACCAGAAGCCGTGCCCACGTAAAACTCTTTCGGATCGTCGGGATGGACCGCGATGGACATGATCCGCCCACCCATGACGGCCGGACCGATGGCCCGGGCTTCCACCGCCCCGAAGGACGCCGGATCGATCTTGATTTTGGTCTCGAGTGCCCGGGGTAGTGTTGTGGTTGGTCGGCCTGCATGCTCGGATTTTTGCACCAAATCCGCCGGGCGGGTAAGCGAAGGTTCCGGGGTGTGCGAACAAGCCGCAATACAAAACCACCAAGGCAGGATTGCCAGACTCATTCTTGCTTTGGATATCATTGATCATACTCCTGATTTTTCATTTGGTTTTTTTCTTTTCAGTCTTTTCCTTTTTCACTTCTTGCTTTTTGGGCAGGGTGTACAGGTCGGCCTTCAACTTGGGGTTGATCTCAACCTTTTCAATCGTAATCTGGGCACCATGGCCGTCGGCACCCTTGGTATCGATGGTATGCGGCACCATCACTCCGCCGACTTTTTGATAATCTCCCAGATACGAATGCTGCACAACTTCGATACCTTGCCGTTTGATTTTTTCTGTGGTTTTCAAATCTATCCCGCTGTCGACATCCAAATAATAAGTGCGTTCTTTTCCGGATTTGAGCTTGATCCTCAGCTTGTATGTCTCCGTACCCTGCATGTCTTCTTTCCCCAGAAGCTCGACCTGATGGCCTTTCTTTTTGTAGTCGACCAGCGGTCCTTCAATCATTTCCTCGGCTTGGGTCTTGATCTCATCGAGCTCGTCCTTGGGCATTTTCTGCGGTTCACTCGATCCCATCATGGGCATGATCATCCAGCCGATCTTGCCGTCAAAGGCCTGTACGATGTTTTGTCCCTGCAGGCTCATCTCCATGCGAAGCTTTCCGGGCCGGCTCCAGTAAAGGGTCATGGGCATTTCCATGGGTCCGGAGGTTATCTTACCGGTCATTTTCACCGATTTGATGGCCAGCATGTTTTTCAAGCCGCCCCGAGCCTGTATGTTTTTTTTCACCAGCTCATCGACCGTAACAGCCTTTACCGACAGTGAAAAGCAAACCAAAGAGATTACCAGAGCCGTTTTTTTGAGCATGATCATCCTCCAAGGAAAGGGTTGATGCGCAACCGGGCACACACGACGCCGCTTGCAGTAAAATGCCGCCATTATCCATCAATTCGGCCGCCGACACCAGCCTCAAATGAGAATGAAAAACTACCTCAACACAAAACGCCTTAGACTTGGATACATCTTCAAGGACATCCATGAACCTGCACACCCCTGAACAGCATTTAAAAACAAGCATTTAAAAATGAGTTGAATCCGGGCGTAAAAAACCGCACAATATAAAAAGAGAGTGAGGGCGAAAGTGCTACCGAAGTTTTTCGCATTGCTGCTTACCGCAGGTTTTTTCAACTGGGTCGCGACCTGTTGTTGCGGCATCTTCATCGAGATGGATTGCGAACCGAGCCACCACGATCACCATGACACCCAATCCCATCACACACCCGAGCATACTTGTCATAAAAGCTCGAACAGTCACTACCTGCCCATCGATTGGTCATCGGTTTTTCCCACATCTCAAATGGACAACGCCTGTGCATATAACCCGGGAGCCCACAGTGAATTGGATTACGTTCCAATCATGGCAGGATCCCTAAAATCTTGGGCCCATCGCCGGCCGCCGGACTTACTCATTTTGTTCGAACGCATGTTGATCTGATCCCGAATTTCGGCATTCAAATCTATCGATCCGCGTACATTTTTTCTTGGGATGTTTTTGCAAGAGGAGATTGCTGTGTATATCCAATCCGGTCTCTTTCCGATTTGGTTGATTTTGCTCGTCATGTGCTCGAGCGGTTGTCACCGCCCGTTGCATTTCAACAACACATTCCCCGCGCCCGGCCGGCACCCAAACCCGCCTTCAGAAGATGCCGCGCGCATACTTGAGCAATACCCGTCGCTTTTTCTCCCCGAACCGATCCTGCAAAAATTCGATTCACCCGCGGAAGCAAAAGCCCGAAAATTCATTTCTGCGTCGGCCGTCCGCAGCCTGGCTCTGGACCACAACCCGGACGTAGTGTCGGCCGAAGAAGAAGTGCATAAGGCTAAAGCCTTGCTCGGGGAGGCCTCCGCCTGGCCCAACCCCGAGTTGGACGCGCGCGTCGTGATGAGCGAGAGCAAAACCATACAGTCCGAAGCCGCTTTTCGTTTTTCGATTCCATTGGGAGGACGTATCGGCGCATCCCAAAGACTGGCGGCCGCAAGATATGATCGAGCCAGGCTCGATCTGGAAGCCGCCCGGAGAAAAGCTTTACTCGAGGTAGATCGCACCATCATACGGATCGCATACGTAAATGCCCGCATTCAGCTTCTCGGCGCGCTTTCCGATCGCTCAGCCCAAACCATCAACATCGTGCGCACCGGGATCGAAGCGACCATCGGCGATCCTATCGATGCAGCCCTGGTATCCGCAGGCATCGTATCGGATCGGTTTGCGCTCCAACGCGAACAAATCGAGCTATACGACCTCGAAAACCGGCTCCGCCTGCTTGCAGGGCTTGCGCCCCATGAAGGCCTGGCTCCCATCGCGGGGCCGGCAGGCCTTCCCATACAGCCGGATCCCCAAAAGCTCATCCAGACGGCCTTGACCACGAGCCCCGAGGTGCTTCGACAAAAGCTCAATGTGATGATTGCGGACAACCTGGCCGCCAAGCAAGCCGCCGAACGCATACCCGACCTGCACATCGGTCCCGCCTTGGTGGCTGAAGAAGGCCGAGAGGCCTGGGGCATATCCCTGGGGATGTCGATCCCGCTCTTTCAATCCGGAGGCGGGCAGTACCAAGCCGCATTGGCCCAAAGAAACCTGGCCTTGAGAGAACTGGAGCAAACCTCACGCGGGCTTGCAGCCGAAATCATCTCACGGTGTAAAGAGCTTCACTCCGTGCGCACGCAGCTCGATCAAGTCATCGTCGAACCGTCCACGGAGTTGGAGCGTGCGTTGGATATGGCCGAAGCGCGCTACCGCGCCGGCAAACTGGACGTTTTGCGCCTGCTGGCCGTACACCGGGCTTTTTCCGAGCTCAAGCTCATGCATCTCGACTTGGTATACAGGCAACATGCTCTGATGATCGATCTCGAAAACCTCACCGGCCGGTCGCTTCGAAACCAAAAGGATTTACCATGAAAACCATACCTGTCTTTTTTATTTGTGGATTCATTGCCATAATCAATTGCGGTTTTCTCATGGGTTGTCATACCCATGATCAAAAGCATGAAGGCGGACCCGAACACCGACATACGGACAAAAGCACACATAACCATACGGATCAAAAGCCTCACGAACACGAAGCCCTCGATTCCCACAAACCCTCCGAACATCCGGATCATCTTCACGCGCCCACCAAAGGAAAACCACCCACCCATCCCGCCCAAAGCCCGGCATCATCCGAACCGGCGGTCCACTCCCACCCCGAGGAGGTCTTTCTTCCACTATCTCAGTTAAAAAAACTCGACATCCAAACCGACCAGGTTTTTCCGACTCCTCACTCGCCGAGCTTACGTATACCCGGCGAAATCCTCATGGACCCGGATCGCAGGGTGACCCTTTCGGCCCAGTCCAGACAACGCATCGTAGCGTTGCACGCGCCACCCCACTCTACGGTCAAACCCGGTCAGCTGCTGGCGGTCATGGATTTGGTGGACGAAAGCCTACGCGCGCAACAAACCCGGGCGGTCACCCTGCAGGCAGAGCTTTTGACCCTATCCCAAGAGCATCAAAAAACCGAACGATATCTGACATCCCTGCAAAACAAAAACCCGGCGGCCCCCTCCGAGTTACAACGCGTGAAATCCGAACTGGACGTGTTGATCGCCAAACAAAGAAGCACTCGAAGCGAGCTTCGCACGATCTCGGCGTCCCTCAAGATGGCCGGTTTGACCGACGCTCAGCTCAGGGCGCTCGAAAATCAAGGCCGCACCACCGACCGCATCAAGCTCTTCGCCCCCAAGCTCAAAGGCGGACCCGAGATGGAAGTCTCGTACCGCCCGATCCATGCAGGTCAGATCATCGAAGCCGGTAAACCGATCTTTGAGCTGACGGCGCTGGATAAGCTGCTGGTTCGAGGCGAAGCTTTCGAGTCCGATCTTCCGGTGGTGCGAAACGCCATTCAAAGCGAGCTCGGGGTAGAGGTGTATTCTGCTCCCACGGGAAGACAAACCAAGAACCTCAAGATTTTCGTCATGGAAGGCATCTTGGACGCCGAAGCACGGATTACACACTTTTTCATGCGGCTCGACAACCAAAAGATAGCCGAACGCTCCCTGGACGGTCATCGCTATCTGGACTGGGAGTACCGGGCCGGAGAGAGAGTCCAAGTATTGATACCCACCCAAAAACCCCGACCCCGCTTCGTGCTTCCGATCGCCGCCCTGGTGCGCCGGACCGGAGCAACTTGGGTATTTCGCCTTCAGGGCAACCGGTGCCAAAGAGTGGGTGTACGACTGGATTACCTCGACGCAGAGCAGGCCGTCGTGCCCATCAACGCAGGTCTGCATCCCGGAGATGAGCTGGTTGTCAGCGGGGCCTTGCACGTACAGCTGGCCATCGAAAAAAACCGCCAGGGCGGGCTTTCCAACCAAAATGCCCATGGACACGCACACTGAACACTTCAATCGAGGATTGAGACCATGTTGGATCGACTGATACGATTTTCCCTTGCCAATCGCCTGCCGGTATTGATCGTAACGACCGGCCTATTGTTTTTCGGACTTTTTGAGCTCAAAAACCGACCCGTGGACATCTTTCCAAACCTCAATCAGCCCATTGTGACGGTCATGGCCGAGTCTCCGGGCCTGGCGCCCCAAGAGATCGAGACCTTGGTCACTCTGCCCATCGAATCCGCCCTGGCGGGAGCACCCGGAGTCGAGAAAATCCGCTCCATCTCGAGCGACGGCCTGGCCATCGTACGGGCGGATTTTTCCTGGAACACCGAGTTGTTGGTGGATCGCCAGATCGTGCAAGAAAGACTGCAGCTCGCTCGAGAAGACCTACCTCAAAACACATCTATCGAAATCGCACCCATCTCGTCCATCACCGGAGAAATCCTCGATCTGGGCCTGGTAAGCACCGACGGCAAGATGCCGCTCATGGAGCTTCGTTCCTTGGCCGAATGGGAGATAAGAAAACGCCTGTTGTCGGTAAAAGGGGTGTCACAGGTCGTCATCATCGGCGGAGAAGAAAAGCAATACCAGGTGCTGGCGCAATCCCAACGCATGCTGGATCACGGCGCCGGCATATCCGATTTGACCCAGGCGCTTTCCCAAGCCAGTCGAAACACTTCCGGCGGATATCTGGTGGAAGGCAACCGGGAGCTGTTGGTTCGGAATCTCGGCCGCATTACCAACACCCAGGACATTGAAAACCTGGTAGTCAAAAGCGGCGCCGGGCGCACCGTAAGGATAAGGGATGTAGCCAGAGTGCAAACCGGTCCCGAGTTCGCCCGCGGGGCTGCTTCGGTGGATTTGAAACCGGCGGTGATCCTGGTCGTCTTCATGCAACCCAACGCAGACACCCTGGAGGTTACCAAAAGGTTGGACGAGGTAGTGAAAAAGCTCAAAACCAGCTTGCCGCCCAATGTCGACCTGCGCTCCGACTTGTTTCGACAAGCGGATTTTTTACGCCGCGGCGTGGACAATGTCATCACGGCACTGCGGGACGGCGCGATCTTGGTTGTCCTGGTCATTTTTCTTTTTTTACTCAATCTTCGCGCTTCTCTCATCACTCTGGTATCGCTTCCACTTTCGTTCGCCATCACCGGTATCTTGTTCTCTTGGTTCGATCTGACACTCAACACGATGACTCTGGGAGGTCTTGCCATCGCGGTAGGAGAGCTGGTCGACGATGCCATCGTGGGGATGGAAAACACGGTGCGGAAAATCCGCTCCTCTTCTCCGGATGAGATCTCCCGGGGGTTCGATTGCCTGGTGGCGGATGCATGCAGTGAAGTCCGGGCTCCCATCTTCAGCGGCACACTGATCGTCGCACTGGTTTTTGTACCTTTGTTTGCGCTCTCGGGTATCGAGGGGCGATTGTTTTCGCCCTTGGCTCTGGCTTATATCACCGCACTGCTTGCATCCATGCTGGTATCATTGTGCATCACACCCATCCTGTCTTTCTATCTGTTGAAAAAAAACCTGCCGTCCTTCCACCAAAGAAACTCGAAGCCGCAGGCTCCCATGTTGAGGTGGCTGCAAAAACTTACGGCCACTATCATCAAATTCGCGGTAGAGCGAAAGAGATCCGTAGTGAGCGTAACCCTGTTGCTCATCCTCTTGGCCGCGGGGCTCGGCTCCAGGCTCGGAAGCCAATTTTTGCCCGAGTTCGACGAAGGCACAATTTTGGTCATGCTCAATCTGCCGCCAGGCACTTCGCTGCAAGAGTCCGATCGATTGGCTCAAAAAGCCGAATCCCTGCTGGCCGGCACACCGGGTGTCCGCACCATTGCGCGTTACACCGGACGGGGTGAGCATGACGAACACGCACCTCCCGTAGGTACAACCCATATCCTGCTTTCTCTGGATCCAAGCCACGAGCTACCTCGGTCGGACATGCTCCAAGAGGTCAGAATGCGCTTGCAACCGCTTGCCGGCATCAACATCAGCGTGGGTCAACCCTTGGCCCATCGCATCGATCACCTGCTCACCGGAGTGCAGGCGCAGATATCCATCAAGGTGCTGGGAGCCGATCTGGATGCATTGAGCACTACGGCCGATCAAATCGCCGCCGGAATCAAAACCATACCGGGGGTCGCCGACTTGTACGTCGAGCCGCAAACCATGGTACCACAACTCTCTATTGCTTTGAAATCCCAGCGGTTGAGTGATTTGGGCATTGTACCCGGAATGTTGGTGGATCAACTCGAGGCCGCTCTTGGAGGAAAAACCGTCGGTACGCTGCTCGAAGGAGAGCGCTCGTTTGACTTGTTTGTGAGGTTGGATTCGTCCGAACGCGATTCGCTCGAAAAAATACGCATCCTGCCCATGCAGATTCCGTCGGGCGGCTGGGCGCGCCTGTATGAGCTGGCCGACGTGAGCGAAAGCATCGGTCCCTACCGAATACAACGCGACAATCTGTCCAGACGCTTGGCGGTATCCTGCAACACCCATGATCGTTCCGTCGGCGAAGTGGTCGCGGACATCGACACGGCGATCGAGTCCATTACGACATCACTTCCCAAGGGCATGCGGATACACATCGAAGGCCAGTTCGAGTCCAAACAGCAAGCCATGCGCCTCATACTGATCTTGTCGATCTTTTCCATCTTGGCTATGTTGCTCATTCTTTTTGCTCAGTTTCGCTCCATCAACCTGGCATTGCAGGTGCTCGTATGTATACCGGTAAGCTTCGTTGGAGGTATCATCTTCTTGTACGTCACCGATCAGGATTTCAGCATCGCGGCCTTGGTGGGTTTCGTGTCGCTGGCCGGGATTGCGGCGCGTAACGGAATCCTGCTCATCACCCACTATCTGCACCTGATGCGTTCCACCCAAAGCCACCTTTCGATCCAACTGCTGATCCAAGCAGGAAAGGAACGCGCAGCTCCGGTCGTCATGACCGCCTTGACCACCGGAGTCGGCTTGTTGCCATTGTTGCTTTCGGCTTCCCAAACCGGACGTGAAATTCTCTATCCGGTCGCGACCGTGGTGATCGGAGGGCTTTTGTTCTCCACCATCTCCGAGTTCCTGCTCCGCCCGGTTCTCTTTTGGATGGCAGGCAAATCCGCAGCCGACAGGATCGTGTTCGACCAACCAGCCTGCTGATGCGGGTTGAGCCCAAACATATGGATTCATATAGGAATCACCGAGGAAAATCCGGAAGTTAGCTGTACGTTTGACATCCATTAATCAGCCGTGCTAACAAAGCTCGGGGTATTGCTGGAATCCTTCCATCAAGCTAAAAGGAGGGGACGGTGAAGGGATTTTCCAGATTTATTCAATTGATTATAATGGTTGGTATGTCATTTTATTCTTGCGGCGATATGGAATACGAGGAAGAAACGGTTGTATTCGAATAGGAAACAATTTCAAAAAACCTATGACGATAATCACAACTGTTGCCTTTGCGGGTAAAATCGATCGCTTGTTCTTTCCGCTTGCAAAATGAATACCTTGACGGAGGGCCGATTTTAGAATGCCGCAACCTCATATTATCCACACCGTATGCAAGGCAGTGCGTCGCACGCCTGGTTACCCAAGCCTGAAAATACTTGATTTGAGTTGTGGGGAAGGAGAAATCCTGGCTGAATTGCACCAGGACGGATGTTACTTGGAGGGCTCTCACTTTCGCTCGGATGATTGGATCATGCAAAAACCGAAGGAGATTTTAAAAAAGATACCCATTCACCGAGATGTTGATCTGACCGGAAAGCTGCCTTTTCCAGATGAGTCCTTCGATATCGTGATCTTGTCAGAGGTTTTGGAACACCTCCCGACCCATCAGGTAGTAGTTCGAGAAGTAGGAAGAATTCTTCGTCCCGAAGGCCGTTGGATCGTTTCTACTCCCAATATATTTCGTCTCCATTCACGGCTGCAGTTTTTGTTTACCGGCACCCACAAACTGATTCAAAGGCCGGTCGGATGGGATCTAAAAATCGACGATTTGTATGCCTACCATATCAATCCGGTTGATTTCCCTCTATTTCATACCTTGCTCCACCAGGCTCGCCTTTCGGTAACCGACCTGCGCTTCAGTCGATTCAGATGGAAGTATGCCGGATTGTTTTTTCTGTTTCCGTTGATATGGCTCGGCACCCGCCTGGCAATCAGATCACACCGAAAAAAGCCTCAGGCTTTTCACCAAGGGATGAAAGATCTCTTCCGCTGGATGATCCATCCTGCGATGCTCGGAAGCGAACAGCTGCTTATCATTGCCAAGCGGAATTAAGACTCCTCCGTAGGGTTGGGTGCTTTCAGAATCCAGGATTGCCCCGAGCTTTAAACCGGTCATGGCCGCGTCGGTCGTTAGATCTGCTCATATTGGAAAACGTTTTCGGTCTCATGATCCCAACCGTCCCAAAGGTAGGCATCCGATTTTTGGTCCGCCAAAAGTCTCAAGGCATAGCGCACCTGTTGCTCATACAAGCCGCAGAACGCCCCCGGGCATTGCATCGTTCCGCCCATCTCAAACGCCTCAGCCGGACAGGGTGATCCGCAAAAATGCCTGATGGCGCAGCTTCGGCACGGGATGATGTCTTCGACCCGACGCCCCTTGACCAGTCCAAACGGCTCACTTTCCAAAATTTGATTCAAATCGGATTCAAACAGATTGCCACCTGTAAACGCAGGCAGGCCTATGAACTCGCTGCACGGAAAGACATCTCCATTGGGAGCCAACGCGAAAAAGCACCTACCGGCCCCACACGGCGAGATGTCGCACATCAACCTTCTGGCGCTGGGAGCAACGATGCTTAGGATGATGTTTGCGAAATTGGCGACGATCAACTTTCGTCCGGTTTCTTGATACAACTGATAGGTTCGATCCAGGGCCGCCAAATAATGATGAGCAAGCTCCTCATCAGGCGGTTTGATCTGCCGGGCTCCTTCCAACGTGCAACGCACCGGATTGAGCATGCATACTTCCACACCGGCCTGATGATAAAACTCTACCAATCGGGTCAAGTCCCGCATGTTCTGCGAGGTCACCGTACAGATGACGCTCAGGTTGGATTGATCCCGCAACTCGTCCAATACACTTTTCAGCTTGTCAAAAACTCCTTCCGCGTTCCAGTTGACCCTGGTTCGATCGGAGACCTGCATATCGGGTCCGTCGATGGAGATCCCGATGGACACTTCGTGTTCTTTCAAAAATCCCACCGTTTCGCGATCCAACAAAACCGCGTTGGTCTGGATCCCAAACCGAAAAACATCTCGATAGGCCCGGATGCCTGCAAACATGGCCTCGCGGTTCATGAGGGGTTCGGCGCCGTGAAAGATGATCTGCGGTTTTCGATCCTCGATCGTTTGGCGAAAGTGATTTCCAAGAATCTCGAGCGCATCGAGCAAACGGGCGGCCTCCATGTGCCGGCCGTATCGCCGCATCTTTTCGGGGATATAGCAATAGCTGCAGTTCAGGTTGCACCGTTCGGTGCAATTAAAATATACCGCCGAAGGTTTGAGCCCGAAACGCAACGCCTGCATCTCTTCGGCAAACAATTCGGCCCGACCGGCGTACTCTCGAGCCAACGATCCACCCGTGAAAAGCTCGGGCAGATTTTCTTTACGCACCAGCGACCAAAATGCGGTATCAGCTTCTAAGACACCCATGTAGTCCGGGTGCCCGATGTCAATCGGCTGAAATGCCGGACCGTTGCCGGAATTGATCCAATCTCCCCGCGATGACGCACAGCGCACCGCCGACCTGGTCGATCTCATTTGACTTTCTTATCCAACAATATGTAGTGCGACAGCCCGGTGCCTTTGGCGTGACAGCGTTTTCGGTAGGCAATGACTTTTTTCTGGTTTTTGGTTTGCATGATGGTTCCTTTCCCGCCGCCGGAAAAAAAAGTTCCGACAGCACATTGGTACGAAGGCCGCCGGAACCCTTTACCATCAGGTCCCAATCACGATTTTGGTCTCAGCAGGTCTTCTGGCTCTCGGATCATCCACTCAGGACCGCCTGTCTTCCCACCAGGCTGACTGCCCGGCAGTGACCGGCTTTGTGGGCCTCTGCGGTCCTGGGTCCCCGATTACAGCGGCGGGTCCGCCACGGATTCACACCGTGTTCCGGTATGCTGAAACCGCTTTTCGGCATTAATCCAACATACATTTTCACCCGAGGTCAAGAGAAAACCGCCCGCACAACCGTATACAAAATCTTATTTTTTCCTCAAGTTGACGCCTACCCTACAAACAGAATATCCTTAGAATAAAGCTATCATAAAAATACATTTCAGCTCGGAGCCCCAAATGAAAAGAGCCGCGGGTGGATTCTTTTGCTCGATATATCCGTGCAGCCTGTTTTCGTTCGCATCCCAGAACCCTAAAAACACCTCACAAAATCCAGTCAAGCCGGAGAAAATCAAACCTTTGAGTACCGCGCGCGCAAAAAATCCGACCGAGCCGAAAGATCGGCAAGCTTCGAAATCGGATCAACCCACTATGGGATTTATCAAGGGAGAGCTTACCAACTTTGTCGGCAGCACCAAGCTGGTTACCAAAAACAACCGAATAGGGGTCATGCTTGGCTACCGCCAGGTCGATCTCAAACATTACGCCACCATCAATCCCGAAGCCGATCTGCGCCTCAAAAATATCGATTTCGGTCTGGGAGTGCCTTTGGCCTTCGAGTTATTCGATGGAGCCTGGAACGAGGAGACGGACAAGCTCACGGGTTTTCATAATGCCGGAGCATTCCGCAGTCAAGACTGGGACGAACCCGGCGAGTACGTTCGATTCATCCGGTATATCACCTACGGTCAAAAAGAAGACCGGCTTTTTGTCAACATCAGCCAGCATGCCTCCAACAGCGTGGGTCACGGCGCGGTCATGCGCCGCTACAGCGCCAACATCGACCCCGACTCCACCCGGGTTACAGGCGAGGTCGATGCCTACAACGACTATGCGGGATTCGAATTTGTCACCGACAACATTGTCGCCTGGAACATTCTCGGAGGCATCGGCTTCGTCAAACCGTTGTCTTTTTTCTCGACCGATCCAATCGCCCGCTCCGTGTCGATCGGGGTCACCTACATGATCGATCGCAAGGCACCGGTACGAGTAAAAACCGACACCCAGGGCGTCCCCAATCCCTATTGGATCATGGGATCGAGCAGACCCGAAACGCAATCCCATGCGACCGTGCAAGCCTGGGGCGTCGATCTGGAAGCCAAGATACTCAAGACCGAGCAGGTCGATCTCAAACCCTACATCGATTACTCCTGGTTGCTTCCGGGATCACCCTCCGAGCAGGAACCGATCACGCCTCATGGCGGAGGCGGTTTGACTCTCGGGATGTTGGGCCGATTCAACTTCGGATCCGATCCGATCCATGCCATGCGCACCATCGTGGAACTCAGATCCCATTCGGCCGATTACCTGCCCGGATATTTCGACACCTTCTACGAAATCCATAAATATACAGCCAGTCTGCGTTATACCAAATACGCCTCCCAAACCAACATGCTGCCGCCCACAAAGTTTGTAGATGTTTTCATACACCGCAAAGGACATGATCGACAAATGGGGTTTTACCTCGAGTTCAACTATGCTCTATTGCAACATTTCGCTCTCACCCTCTCACTGGAAGGCTCCAGTGCCGAAAGAGGCAACCACTTTTTGAGTCATGTCGAAGTTCCCCTGCTTTCATGGCTGCAATTTTTCTTTTCATTCCATCAGCACGCCATGGAAGATCTCGGCGATCTGTTTTCGACCGATGGCCGGGATAAAATAGCCTTGGGAGCATTACGCCTCAAGATGCTTCCCTTTTTGTTTTTCAACTTTCGTTATCATCATACGTTCAGATTGCGGGAGGACGTCGCCGATCTCAATGGGGACGGCTTCGAAAACTCTTTCCGTTTTTACCTCAACACCCAGGGTTGGCTGGCCAATTTCGAGCTCGGCTGGGAGTTTTGACAAACCGGGGGGTTGTGTCCCACACCCTGCCATGCTATTTTCCCTTTTTCTATGACCTCTTTGAAAAGGAGCAGGACTCATGCAAGAAGCCGTCATTCTTTCTGCTTGCCGCACACCCATTGGCGAGTTCAACGGCTCGCTCAAAGAACAATCCGCCACCCAGTTGGGAGCGCTGGTGATCAACGAAGCCATTGACAGAGCCAAGATAGATCCCAATGAAGTCGACGAGGTGATCATGGGTTGTGTCCTTCCGTACGGATTGGGCCAAAACCCTGCCCGGCAAGCCGGCTTGATAGCCAAGTTACCGTATAAGGTGGAATGTCTTACCGTCAACAAAGTCTGCGGCTCGGGCCTCAAAGCCGTCATGTTGGCAGCCCAGGCCGTCATGCTCGAGGATGCAGCGGTTGTGGTAGCCGGCGGAATGGAAAACATGAACAGGTGTCCCTATTTTCTACCCAATGCCCGCAGCGGTTACCGTATGGGCACGGGTCAAATCATAGACGGCATGGTTCACGACGGGCTATGGGATCACCTCAATGGATTTCATATGGGTTTCAGCGCCGAGCTGATAGCCGAAAAGTATCAGGTATCCCGAGAGAAAATGGACAAATTGGCAGCAAACTCCTACCAGAAAACCCTTCAGGCACAAAATTCCGGCAAGTTTGAGGCCGAGATCGTGCCGGTGCCCTTACCTCAACGCAAGGGTGAACCCATCTTGTTTTCACGCGACGAGACCCCCCGTGAAACCAGCCTTGACACCCTCGCGTCTCTTCGACCGGCTTTCAAAAAAGACGGAACCGTCACGGCGGGAAACAGCTCCAAAATATCCGATGGAGCTTCAGCCGTCGTGGTAACCACGGCGGAAAAGGCCCGGGAACTCGGAGTCGAACCAATCGCCCGCATCATCGCCCAGGCCGCCGCCGCGCAAGACCCCAAAGACGTGTTGGTTACACCTATCCTGTCCATTCCCAAAACCCTCAAAAAAGCCGGACTTTCTCCAAACGACGTCGACCTGCACGAAATCAACGAAGCATTCTCCGTATCGACGGTTGCAATCATCGAAACCTTGAGCATTTCAGAAGAAAAACTCAACGTACACGGAGGGGCGATCGCTCTTGGTCATCCCATCGGAGCAAGCGGAACGCGCGTATTGACAACCCTTTTGTATGCGTTGGAAGATCGAAAACAAAAAATCGGTATGGCGTCTTTGTGCCTGGGAGGTGGGGAGGCCGTCAGTTTGTTGGTCGAACGCCTACAATAATCCCCATGCGTCGGTCTCCGTCTCAAAACCCCGTCGGTGTCCACAGCAAAGTGCAATCCGTGCAACCGATTTTAGTTTTTCTTCATTTCGGCCTGAACCCGCTCCAACTCCTTCAAGGCGGCCTTGCGCTCTTTTTCGATGATATTTTTCTCCTGCTGAAGCTGCTCCAATCCTTCCCAATCGAGCGCTCGGGCCGGATCGGCCATTTGCTCCATCAAATGTTCGATCCGCTTTTCCTGTTCTTCAATCAAGGAGGTCAACTCTTTGGCGGTTTTCGGCAAACCACTCATTTCCGAGGCATCTCCTTTATTTTTTTCCGGGTTTTCTACATCCGGTCGAGTATGCCTGCGCTGGTTGATCTTTTGCGCTTTTTGGGGCACATCCCGCATAATCAATCTCTTTCTCCTCAGCTCGGAGTAGTTCCCGGCTTGGTCAACCAGCGTTCTGCCCTCAAAAGACAAAATTCGATCGGCCACCCGATCGAGAAACGCCCGATCACTGCTTACCACCATTACCGTTCCCGGGTAATGAATCAATGCTTCTTCGAGCACCTGCCGGGATAAAATATCCAATTGGTTGGTGGGTTCATCCAACAACAATACGTTGTGATTCCCAAGAACCAAAAGCAGCAACTCGAGCCGGCTTTGCGCTCCGCTCGATAGGTTTTCGACCCTTCGATCGATTTCCTCGTTTTTAAAAAGAAAAAGATTCGCCATCTTAGCCAAATCCGATTTTTCCAGATCGGATCGGCAGGCAACCAGCTCCTGCAGAACGGTTCGACCGGTGGTCAATGAGTTGAGATCCCTTTCAAAATATCCCACCAAAGTCCGGAATCCCTGTTGAAATTTTCCCCCCGACACCTGTTCTTTACCTGCCAGAACCTTGAGCAAGGTGGTCTTTCCGCAACCTTTCGGCCCGATGATGCCCAATCTTTCACCCCGAGCGATATTGAAAGTCACTTTCTCCAAAAGCATCTGGCTGCCTGGTTCCAGATTGACTTCTTTGAGCTGAAAGACAATCTTGCCACTATGATCCTGCTTGGCGTAGTGCAACCGGCTGCCCACGAATTGCAGATTATGCACCGGATCATGCTCTTTTTGTCCGTCGTCTGTCTTTTCCAGGCGTTTGCTGCGAATTTGGATGTAGTTTTCGAAGTTGCCCGGATAGGTTACGATGCTTCCGTCTGGTTCGATGGAGATAATCGAGGTTGCAAACCGATCGATGAAAGCCCGATCATTGGAAACGATCAAAGCACCCCCGGTAAAATCCGCCAGATATTGCTCCAGAAATTCAATCCCCTTGATATCCAGAAGATGGGTAGGCTCGTCCAACAACAAAAGATCGGCATTCGCCACCAGTGCGCGCGCCAACAACAAGCGACCACGCTCGCCGGCCGACAACATGTTGGTAGGCTGCTCGAATTGTTCCTGATCAAATCCCACTTGCTCGAGTGCGATGGTCGCATTCCTTTCGAAGTCATCGCCACCTTGCTCATTGTAGCGTTGCTTGAGATCCGCCAGAGCCTTGGCCCGTTGGGCATCACCGTCATCGAGCATGTTATGCATCTGACTGATTTGTTTTTTTAAATTGATCCATTCAGATTTACCGGCCACCGAGGCTTCGAACAAAGTTGTCTCTTCCTCCAGGTCGGGTGTTTGAGGAAGGTAAGCCACCACAGCATCCCGCTCCACCTCGATACGGCCTGCATTCGGCTCGAGTTTTTGCCGAATGAGATTCAAAATAGTGGTTTTGCCGATACCTTCGGGTCCCGTCAAAACGACACACTCACCGCGTTTAATCTGCAACGACGCGTCTTGTAAAATGGTTTTATCTCCAAATCGAAAATGAACCTTCTCCATGACCACCATTGTCATTGATCACATGTCCTTTTCTTAAAAGGTTACTACCAATTGTAATGTAAATATTCCGCCTTTGGCTGGATGTTACCTTCTCTTTTTCCTGGTTTTCTTTTTACTTTTCGCGGAGTTACTTGTCTTTTGGGGTTCTTTCGCAATGCTTTTGGACGTCGTCGCAGCGTCTTTCGGCGTCTCTCCCGTTGGGGACTGTCGCTCGGAGTCGACACCACCGGTGCCATCTTCACCTGGAACCGTACCCATTACTGAATCGGCCGGGGTGGTTTGTACGGTTTTCTTCTCAAGAGCTTCTCGGGTCTCCTTTTGTTTTTGTATGGAGAATCGAATGAGCCAAAAAAGCCCTGTCCCTACGACTGCTATCACTACGACAAACATTAAAAACCGCTTGAACTTGGCGCCTGAGGATACACCTGCAGCCGCCATATAGAAGTTTGTCTGTCCCGATTCACCCGGCCGAAGTCCTGAATGCGCCCTCGGTACCGTCGCATCAGAATCACGACCCGGCCGAAAGAAGTCACCACCCTGCAAGCTTTCGGGCTGATCCATCCCGAGCGACGCCGGGGAGACCGGGCCTGGATTCACAGTCGCCACATCGGCCAACGAGCTCCCACATTTGGCACAAAACTTGGCACTATCGGGATTCTGAGTGCCACAGGAAGTACAAAACGGCATCACACACTCCCATTCGTTGAGTTTTGTCTCCAAACCCCGAAACTACACAAACCGGCATTCACTGTCTGAATCCCAGTAACGTACCGAAAAAACAACTTTCCAGCTTCCCCATCCGCCCACATTCCTTGCCAAGGTAACACCATTACCACGCGAAGGTCAAGTTCCAATCGGCCGGGCACAATCCTGCATCCCAGCAACGAAAACCGCTTGTCCGCAGTCGCAATAAGATACTTGCCGAACGGGAAAACAAGATCCATGATAGAACCAACTGCATCGCTTCACAAAATTGCGGTACAACGGCGAAGATTGCGCATGGCCCCGGGGGCCGTCAGGAAGGAGCCAGGAGAACACCATGATACAAAAGGCATATAGTCCGTTACGCCCCGAGCAGATAACCGGGACACTCAACGCAGCCATTGTAGGAGGAGGAAAAGGTTGTGAGTCGATCCTCAAAATGGTGCAGGGAGACTCTCTCAGGCGTCTTCGTCTCAGAATCCTGGGCGTGGCGGATCCTGACCCAAACGCTCAAGGCACCCGGTATGCACGCCAAATCGGAATACCTCTGGTCACCATGGATTACAGGCAGTTGTACGAAATCCCCGGATTGCATCTGTTGATCGAGTTGACCGGCAGAGAGGAAGTCCGGGACGAGATCGAGCAAACCCGGCCCCGGCATATCAAGCTGATCGATCATTTCGGGGCTCAAATGTTTTGGGATCTTCACCAAGCCGAAGAAGCCGTCATCAAACAACGCACCGAAATGCGTGAGCGGGTCGAAGTGGAGCGTCAACGCATTGCGCAAATCCTCGACTCCATCCCGGATGAGATCGTGGTGGTGGATACCGAAATGACGATCCTAGACGCCAACTCGACCTTTCTACGCAACAACCATCTAGGTATCGAGGATGTACGCGGACGGCATTGTTATGATGTGGATCAGGTCATTCGAGGCGACTGTCAAGTAGCGGTCGGCAACTGCCCTTTCTTGGCCACCATCCGCGAAAGTAAGACCACCTCCCTGGTGCGCAAACATTTCGGCCCCGAAGGCAAAGTCATGTACGCGTCCATTGTCGGAGCGCCTTTGATGAATAAGGACGGTGAAGTAGTCGGAATGATCGAAATGACCCGCGACATCACCGAGCGCATACATTTGGAGGAAGATCTCAAGGCTTCCGAGGTACGCTTGCAACAGTTTATGGAGTTCGCACCCATAGCAACCTACGTAAAAAACCGCTCGGGCCAGTATATCGACGCCAATCCGGCCACTTGCGCCATGTTCGGCAAGAAGAAAGGAGATATTCTGGGTAAGACCGACTTTGAAATCTTCCCCAGAGAAGCCGCCGAAGCGATCCGAGCCGGAGACAAAGAAGCCTGGAAAGAACGCAATGCCGTATCTCTCAACATGGAAGTTCATTTGGACGAGCGCAGGGTGTTTCTATCCACGGTGAAGTTTCCCATTTTGGATATTCAAGGAGCTCCCACTGCGCTTTGTGGACTTTCGACCGACATTACCGCGCAAAAGGAAGCCGAAATCAAGCTCAATGAAACCCGTGAATACCTGCAACAAATCCTGGACAACTCACCGGTCATCATCATTACAACCAACCTAGATGGCAACATCGTATCTTTCAATCGCGGGGCAGAAAAATCTCTTGGCTACAAGGCCCAAGATGTCATCGGTCAACCGGCCACCATCTTTTATCAGGATCCATCCAAACGAAGAGATTTTTTAGACAAAATCCAGGCCGGGGTTCCGCTTCAGGATTATTCCTATGAGCTTTTGAGGAAAGACGGCACCCTGCTGCCGGTATCCATCACCTTATCGTTGCTCAAGGACGCCGCGGGCAAAGTGATCGGCACCGTCGGTATGAGTAAAGATATTTCGCAAAGAAAAGCCCTCATGGCTCAGGTACTCCAATCCGAGAGAATGGCCGCGGTCGGAAGGTTGGCTTCCGGGGTCGCTCACGAGATCAACAATCCTCTGGCGGTCATGGCCGAGATCGCGGGATATTTGTACGACTTGGTCAAACCAGAACAAACAATCTCCTCACCAGAGCTGATCGACGAGCTCAGAGAGGGTCTTCCGAAGATCTCGAGACAAGTCGAACGAGGAAAAAAGATCACCCACCGGTTGTTGTCATTTGCTAAAAAGAGCGAAGCCCGCATCGCCGTTGCCGACGTCAACGCCTCTCTGGACGAGATCCTTCCGTTTCTGGAAAAAGAAGCCAAGCTGGCTCAAGCAGTCATACACCGCGACTACCAAGAAAATCTGCCCAAAGTCGCGGTGGAAGAAATGCAACTCCAAGAAGTTTTTATCAACCTCATTACCAACGCCATCCATGCGTTGGCCAAAAAAAAGGGCGGCAATATCTGGTTGAGCACCCGGTATGAGGACGCAAAGGTCATCATTACGGTCAAAGATGATGGACCCGGCATCAACGAAGCCGTACGATACCGGCTTTTTGAACCCTTCGTTACCACCAAGCCCACCGGGGAAGGAACCGGATTGGGTCTGTCGATCTGTTACGGCATTGTCAAACGTTACGATGGAGAGATCCGGGTCATGTCGGAGCCCAACCAGGGTACGACATTTCGGGTGATTTTCCCGACCATGTTGCGTTAGACCGATTGTCCCCCGGTACGAAGCGTAAAGATTTTACGGCACCAACACCGCCCGCTTCTGCAGCTTTCCGTGGTGAGACGCTTCGAAAACCGAGTTGATTTCCTCTAAAGAATGTTTCTCCACATACGGCTTTACCCGAATACGTTTCTGGCCGATCCACTCGAGCACCTCGGGGTACAAAACGGGATCACAACCCCAAATACCGAACATGGAGGCGTCAAAAGCCATGAGATTGGAAAGTCTTACTTCTAACTTGTCCATGGTGAATCCCACCATCGCCACAGTAGATCCGAAGCCCATGAGTTGAAACGCGGTGTTCTGGCCCGGCTTGGTGCCGGATGTCTCGAATATTTTCCACAACGCCTTGGGCGCCTGCAACCGCTTGACTTCCTCTTTGATCTTTCCTTTGAGCTCTTTGGCGTCCAAACCAGCTACATTAATGACGGCGTCCGCGCCGGCCTGGGAAGCCGCTTCCAACTTACCGGCATCTACATCCAAAGCTATCACTTTGGCGCCTGCGCCCTTGGCGACTTGTACGCCGTGGATGCCGATACCGCCTACCCCGATGCAAATTGCCAGTTGGCCGGCCTCAAGCCCGGAACGCTTGACTGCCTGAAAAGGCGTCGTGATGGCGTCCGATACCACCGCAAGCTCCCATAGCTCGTGATCCGCAAGCACTTTCTCGGGAATCGGGCAGATAAACTTGGCAGGCACGATCACATGGCTTGCAAATCCGCCATGTCGATCATTACCGGGCATGATTTGGCTGGTGCAAATCCGGCGGTTGTCACTGCGGCACATTTCACAGACACCACAAGGTAAAACAGCCGGAACCAACACGGCTTTCCCCTTGAGACCCGGGTCGGCGTCCTCGGAAACTTCCTCAACGATACCGGAAATCTCGTGTCCCAGAACCAACGGAGGCGCCATCCTGGTTTTCACCCCCAAATAACTGAACGAAATATCGGTATGACATACTCCACAACCCGCAACTCTAATCAACGCCTCACCCGGCTTGAGCGGGCCGATTTCAATATCTTGTCTTACAAAAGGCGTGTTGGGCTCGGTCATGACCCAACCGTTTGCCGTGATTGACATGGCTGGTACCTCCTTGTCCTCTAATTATTGAGTTTTTGTTTTTCTCTCGAATGAACTAGGTGAACAATAGTCTCATTCATCGGGGCCGAGAGATTCAATTTCGCCGCTTCTCGAACCACGGCGCCGTTGAGGGCATCGATTTCGGTCATCAACCCCCGGTTGAGGTCCTGCCACATGGAGGGACGGTTGGGACCCAAAGCGTTTTGGGAGCCTACTACCGGTCGATAGGGATCTTCCTCGTCTACAATGGGTACACCCCGGGCTTTCATGACGGCGATGATTTCGGTGCACAATCCCCGCATCAAGAGCTGCAGGTGTTCGTCATCGAGAAGTTCGTTACAATTTTTACCCGTAAGGGCGGAGATGGGGTTGACCACGGCGTTGTGCAAAAGTTTCTGCCATACGACATGATCGATGTTCTCCAAGATCTCGGTCGCCAATCCCGCGCGATTAAATATCTCCCCGATATTTCGGATATCGGATGTCAAAGAACCCTGATAGGGAGCAATCTGTATGGGTTTTACTCCTTTGCGAAACCTCAGGGCGTTCGGACCCATGTGTTGGATGCTGTGATAGGTAATGCCGCTCAATACTCTTTCCGGACCCAATATCTGCGCCATGGTGTCGGTGTTGCCGATCCCGTTCTGCATGGAAAGCACCCAAGTCTTATCGGAGATCACCTGCATGACGCCCATGACGGCGTTGCGGGTTTGATAGCTCTTTACCGACACAAACACCAAATCCACCGGCGCCATTCCAGCCAGATCGTTCACCACGCGTATTGCAATGGTACGTTCAGGCTTATCATCTTGAACAACACGCAGTCCCTCTTTGTTGAGCAAGTCGACCCGATTAGGATCAATCTCAATAAACGTGACATCTTCTCCCGCCTCGGTCAGTTGAGCTCCAATAACCCCCCCCAATGCTCCGGCACCAACCACCAAAATACGCATGGACAACTCCTTCGTTATCGCCTCAAGCCTTGGTTTTTCGAAACCTCTAAAGTCAAAAAAGATTGAACTTCACAAACATCATTCACGGTATCCCTAGCAAAATGTAAGTCTTGCGATGGATACTCCTGCGCTATTTGTTTTTCCAGTTCGGGGCGCGCTTTTCGTAAAACGAGTTGATGCCTTCCAGCACATCCTCCGTAGCCATGAGCTCTTCCAAGAATACTTTTTCCGCCTCCAAGCGTGCATCTTCAAACGGTCTGCCCTTGAGCTTTTTTATGAGCCTTCCATTCATCCGAAGGATTAAAGGACTTGCTTTTCTGATTTGTTTCAATACATTTTCGAGCGTTTGCTCCAGCTCTTCGGGCGCTACGACCTGGTTCACCAAGCCATATTCCTTCATCTCCTGGGCTGTATAACTTCTGCCGGTCGCGGTGATTTCCATGGCTTTGGCAGATCCGACCAACTGAGGCAGATAGGCAACTCCCACCGGAGCGAAAAATCCGAGTCGAATTTCGGGCTGCCCGAATGTGGCCCGTTCGGATGCGATCAGAATATCGGCCATCATCACAAGCTCGAACCCGGCTCCCAACGCGGCTCCGTCGACCGCCATCAACACCGGGATCTCCAACTCGCCGAAGATCCTGAACAATGTACTGAAGGCGCCTATCATGACCGAGGCCTTCTCTGGGTGATGCTCTCCCACATCTGCGCCCGCGCTGAAGGCTTTCCCGTTGGCTTTGATGGCCACAGCTTTGATGGATTTGTCATCGGCTGCATTTTTGAGCGCTTCGGTCAACGCACCCATCACTTCGGCAGTCATGATATTGACAGGCGGAGCGTTAAGCGTGATATAGGCTACATCCTGCTTCTTCTCCATCAAAACCCGTTCTGAGCTTGTCATGGTATGTCTCCTGTTGTTGATGGGCTACTTAACTTTACCCCAAGTCGTACCGGTCTTCTCAAGGGTATAATACACCTGGATTTCCTCTTGATCTTCAAAGAGCCTGGGTACAACCTGCAGATCCATCCCGATTTTTTGTTCTTCTTCGGGTATGCTGTCTCCAAACCAACCGACCAGTCGGCCGCCGTCTTCGAGATCGACCAAACCGATCGTATAAGGAGCAACATCTTCGAATCCGGTGGGCGCGGCGGTGATCTTGGTAAAGGTCATGAGCCTGCCTTTACCGCTCCACTCGACAAACTCGAACTCGCCGGCCATACATTCGGGACAGTCCGCCCGGGGTGGATAGGTGCTAAATCCGCACGCTTTGCATCGAGAGCCCATCAGGTATCCGTTTTTCAAATGCTCGGCAAATAAATCGACTTTCGTATGCGGGGTATAATTGACTTTTCCAAACCAAGAAAACACGGCTTCACTCCCCTTTGTAGATATGAACGAAGCAATATTGACCGGTGCCGCCCACATTGTGAGTCAGACCGACGTCAGCGTTTTTCACCTGACGCTCTCCACATTCGCCCCGAATTTGTTTGACAATCTCCACCGCCATGGAAACCCCGGTGGTACCAATCGGGTGCCCTTTGGACTTGAGGCCCCCGTCAATATTGACGGGGTGCTTGCCATCGATATACGATTGCTTTTCTTCAATAAACTTACCACCTTGGCCCCGTTCGCAAAACCCCAGATCCTCGTAGGCCAAGATCTCTGCAATCGTGAAGCAATCATGTACATCGGCAACCTTGATGTCTCCAGGTCCCACCCCGGCCATTTCGTACGCCAACCGGGAAGCTTCCACCGCAGACGGCAGACTGGTCAGGGTCGGGCGGCGCAGCGCCGACATGGTGGTGCTGGCGCAACCCAAACCATCCAACCAAACCACTTTATCCGAAATCGCCTTGGCGCGTTCTTCGGTGGCCATGATGACACAGGCGGCTCCATCTGCATTGGCGCAGCAATCAAAAATATTGAACGGCAACGCCACCGGAGCGGAGACCAGCGCTTTTTGCTCGGTGATCTCCTTTTGGAACATGGCCTTTTTGTTCATGGCTCCGTAGTGATGGTTTTTGACGGCCACCTTGGCAAGCTGTTCTTTGGTGGTACCGTACTCGTGCATGTGCGCCCTGGCCAACATGGCGTAGTAGCCCGGGAAGGTGGTGCCGAAAATGGACTCCCACTGCACCTCTCCCACTCTCCCCATCAAAGCCAGGATCTCCGGAGTAGTAAGCTCGGTCATCTTCTGTGAGCCCACCACCGCCACCACTTCGTGCAAACCGGATTGAATCGCCATCCAGGCCGATCGGATGGCTGCGGATCCAGAAGCGCAGGCAGCCTCGATCAACCAGGTAGGTTTGGGATTGAGCCCCAGGTACTCTTGGATGACGCCGGAAAGTGAACGTTGTTTATGATATTCCGGAACCGACGCGATGAGGGTCGCGTCCAAATCGTTCCGAGTCAAGTTACAGTCCTTCAAGGCATCCCGAAATGCTTCAAAGGCCAACTCTTGTACAGAAGCATCGGACCGTCTTCCAAATTTCCCGTGTCCAACGCCTACGACTCCCACTCGTGGCATGATTGTTTCCCTATCCTTTCCAAATTGGTTTTCGAATCAACGCTCCATATTTTTTCAAGTCCGGCTCAATGCAACCCAAGATGGTTTTGCGACGGACGCGGATTAGATATATTGTCCCCCGTCAACCTTGATGATTTCGCCGGTGACGTGCCGCGAGCAATCCGAGCAGAAAAACGCCACCACCTTGGCCACGTCTTCCGGCGTCGCCACGCGACCCAGGACGGTTTCATTGATCGCAATGTTGAGAAACTCCGGCGGAATGTTTTGGGCCATTTCGGTCATGACCATTCCTGGAGCAACGACATTGATGTTGACATTAAACTTACCCAACTCCTTGGCAATGGCTTTCGACATTGCAATGATACCGCCTTTGGAAGCCGAATAGTTGGATTGGGCAAATTTTCCCCTAAGCCCGTTGATGGAAGAAAGGTTGACGATCTTTCCGCTTTTTTGTTCCTTAAATACCTTGGCGGCAGCGTGGTTGTAGTTAAAATATCCCTTGAGATTGGTGTTGATCACCTTATCCCATTGCTGCTCGGTCATTTTCCAAATCACCCCGTCCCAGGTAACGCCTGCGTTGCAGACCAACGCATCCAGCCCACCCAACTCCTTTTGCACCGACGCGATCGCCTTTATTGTATCGTCGTAGCTGGCCACGTCGGCCTGTATGACCATGGCGCGCTGGCCCATTTCTCTGATCTGATCGGCAATCTCGTTGGCCGCATCCACCCGACTGGAGCAAGTCAGCGCCACATGGGCTCCTTCACGCGCCAGCTCCACAGATATGGCCGCTCCGATGCCCCGGCTTCCTCCGGTAACCAAAGCCACTTTATTTTTCAAACCCAGATCCATTGCTCTACTCTCCCTTACTTTTTCAGGCTGCCTATCAGGCAACCGTTACCTTGATTACCAACGATGAGGCGCTGTCTCCGGCCGCACAACCGGTAAACAAACCATATCCACCACCCGACAAGCTCAACTCTTCGATCAGCTCGATGACGCCCCGCATACCGGTCGGGCCCTGGGGATGTCCCCAAATCAACGAGCAACCATAACGGTTCATATCCTTGAGGTCGATCCCGACTTCCTTGGACAGATGCACATCGTTGACCGCGAAAGGCGTGTGGCTGGTGGTGGCCTTGAGATCCTTGACGCCGATTCCGGCCCGGGACAGGGCCAATCGCACCGCCGGCGCATTGGCCGCGGGCATGAAGCCTTTCTTGACCCGCGCCTGCGCGTGGGACACCACCTGGATCTCGATGTTTTTGTCCGCGGAAAGCTCCCGAGCCTTTTCCCGGGTACAAATGACCATCCCTGCATTGCCGTCCGCCGGAAATGTCTGGGCGCCGAAAGTCACCACACCGTCTGGCAACACCGGCCTGAGCCGCGCGAGCCCTTCCGCGGTGGTTTCGGTGACTCCCTCATCTCCGTCTACCGTAGCCAGCACCTTACGTCCTTTGCGATCCTTGATCTCCACCGGGCTTACCATATAGCGCTTTTGGAAGGCTCGGTTGTCTTTGAGAGCGTTTGTGTACTGCTCGTAGCGCATCAGGGTGACTTCGTCCAAAATCTTCCTCTCGATCCCGGCTTCTTTGGCTACATTCTCGGCGGTCTGAATCATGGCGTTTTTCGCATACGGATCAAAACCGAAGTTGTCCAACACCCAATCCTCGTGGGCCCCGGTACCGCCTTGCCCCTGGGTATTGGGATAATATGTATGCGGGCCGTTGCTGCACTTGTCCGCAGTCACCGCCAAAAAAGCACTGGCGCTGCCCGATTGGATCTCTTCAGATGAGTAGGCTATACACCGTACACCCGTGGCGCAGGCCTGAGACAAGATGGGCGCCGGAACCGAGGTAAGCCCCATCAAGGCCGCCACCCAGGGACCGCCATAAAAAGAGTGTTTGGAAGGCACCGTCCAACCCAGGCAGCAACCATCGAATACTTCCGGAGAAATGTTTCGTTCCTTCAAGACCTTTACAGCCAACTCAGCCGCAAAAGGAATAGGCTCGAGGTTTTGAAAGCTACCCTGCCATCTGCAAAAAGGGCTGCTCCAATAGGCTCCATAAGGGATATAGATATCCTTAAACTGCATGTCCGATCTCCTTTTCCTTTCTTAAAATACCCGTAAGTGGATATAACTGTTTACTATAAGCTGCGTTTTAGTAGTCAACCGAACTATCGTAGGCTTGACAATACTATGCCACCAGAACGTGTCAAGCTGAAAATACCGCCATGAGGAAGGAATACCAGATACGCAAAAAATATTATTGAAAGAATCCCCGCACAGTCCTTTGATCATTCAATTTGGTAAAAAGTACCATCCACCAATACAGGAATCTGCACGACGTCCGGTTCTCCCCCGTCGCCTAACATTCCAAACAAGTCTCGTCCCCAACAGTAGGCGACCCCCTCTGTGGTAATCCCACAGGTGGTGCTGTCACCCGCATAAATCTGGTAAAAGGCGCGGTTGCCGTCAATACGAGAGGTACTAACTAGTCCGGGATACTGATGACCATCGACCCCGATACCGTCTCCAAGTTTTCCCGAGTCATTATCTCCCCAGCAGTAGGCTCGGCCCTGATCAGTAAGCGCACACGCATGAAAATGTCCGGCATGAATAGAGACAAATTTAACCATGCTCGTTTCCACCAGAACCGGGATAGGGGAATTTTGGCTCCCCGCTCCATTTCCAAGCTGTCCTAATAGATCAGATCCCCAACAATACGCATTGTAATCAGAAGTTATACCGCACGTGAATACATATCCCGCAGAAATCCGCAAAAAGCTCGTCTCCCCGGTTATAAACGAAGTATCTACAAGAACAGGACTTTGCTGGTTCTGATTATTCAATCCTTCGCCCAACTCACCCGCCATATCAGATCCCCAGCAGTATGCTTTGCCTTCCACCGTCAGACCACAGGTATGACTCCAACCCGCTGATATTGACTGAAATGTCTTTTGACCATCCACCACTCCCATATCCACAGGCACTGGAACTGAGGAGGATTGTGAATCACCACCGTCCCCCAACTGTCCATAGGTATCATCACCCCAACAATACGTTACGTCATCTGTAGTGATACCACATGCATGTTGTTGACCTGCAGTGATTTTTTTAAACATTTTTGCACCCAAAATGGAACTCGTATCCAACAGAGCAGGCCGCTGGGTGCCGACAATCTCTCCAAAAGGACCGTCCTCGTCACATCCCCAAAAATACACCAAACCCTCTGTAGTGATACCACATGCAAAATTACCCCCCACGGCCAAATGATCAAAAGTCTTATCACCTTCAATGCCGGATACATCCACCACTGACGGGCATAGTGAATAATCCATGTCCGTGCCTCCATCCCCCAAAACTCCAGAATAATCGCTGCCCCAACAATACACCTGCTTGTCACTAGTCAACCCACATGTACTCATTCCACTCGATGCTACATATCGAAATGATTTCAGGCCCACAATGACAGAAGTATCCACACGGGATGGCGACCATTTAAAATGAGGGTTTCCTCCATCTCCCAATTGCCCTTGAATATCGCTCCCCCAACAGTACATCCTGCCATTTGTGGAAATGGTGCAGGTGTGTCCTCCACCCAAGGATAAATCAACTAAAGAAGAGCCTACAGGTAAATTAAAATTCTCTATCAAGACTGGAACTTTTGTATTTTGCAATCTACCGCCATCTCCAATTTGGCCGTAAAAATCAATACCCCAACAATAGAACTTTCCGGATTTCGTAATTCCACAAGTGTGATGATATCCACTTTCCAGTTTTACAAAGGATTTTTCACTCTGAAAAGAAGAAGTATCCACTGCAACGGGTACAAAGCTTCTATGAATCAATTCTTTGCAGCCAAGTTGTCCATAAAAATTACCTCCCCAACAATAGGCCGATCCGTCGGCGGTAAGACCACATGTATGTTGATATCCCAAAGATATCTGAACGAAGCTTTTTTCTCCTTCCATCGATCCGGTATCTACTGCTATCGGAACCGAGCTACTCAAGACTTCGTCTCCATGACCGAGCTGACCAAACCAACCATCTCCCCAACAATATACAATCCCTTGTATAGTCAAACCACAAGTGTGGGCATTGCCTGCGCTCACCATCAAAAATTTTTTCACACCCGAAATTTGGCTCGTATCCACAAGCACCGGGCTTTGACGGTTTTCAATCTCATCCCCATCTCCCAGTTTTCCTTTCGAGTCCGAACCCCAACAGTACCCCACTGCGTCGGATGTGACGCCGCAGGCATGATCAACACCCGCAGAAATCTGCACAAAGGTTTTACTCCCTTCAATTGCTGCTGTATCCACAGCAACCGGAATCGGGCTATCCTGCCTGTCGCCCCCATTTCCGAGACTACCGGAGGAGTCGCATCCCCAACAATACAACTCACCTTCGCTCGTTATGCCGCAGGAGAAACCACCTCCTGAAGATATTTGCTTGAATGCAATATCTCCCACACTCATACCGGTATCTAGCGGTACCGGTTTTTGCGAGCCCATGCCCTTTTTTCCATCACCAAGCTGTCCATATTCATCCGATCCCCAGCAAAAAACTTTCCCATTGGTAGCAATCCCGCAAGTATGCAACGATCCGGCACTGATCGACGCCCACTCCAGATCCTGACACCCATCTGTTTGCTCGTCACAAACCCAAGCGCCACAAGGGTCGCCCTCGGACACACACTCTCCTTGTCCGTTACATTGCTCTTCACCATTACAAAATTGATCATCGTTGCAAGGCGCAAAGTTGTACTCGTTTTTGCAGATTTGGTTTTTGGGGCAAATGTCATCCGTACAAACATCCCCGTCATTGCAATCGGATGCCCGTTTACAGGCCTTGCAATTCCGGCATTTGATACATTGGTTGGTCTCCATATCGCATACATATCCCACAACACATTCGTCTATGCTATAACAAGCGTTTTGCAGCTCCGGAGGGCAGCCATATGACCACAAGCATAGACATTCGAGCAACATCATCAATGCTATGGAATTTTTCATGATCATCTCCCTTTATTCTATATATATTGAACTGCATCGAACTGACGTATGTTCAATCCAGAAACCATGCTAACAAAAACACTTTGTAAATACCACCCCGATAAAATTCATCATCCCATTGCCCTGATTGGCATGAATGAAGCCCAATTTTCAACCATTATATTTTTCTACGACATCTCGTTGCCCATCACTCTTTCTCTAAGCATTTCACTCAATGACACCCTGCATTGTCATATCGGGTTGACTTGCTCTCGATTGGTGCTATACATGGCGGCGGTTGTTGTCGTGCACCTCAACACAGGCGGGTCGTATGAAGCTATCCCTAGCCCACTCCCCATGCCCCAATGATACGTTTATGTTTTATGCCTTGGCTACGGGAAAAATCTCTTCATTTCAACATGGTTGCTCTTTTCATCAGCACGATGTGGAAACCCTCAATCGGTTGGCCCAAACGGGCGTGTACGACATCAGCAAGCTTTCGTTCGCCGCTTATATAAAACTTCGAAACACCTACCGGATGCTCAATACCGGCGCTGCTTTGGGCTACGGCTGCGGACCATTGCTGGTCGCCAAGCCCGGCTGGGATTCGAGCAGGATTGACGAGGCCCGCATCGTGGTGCCCGGCGAGTTGACCACCGCCCATCTGCTCTTTAGCCTGTATGCCCCCCGGGCCGGGAACAAAACGTTTGTATCCTATGAGCAAATACTACCCTGGTTGCTCGGAGGCAAAGCCGACTGCGGGGTCATCATTCACGAAAGCCGGTTTGTTTTCGCACAAGCCGGTCTTCAATCACTCGTGGATTTGGGCGCCTGGTGGGAACAACGCACCGGACTTCCGATCCCTCTGGGTTGTATTGCCGTCAGAACGGATCTGGACGAAGGTTTGGCATCAGATTTTGATCAAGCGCTCTACCAAAGCATCACCTATGCCCAGACACATCGCGAGCAAGCGTCGGCCTACGCCGGGCTCTACGCGAAAGAGCTCGACAAAGCGGTGATTGCCAAACACATCGAGATGTTTGTAAACTCTTTCAGCTTGGATTTGGGTCCATTGGGACGCCGAGCAGTGGAAAGGCTCGAGCAAGAAGCACTCGAGGCGAGGCTGTTGTCATGATCGGAATCGTGTTTGCAACCCATAGCGAGGCCCAGGCTTTTTTCAACCGGGTCCAGGCCCGCCCGATCGGAGAAAAGCCTTTTCCCGCTTACGAATTTCAGTTGCCCGATCGCCCGGAAAAAATCATCGCCGTCATCTCGGGGATAGGCAAAGTGACCGCGGCGCTGGCCACCCAGCATCTGATAACGACCCATCGAGCCGACCACATCATCAACGCCGGGGTGTGCGGCGCGGTGGCAGATGACATCGCACCCGGAGAAGTGTTTTGTGTCACCCACTCGATGGAAGGGGACGTGTTGATCCGAAATGCCACCACCGTGACATACCCATCGGATTGCCTGGGGTTCGAGGATCTCCCTGCCGCCCGGTTGATTACCGGAGACAAGCCGATCTGCAACCTGGAAAAAAGAAGTCGGTGCGCCGAATTGGGCGAGTTGGTGGACATGGAGGGAGCCGCCGTAGCGAAAACCTGCAACCTGGCTGGGATCCGGGTGAATCTCATCAAAGTAGTCAGTGATTTCGCCGACGAGTCGACCGAGGTGGACATCAAGCAAAACCTACCCGAGGCCTGTGCCAGGCTGTCTGGCGTTTTGTTTACCGGGATCGAAAAGCTCATCCCTCGAGCCGCTCAATCCGATCCTTTGCCATCCAAGGTCGGAACTTTGAAAAAGCTTTTGCGTTTTGTAAAAGTAGAGCACACTTTGTTCAGCCTGCCGCTGCTTTTTGCGGGCGCATGGATAGGCGCTGGATACAGGGTGGCGCCCTTGGACACCTTGTTGTTGGTTTTGCTGGCAGGCACCGGTGCCCGCACGCTCGGCATGGCCATGAACCGGATCTTGGATCGCAAGCTGGACGCCAAAAACCCCAGGACCGCAAACCGGGAGCTGCCGGCAGGCAACCTGTCTTTACCCAAAGCCTTTTTCGTGGCCATGACCGGCCTCATGATTTATCTTTCGGCCTGTATTCTCATCGGTAAAACCTGCACATTGCTCGCACCCATCCCGGCAGTCGCGTTGGTGTCTTACTCCCTGCTCAAACGTCTTACCTATTTATGTCACTTCGGCATCGGTCTGGTCATGGCATTGGCTCCGGTAGGCGCCTTTGTCGCCATCGGCGATGGGGAAGCCTTCAAGTTGGATCTCAACTTGGAGATCGTTTTATTGGCGGGATTTACTTTTTGTTGGATGAGTGGATTCGATATCATTTATGCGTTACAGGACATTGTTTCCGATCGACAAAACAACGTCCAGAGCCTGCCCGCCCGGTTTGGTTCCGGCCGGGCTCAACACGTCGCGGCCTGGATCCATATTGCCGGCATGTTTTTCCTTGCGGCTTTTATCCTGGTGGCTCCGGCAGGTAAAACCGCTTGGTTCATGTTGATGACCTGCACCAGCGCAACCGCTCTGGCCTACGTACCCTGGATACCGTTGCCGGTGCGATTTTTTCCCATCTCCGCAGTTTCCGGCATTGCGGGAGCGCTGGTCGTGTTGGTCAAGGATTTGACATGAGATTGATCGTTGCAGTCACGGGCGCTTCGGGCGCATTCGCGGCCAAGTTGTTGGTCGAAAAATCACCCTGGCCGGTTTGGCTGGTTGCCAGCCGTTGGGGCGAGACGGTGTACCGGCAGGAATGTGGTGATTTCGACCAATTGGCTTCGAAAGCCGAGCAATGTTTTCAAAACGATGATTTGAATGCTCCTATTTCTTCCGGCTCGGTGTCCACCCAGGGTATGATCATCCTGCCCTGTTCGACCAACACCATGTCCAAGATCGCCCAAGGCGCGGCAGGCTCGCTGATTACCCGCGCGGCCCATTGCCACCTCAAGGAACGCCGCAGGCTCGTGCTGTGCGTGCGGGAAACTCCCTGGAGCCTCATCGACCTGCAAAACGCCGAAAGAGCTACCCAAAGCGGCGCCGTGGTCATGCCGCTGGTGACACCTTACTACCTTTTCTCCAACCGGGATCCGAAAACCATCTGCATGGAGGAGTTGTTGTCGGCGTATGTGGATCGGGTGCTCGCACTTTTCGGCCGCCCGTGTCCTTCTGCTTGGAAAGAGCCACCATGAGCTTCGTCAACCTTAGAGATTTTCTCGAGCATCTTGCCGCCACCCGGCAGCTCAAGCGCGTGCGGACCCAAGTGGATCCAAACCAAGAAGTGACCGTCATACAACACCAAGTCATCCAGCGCCAGGGACCGGCGTTGTTGTTCGAACATGTCAAAGGATCCAAGCATCGCTTGGTGACCAATCTGTTCGGCACTCCCGAACGCGTGCAAGCAGTGTTTCAAAGACCACCCGAAGAAATCGGCGCCGAGCTCGTGGAGTTGGCGGAGCGACTCATGCCGCCGAAAGTCTCCTCGCTCTGGACCTACCGGCGACGTTTGCTGCGGCTTTTGAAAGCCAGATTGCGAAACGTACGCCGTGGTCCGATCCTCGAAAACCTTGCATCTTCGCCCCGGCTGGACGAGCTGCCCTGTCTGACCTGCTGGCCGTTGGATGGAGGCGCGTTTTTCACCCTTCCGCTGGTGCACACGACCGACCCGGAAAACGGACGCGGCAACCTGGGTATCTACCGGATGCAACGCTATGACGCCGCGACCACCGGCATGCACTGGCAGATCGAAAAAGGAGGCGCCTTTCACTTTCATAAGGCCTGCGAGAAAAACATGCCATTACCGGTGAGCGTCTTCCTCGGTGGACCGCCCGCCTTGACCATTTCGGCCATAGCGCCTTTGCCCGAAGGCATCGACGAGCGGCTTTTAGCCGCACTCATCATGAACCGTCCGCTCGATGTGATTGCGCGCCCATCCACCGGTCACCGTATTCCGGCCCAAGCCGAGTTTGTGCTGGAAGGAACCGTCAGACCGGGCGAGACCCGCAAGGAAGGTCCTTTCGGCGATCACTTGGGCCATTACTCGCATTCGGCCGAGTTTCCGATCTTTCGCGTCGATCGGGTGCTGATGCGAAATGATGCCGTCTTTCCGGCCACCGTGGTGGGAAAACCACCCCAGGAAGACTATTACATCGGCTGCGCGTTGCAGGAAATGATTCTGCCGCTTACCAAGATCATCATGCCGGGACTCGACGATGTATGGTCGTATCCCGAATCCGGCTTTCACCCATTGGCAGTACTGTCAGCCAAAGAAAGATACCCCCGAGAGGCCTTGAAATACGCCATGTGGGCCTTGGGGCAAGGCCAGCTGTCCTTGACCAAGGTATTGATGGTCATGCCGGCGGGAGTCAATGTGCGGGATATCGAATCCGTAAGCCGGGCTGTCTGGAGCTACCTGGACGCCGAAAGCGGCATCCACCTTTTGGCCCCGACGGCCCAGGACACCTTGGATTTCACCGGTCCGGCCATGAATACCGGTTCGCGGCTCATTGTATTGGCTTCCCCTCGGGACGGAAAACCCCTGCGCGACCGCCATCCGCCCATGCCCCCGCCCGCCCGGCAGGTACATTCGGAGATCTTGGGATTTCGCTCCCTGGGCCCGGCTTTTCTGATCGCGGCCATCAAACCGGGAGCCGATACCGGTAAAATACGCGAGGCCATGGCCCGCCATACCGTCACCAAGGAGTATTTGTTTCACGTGCTGGTATCCGACGACGTCGATTTGAGCAGCAACATGTCGATTCTCTGGGGATGGTTTACCCGATTTGATCCTTTGGCGGATTTACATCCTGCCGGTAAAGTCGTGCAAGGCAACCGGTTGGTATTTGATTTTCCGATTGCCATCGACGCCACCTGGAAGCCGGGATACCGAAAACCGGTGGCTTTCGACCCGGAAATCGAAAAGATGGTTCAGGCGCGCTGGTTCGAATATGATATCGACAATTCTGGAGATCACCCTTGAACCACAACCTTTTTGAAAAAACCTTGGAAAAGGGATCCCGAGGTGAAAGATTGAACCGGGAGGAGTTGCTGGCGCTGGCCGATATCCAAACCCCGACCCAATTGCACCTGCTCGGGCAGGCGGCCCTATCAAACCGCATTCACCGTTTCGGGCATCGGGCCACCTATGTATTCAACCTGCAGATCAACCCATCGAATATCTGTAAAGGTGGGTGCAGATTTTGCCACTACTCGGCCAAACCCGGACAGCCACACGCATACACACTCAACGAAGACGAAATCCTCGCTAAAACCCGATCCCTCGAACCCACCGAGGTGCATATCGTCGGAGGGTTGAATCATCATTGGGACTACCGGCGCAACCTGGCGCTCGTCGAACGCTTGCACGCTCAATTTCCGGCTTTGTATATCAAGGCGTACACCGCGGTGGAGATGGATTGGTTTGCCGAGTGTGAAAATCTCCCGGTGGAAACCGTATTGGAGCGCTTTCGAAAAGCCGGGCTTTCCGGCATGCCCGGTGGAGGCGCGGAAGTCTTTTCGGAAAGGATCCGCGCTCAAACCTGCCCGGATAAAATCAGCCCTACCAGGTGGTTCGAGATACACAAACGCGCTTGGGAAATCGGCATTACGACCAACGCCACCATGTTGACCGGACTTTCGGAAACCTTGGAAGAACGCGTGGATCATCTGCTTTTACTCAGGGAAGCTCAAGACGATGCGGGTGGTTTCTCGGCGTTTATACCGCTTTTCTATCAACCGGGTCGCAACCAAACTCCCGAAAACCAACCGACTCCCCTGCAGGTGCTCGCGACGGTAGGATTGTCCAGGTTGGCGCTCGACAATATCGCGCACATCAAAGGCTACTGGCCCATGATGGGGCTTGAGACCGCATCGGCGGCTTTGTCCTGGGGAGCCGATGACATGGACGGCACCTTGGGCGAGGAACGCATCGCCCATGCGGGTGGAGCGCAAACCCCCAAAAACCTAGCTCGCAACCGCATGCAGGAGACCATTCGACTGGGTGGTTTTATCCCCATGGAGCGGGACGGGAGATTTGGGATCATGAAGGTCGAAACAGCATGAGCAAGTACCCGGTATCCATCATTCCCTATGCCAACATGGCTCCCTACCGCGCCATGGGACTTGCGGAAAATTGCGAATTTGTAGAAAACATACCCCGACAATCCACCCAAGCTCTTCGGGAAGGCCGGGTGCTGGCCGCGCCGATTCCGGTGGGCGACTTGCCTGACCTGGAAGATCAGATTGATTTTTTGGGCCCTTTCGGCATTGCGTCCGAAGGACCGGTACAGAGTGTTTTGTTGTTTTCACGGGCCGGATTCGACCACCTGGCCGCGCCGGCCTGCATCCATCTTACCGAACACTCGTCCACCTCGGTCAAGCTGCTTTACCTCTTGTCGGGATACCAACATGGATTCGATCGCATCGCGTATGAAACCCGCGATGCCGAACGGGCGGACGGAAAGTTGCTCATAGGAGATCAAGCCTTGCTCTTTGCGGACAAAAACCAGGACTATCGGATCACCGACTTGGCCGAGATGTGGCATAAGAAAACCAACCTCTCCATGGTGTTCGCCCGCTGGGTTATCCGAAAAGACGCCCCGGTGAATTGCCGGAAGGCTTTGGAAACCTGGCTGGGCGCATTTGAAAAAAACGAGCAGGCCTGCGTGGAACAATGCATACCGATCCAGGCGGCCCGTTTGGGGGTAACCAACCAGCGCATGCTTGCGTATCTCAAACCCATGAAAAGAATTTTGGGCCCCAAAGAGATTGAGGGGCAGGCATACTTTTTACGACAACTCAGGCGGCACGGGCGATCCCGCTGGTTTATGCCCCGGCCGTCCGAATCCAGGCCATCATGATACCCACAGCCACCAAACGGCTCGACCGGCAGGCCGCCTTGCGATGTTTGACTCAGGTCCCGCTCGGAAGCTTGATGAAGTCCGCCCACGAACAACGCCTGCGGCTGCATCCCCAACCGCGCGTGACATATGTACGCGACACCAATCCCAATTACACCAATGTATGTGTCACGGGCTGTAGGTTTTGCGCGTTTCACAAAAATCCCGGCCATCCGGAGGGATATACCCTGACACCCGGCGAGCTGCTCGACCGGATTGCACCCGCGATACAACGAGGCGCCACCACGGTATTGCTCCAAGGAGGGCATCACCCCGACATGCGCCTTGACGACTGGCTCGACTACATACAGGCAATCCAATCAACCCATCCCGGGTTGCATATTCATCCTTTCAGCCCGCCCGAGATCGCCTACATGGCGGAAAAAGAAAACACCCGCATCGAAAACATCCTCGAAGCGTTGTATCGAGCCGGCATTCGAACCTTGCCGGGAGGAGGTGCGGAAGTCCTCATCGATCGGGTGCGCACCATCCTGTCGCCCCAAAAATGCAGTGCGGCGACCTGGCTTTCGGTCATGGAAAAAGCCCACCTGATCGGCTTTCGAACCACCGCGACACTCATGTTCGGTCATATCGAGACCGACGCCGAAATCATCGAGCACTTGTTTCTATTACGCGATTTGCAGGATCGTACCCGCGGCTTCAACTCATTTATCCCTTGGTCCTATAAACCGGGACGCACGGAGCTCGGCAGCCGGGTAACCCATGCCGTGCATCCGGCCCTTTACCTCAGGGTGATTGCCACCGCTCGACTGGTGTTGGACAATTTCGATCACATCCAATCTTCCTGGTTTTCAGAAAACCCGGCAGCAGGACAACTCGGCCTGAACGCGGGCGCAGACGATTTCGGGGGCATACTGTTCGAAGAAAACGTATTAAAAGAAACCGGCTTTGCCCCCACCGGCACCGAGCACACCGTAAGAAACCTCATCCTCAAGGCGGGTTTTTCGCCCGCTGTGCGCGATTCGAACTATTGTATTGCCGAATAATATTCGTACTGCTATAACCAACTTGGTCCCCGTCTCAGTACCATCGTTTCGCGAGAGAGATCGGGATGGCGGTACAATCCCCATGGAAAGGATCAGGGTCATGCTGTTCGCTCGATTCCCAGCAACTCATCTCGTGTTTTGCGGCATTTTATGCCTTGTAGGTATCCATCCGCCGGCGGATGCATCCGATTTGGCTTCGCGCGCTCGAGCTCTCCATCAAGAGCTTTTTGTGTTTGATGCCCATTGCGACACGGCCATGCGCCTTTTGGACGACAAGTTGGATCTGGGAAAACGCTCGAAAGACGGGCATATGGATATCCCCCGCATGGTTGAAGGGGGACTCAATGCCCAGGTGTTTGCCTTATGGCCCCAGCCCGATTATTGGCCTGATCGCGCGACCCATCGCACTTTACAAATGCTGGACGCCGTACAAAACGCCTTGTCGACCTATCCGAATCAAATCGAGCTCGCCAAAACGGCTGCGGACGCAAAAAGAATCTCCAATCAAGGCAAGATCGCCATTTTTCTCGGCATCGAAGGCGGACATGCGATCGAAGACGATCTTGCCATGTTGCGCATATTCCACCAATTGGGTGTCAGGGTCGTAACCCTCACCTGGGCCAGGCATACCAACTGGGCGGATTCATCCAGCCGCAAACCTTTACACGGCGGTTTGACCGAGCTCGGCAAGCAGGTCGTCAGGGAAATGGATCGCCTCGGGATGATCATCGACTTGTCCCACGCCTCGGACGATACGTTTTTTCAAGTGTTGAAAATCACCAAAAATCCGGTCATTGCTTCCCATTCCAACAGCCGCGCCGTCTGCAACCACCATAGAAACCTATCCGACAACATGCTCAAGGCGCTGGCCGCGAACGGAGGCGTGGTGGGCATGAACTATTATCTGGAGTTCGTGGATCGGCAAGCCAGCCGAAAGCTTTCGGCCGCTTGGGACAAGATCATGCCGAAGCTTGCCAAGCTGAAAGAAATGCACCTGAAAAACCCGGATCGATACCACAAATTGAAAGACGAGCTGATGCGTGAGCACACCCAAGGCATCCCCAAGGTCCCGGTCGGACACCTGGTGGATCATATCGATCACATCGTAAAAGTCGCCGGCATCGATCATGTGGGCTTGGGTTCGGATTACGACGGATGCTCCGAGGTACCCCAAGGTCTCGAGGATATTTCCAAGATATCCTCCATTACCGCAGAGCTTTTGAAGCGTGGCTACAAGCAAGGAGACATCGAAAAAATCTTAGGCGGTAATTTTTTCCGGGTATTTGAACAAGTACTGGACAAATAAACTTATTTTCACCAATCCGGCAACCGAAAACCTACCCGAAAGGATCGATCCTTATGGATCGATGCCATTGCAAGCCACACCAAAAGACAACCCAGCTTCAGCCCGTTTTTGACAAGCCATAACTGGTAATAGGTTTCCAGCTCGGCGCGTAGTCCGACCCAAACATACAAAATGCCGCAAAAGCCCACATCAAGCACGACGGCAGCCAACATCAAAACCCTCGTGCGGCCGCACCCTTCCAGCACAGAGGCAACCACCACCAAAAGACCTTCCAACCACAAAACTGCCGCAACGACACTGGACATTTCAAAAAGTAACCCTAGTGGTCCGAATTCTTGAGACATCTGGGTCATAAGACAACCCCCCAGCCAAATCATGAGCACAACCAGGACGCTTCCGGAAAGAACTTGACTGCCTATAATCAAGTGTATTTTTCGGTTGGCCGTTTTTTTCCGCCCAGCGCCTATCGCATGAGCTACCAAGGTGGTCGCGGCCACTCCCAATCCTTCCGCCGTAGCGAGCCCGAGAGCCAGCAGGCGCAAAAACACGCCATGCGCGGCCGATGCCTGCGGGCCGAGTCGCGCCACCAAGACGGCCAGCAAGGTAACTCCAATGAGATTGGACAACCCCACCACTCCGAGAGGCCCCCCGATCCGCAGCAAAGCTCGGAGGGCGTCTTTCTCAAAACCCAAAGCCATGGCACCCCACCAGGATCGTAACAACCCAAAATTTTTAGGTATGCCCTGGATGAAATCAAATTTCTTACTTATGGCTTTTCCAAGCATTCCCACACCTATCAAGCTGGAGATATTGGTGGCCAGTGCGACTGCCTCTACTCCCAAGGCCGGCAGGCCGAAACAACCCGAGACCAATCCGAAGCTGAGCACCAAATTGCAGATATTGCTGACAATTCCAGCCTTAAGGGGAGATCGGGTATCGCCCAGCCCTTCGAGCAATGCCCATCCGGCAACAAACACCAGCTCGAAGGGGATCCCGGCAGATCGCCAGATCAGATATGTACGGGCCGTATCTACCAACCCGGGTTGGTATCCCAGATCGTCCAGTCCGGCCGAAATCGCCAGACAAACCAACGCGGACACCGCTCCCAATACAACCCCGGCCGCCAGGGCCAAGCGCGCCAACGAACCCAACGAAGCCTTCCACTCCGACCGACCTTGCAAGGCCCCTGCCCGGGCGGCGGTAACCGGAGCCAAGGCTCGAAGCATGTTGACAGAAAATGCCATGACCAACGCCGTGATGCTTATCGCCAAAACCGCCCCCGCCATGGAATCGACTCCCATCATTGCCAGAATGATACAGTCAATGATATCCATGACGGCGAAGCTTACACACGATACGGCTGCAGGCCCCGCCAGCCGAATCATTCGGCCGAGCTCGTAACGAGCGAACATGGCGCACCTCGAAAATCAAAACAAATTGATTGTACGAATCAGCGTGTTACCGCTTCAGGCCGGTTGGTTGGGAGAGCGAAGAGTGTTCGAACCAAAAGATGTGAGCAACGACATGGGAAAGATACAGACGCGGGTCACTTCTCCAGGTCGGACAGCCCGTCATCCCAGCAAACGGCATGCTCCGGTGATTCTTCCACTGCCGACCTCCTACAAAAAGTTGAAACAACCCTACTCAATCTTTCTAATTGTACTTCATCCGAAAGAAAAAAGAAAGTACCCCAACATTTATATCCAGCCGTGATCCGTTTTCTTTAAGAAACAAGGGGTTATTATAGGTCAAGCAAGTATTCAACGAATTATAGCTGTTAGAGACGTTCTTCGAACATACCATAGCCTGCACTATAGATAGTCAAAGATCAATTCAAACAGCCTATATGTTACCAACAACGAGGTGAACGGGGCCCAAAATCAGCCGCAAGTGGCGGCTGGTGCTC
>JBFFBT010000008.1:0-48183 GCA_041560255.1 Myxococcota bacterium | reverse complement strand
GCAGCAGTCCACAATTTGCCAATACTCGCGCATTCTCCACAGGCCACCGCTCGGTCCAGAAAAAAACACCTTTATTGTTTTTCTTCATTCTTTTCTATTTCTGGAAGCGTAGGGTCAAGCTCGAACAATTCGCGGTCGTAAGGTTTTGAGAGGAATTTGTTCAGCTCGTGCTTGAGTTGTTCCATCCCGTCGACCTCGAAACCGCGCTCTTGTTCAATCCGCTCCAGGACCATGGCACCGATCAAGATTTTTCGCCTCGTATCCTTTTTGCGTTCGGCTTTTTTCTCGACGGCCTCCATGAGCTGAATGCGCGCCTTAATTTTTTTTCTTTTGTCTTTGAGCTTGTTTTTCAGCTCGGTCTCTTGTGCGTCAAGTTTTTCTTGTTGGGCTCGAAGCTTTTCGATCTGCGTCATGTTTTTCATGATTATCCCCGTAGTGATTCAAAAGATAACTTTATGGTATGTTTGTAGGAACTAGGTGTCAACAATAATTGAGTCGAAATAAAATCGAGGAAAAGATTTGAAGGTGTTTTTTTCTGGCACGAGCGGAGGTCTGTGGAGAATGCGCGAGTGTTGACAAATTGTGGACTGCTGCACACACCGCACCAGCCCACAATTTGCCAACACCCGCTATGGACAACTCGAAGAGTTGCCCACATTCCCCACAGACCCGACGACGGGCCAGCTTTGGGGGCTGGCAGAAGAACGCTCGGTCCAGAAAATAAGTTTAATTTAACTAGAACAATACCGAGTAGTGTGTTATGAGTTGTAAGGATATCATAGTCAAGGAAACGACCGCATATACTCCATGAAATGTTTTAGAGAAATAAAACGCGAACGCAGTGAGCACATTAACCCCGTATTAAGGGCGCACTTATACGTTGCTTCGCAACGTCGTGCGTAAGGCATCCTCAACCATGGCAATCTACCACCTAAGCGCCAAGCTGATATCCCGATCAAAGGGGCAATCCGTAATTGCATCAGTTGCTTATCGAAGCGCCGAGCTTATTCACGACGAGCGTCTTGGAAAAGACATGGACTACTCGAAAAAAACCGGAGTGGTCCACAAAGAAATCATGGCTCCCGAGGATTCACCGGAATGGGTAAAAAATCGTGACAGGCTATGGAACGAGGTAGAGAATTCCGAGAAAAGAAAGGACGCTCAACTTGCTCGTGAGGTCGTGGTCGCGTTGCCGATTGAACTGGATAAAGAGAATCATATCTCTCTATTAAGAGAGTACGTGGATAAGAATTTCGTATCCAAGGGTATGATTGCAGATTTCGCAGTGCATTACTCCACACACAGCCACAAAAAGGATTTCGAGCTGGACGATCCATCAGAAATATCGGAGTACGAAAATTACAGAGGCAAGGGCAACCCACACGCTCATATACTGTTGACCACCAGGAATGTTTCTGAAGAGGGGTTTGGGGAAAAGAATCGCGCCTGGAATTCAAGAATGATGATTAATGACTGGAGGGAGTCATGGGCGAAAGAAACTAATTTGCACTTGGCCATGAACGGCCATGAGCAACGAATCGATCACAGAAGTTATGCAAAACAGGGCATATCTATAGAGCCAGGAAGGAAGATAGGAATCGCTCAAAGTAAAGTCGAAGAGGATAGAAGGCAATTCATCAACGAGCGCTGGCAGGAATTTCAGGAAATCGCCAAAAGCAACGGTGAAAAAATCATCAACGAGCCCGGCATTGTGGTTGATTATCTCACCTACAATAAGGCCACTTTTACAAAAACAGACGTGGCCAGGTTTTTGTATTCCAAAACATTGGATGCCGTGCAATATCGCAACGCATACGAAAAAGCGATGGCGGTTCCCGAGCTGGTATGGTTGGGAACCGATGAACGGGGAAAAGATAGATACACAACCAAGGAAATGATACAAATCGAGAAAAAACTACTTGAGAATTCTCGGGATCTCAATGAACGAAAAAGCCATGTGGTGTCAAAACAAAAGATATTGAGAGCCGAGAACTCGAAGACCATGACGGACCAGCAGAAGCAAGCATATCGTCACTTGGTTGAGAAATCCGGAGATTTGGCAGTTGTCGAGGGTTACGCCGGAGCTGGAAAGAGCTACATGCTTGGCGCGGCCAGAGAGGCCTGGGAGTCTGCGGGTTACAGGGTCAAGGGTGGCGCGCTGGCTGGAAAAGCATCCGAGGAGTTGGAAGGCTCCAGCGGTATAAAGTCGAAATCGCTTCATGCGTGGGAGCACTCTTGGAAAAATGGATACAATCTCCTTTCCTCAAAAGACGTTTTTGTCATCGACGAGGCGGCCATGGTGGGAACACGCCAGCTTGAGCGAATCGTTGATTATGCAAAAAGCGCCGGAGCCAAAGTCGTTTTGGTCCACGACACGGAGCAGTTGCAGGCCATCGAAGCGGGCGCACCGTCACGGCGTATTGCGCAGGAATTCGGAAAGGTGACGATATCAGAAATACGCAGACAAAAAGAAGAATGGCAGCAGGAGGCAACAAAGATGCTTGCCACCGATCGAACAAAAAGAGCATTGCATGAATACGCAAGTCGAGGTCATGTACATGAGATGGAAAACAAAGAAAAGGCAATCAGTGCAATAATCGAGAATTGGAACTCGTACAGGCAGGCAAACCCGGAAAAAACTCAGGTGATCATAGCCTTCGCGAATGATCACGTGAAAGAGGCGAACCAAGGAATCAGGGAGTTCCGACGCGAAAATAATGAGTTTAGGGATGAAGATGTCATGCTGAAGACCGCTCGGGGTAAGCGGATGTTTACGGAAGATGACAGGATCATCTTCCTGAATAACGATCGAGACCTCGGCGTCAAAAACGGCACCTTGGGAACCATAAAGAGCATCACCGACGACCGTATGGTCACGGTAGAATTGGATGGAAACAGGGGGTTGGTGCAATTCGATATCGAAAGATACAACCATATAGACCATGGGTACGCAGCGACAGCGCACAAGCTACAAGGGGGCACGGTCAATAGGTCACTTGTGTACGCATCAACATATTTCAACCAGCATGTGACCTATGTCGCGATGACCAGACACGAGGACAATGTGGAGCTGTACTGGGATCTCGAGGAGTTCAAAAACGAAAAAGAATTCGAAAAGATGCTCAGCCGAGAGGCAAGAAACGATATGGCCATCGATTATCAAAAGGCGCTCACAGAAAATTACGAGTTTGCCGATCATGGCCGGCCAGGAATCCATGAGGAATTCGACATCAACGAGCATCAAAAGCTGGCCCAGCGTTACCGCAAGCTTTACAAGCAGGCCATTAAGGAGTCGTGGGAGGTTGAGCATCAAATCAAGTATCAACCCGAGGTGATGAAGGCGAATGCCGATTTGGAAAAAGCCAAAAACGACTACGAACAGAAAAAAAGAGATCTCGAAATCTATGAGGACGAGCACCCGATCAAGGCGCGGCTTAATTCCGGTGAGGTGGCGATCATGCGTAAAGAGGTCGCGGCCGCGAGGGAGGTCCGGGAGAAAGCCGAAAAGAACCTGGATAGGATCGCCAACAACCCTGAAATACGAAAACGCTCAGAATTGGAGGTCAGGGCCTACAACGAGGAAATCAGGAAGGCCAAAGAGCAGCTCAGAACAATTCGGCCGCAGCTGCAGAAGCAGGAAAAAATCGCCAAAAACCTCGACCCCGCGGACGAGTTCCGAAAGCGACTCTCCAGCTTGAAAGGCATTTATGGCGACGAGCTGGATCCTACCCGCGCAGATTGGGCAGTCTGTCAACGCATGGCCAAGCAGGGTTATGACCGGGAGCAGGTCAGGGCCGCACTCCAAGAAGCGGGGCTCGGGTCCAAAACCGAGAGATATGTCGACCGTACTGTTGAAAAGGTATTCGAGGGCAAAGACACCAAAAAACAGGTGGAAAAGGGAAAGGATTTTGGGCTATCCCATTAGTTAAAAAGCATTTGGAGAGCCTCTATAACCCCCGTTTACATTTAGGCTTTTTTTTGACAGTGCCATAGATCTGGATATACACTCCCACTTTCACAATATTATCGAAAAAAAAGGAGAATAATCATGTGGGGGACAAAAAATTTTTTTGCGGCAGCAGGTATTTTCGTTTTTCTAGGTTTTGTCGGTACCGCAATACCAAATGAATCTAGTGATATCACTGACTCGACTTACTCCAATTGCTTAAGGTATTCGGAATATGAAACTAAAGATGCCTGTAATTCTTATTGCCAGGCAGGTATGAAAAATTGGCGGAATGAATGTGAAAAACATTGTGAAATATCTAATAAAGCAGAAACAGTCGATTATGATCATCTGCACATTTGCGTTAAGACTGAGATTGGTAATGCGATTAAATATGTATGTGAAGTTGGTTTTAATTGCAAACCCGGACCTGGAATTTTTTCCTGTGTAGGTTACTGTGGAGAGAAGAGTCCGGACGGGTGTTGGTGTGACGCGCTTTGTCATCAATATGGAGATTGTTGTCCTGATATGAAAGTTGCCTGTCCGGGATTATAGCATATAGCTCCTCCCCTAACTTACTACCTTGTTAAGTCAAGCAAGGACAAAGATGGTTCCGGATGGTTCTGTTGGAGCTTTCTCCGGGATCCAGAGAAAGATTTAATCTTCCCCCGCCCACCCGGGCACTACCCTTTTAGAAGTGCCCGTCTGCCCCCAGGGGCTCCCAAATTAACTTGAACTGTGGTTCAGGCAGGCTTTTTACCTGATAGGGACGTTCAAAAGCACGAGGAATTTGACCTCGGCGCACATCAGAGTGCCGGGATTGAGGGGCAGACATCATCGAAGTCTGGACAGCAATCATTATATTGTTTACACAGGTTATCACACCAACAGCCAGCCGGTGCTTGACTACCGCAACGGTATAAACAACTATCTGGCGGGGGTACGCAGAAACAGCACCAGCCTATATTTGCACATTTACCTATATTTCCGCATTTACCCCTATTTGAACAACGACCTCCACCTGGGCAATCACTATCATCGTTGCAGGCTTGACCATGATTACTCCCATGATGACAAGCATGTCTGCAATCTGAATCATAATCACACATACTTCCTTGGTCGAAGCCATTCACACAAGCATTTCTACAGTCATAATCATCAGCACACACGCTTCCATGATTGAAGCCATTCACACAAGCATTTCTACAGTCAGAATTATTGGAACACGACACTTTTCCGTGATCAAATCCATTCATACAATGAGACTGTGGTGGTGGTGTGGGGGTTGTGGTTGGTGTTGGAGTTGGTGTTGGATCTTGCGCATAACCGTAATGAACCTGGGTAAAAACAAACATAAAAGCGACGATAAACGATAAACGCATAATGGCCCCCTTTTTGGATAGATGTAATGAATTGAAGATACACGTTTCCTGGTGAATTACAAGTGAATTGACGAAGTGCCCGCCTGCCCCCGGGGAGCTTGTCAGGATGGGGTATACCCCACGCAAACGTCAGGCTACTTCGAGGAAATGTGTCAGTATAGGGTGGTATATGGTATTGATTGACCTATGTTGACATGGGTTATAGAATTCAACCTGACACTTTCCCTTGGAGGAACCTTGCATGCTGGGCCAGCGTATCGGTTACGTCCGTGTCAGCAGCTTCGATCAGAATCCGGATCGGCAGCTTGAGAATATCCAGCTTGACCGAGTATTCACCGACAAGGCGTCGGGACGAAACATCGCCCGTCCCTCTCTCGATCAGCTCATGGATTTCGTGCGGGACGGAGATACCGTCATCGTGCACAGCATGGATAGGCTGGCTCGAAACCTGGAAGACCTGAAACGCTTGGTTCGCAACCTCACGGATCGCGGGGTGCGGGTCGAATTCGTCAAAGAGGGCCTTTCGTTCACGGGTGATGATTCTCCCATGGCGAACCTGATGCTGTCTGTGATGGGCGCATTTGCCGAATTCGAGCGTGCTCTGATTCGGGAAAGGCAAATGGAAGGCATTCAACTCGCGAAGAAACGCGGGGCATATCGCGGGCGCAAGAAAGCACTTTCTTCTGCTAGAGCAGCGGAGCTTTGCCGACGCGTGGAATCCGGAGAGAAAAAATCGGTATTGGCTCGGGAATTCGGAATCAGCCGCGAAACCCTCTATCAATACCTGCGAAGGGCGAATTGATTCGATTAAATCCCCCGCCCACCCGGGATAGCTCACCTCACCTTTATTGCGGTTCGATAAAGTCTCGAATCATCGACAAATTCGCACCAGTTGTCTTTTGTCACGATCTTGTTTTTGGTGAGTCTTTTCTCAACCGCCAGGAAGCCAAACAGTCCATCACGAGCTAGAACATTTGGATACGGATTCAAATTTGCGTACCGTAAGAACACGGTCAAAGGACGTGATTTTGTGGGAGGTATGGTTAGATCCGTTTGCAAAAGACCAACCACAGGTATGGTAAAGGTCATGCCACGTTTAATAGGCCCTATTGAATAAATATCAATAATTCCTAGATGATAACAGCTACCATCATACACAGAGCAGGCCATATAGCCTTTGGCGGACGAAATGTATTCCATTGCTTTTTTTTCGTCAGTTTCAGGCTGAGGAAGAAAAGCTCCGTAACAAATTTTTAAGGGTGCTTTTTCCTCATCAAGCTCAACAACTTTGATTTTGTTCTTTTGACTTCTAATTGTAGATATTTCGACAGCACTGATGATTCGGAAACTCGTTTCACCTGAGTTGTTTTTTACTTTAATGAGAGCATATTGCATCGTCATTTCCCTATTTCTTTTGCTTTTTAGTAACTGGTTTTGTGTTTTTGCACTTCGGATAACCGGTGCAGCCCCAGAATTCTCCCTTCGATCCCTCCCGCTTTGTCATGGGTTTGCCGCACTTTTTGCATTTCTTGATCTGGCCTGTGATTACCTCGATGGGAGCCGTCCGCTTGCATTTGGGCCATCCGGAACACGCCAAAAATGGACCGTTTTGGCCTTCTTTCTCGACCATGGGGTTGCCGCATTTGGAGCATATGATCTCTTTGCCGTCTTTTGTTTTGGCGGCGATCGGCTTCGAGGTCTTGCAATCCGGATACCCGGTGCAACCCCAGAATTCGCTTCCGTTGGACCTCACCGCCTTCATTTTCTTCCCGCATTTCGGGCAATCCGGAGCATTTGGATCCAAACCGATTGCTCTGGCGGCTTGCTCATCACCGTTTTCGGCTTTTTTGTGCAGGCCCTCGACGATCTGCGCCCATGTGTTGGCCGCTTTTGCGACTTTCAACTTGAAATCACCGGACCACCAATCCATCAAGTACTTTTGCCACTGGAGATCTCCGGAGGCTATCACGTCCAGCTTTTCTTCCATATCTGCCGTGTATTGATGAGATGTAAGCTCTGGAAGACCTTCAAGCATCATGTCATCAACCCGCATCCCGAGCCCCGTCGGCATAACAGCCTTTTTTTCCTCTTGCACGTACTCTCTCTTTGAGAGAACGTCCAAGATGGCCGCCCACGTCGAAGGTCTACCAATACCTAGTTTTTCCATCTCCTTGACCAGGTTGCCTTTTGTAAACCTTGAGGGTGGTTGAGTCATTTTTTTGTCGGATTGTACTTCCGACACTTCAAGATTTTGACCTTCCACAACCGTTGGTATTTGACTTTCATCATCGTTTTCTTCTTCATCAGTCTCCGCATCCGCATTAATTGACAACCAATGCGGTTCCAGGACTTCCGATCCTCGCGCCACAAAGAACAATTCACCGGGGGTTTTGGTGATAACCGTGGTTTTCGCGAGCAGTGCAGGTTTCATCTGGGATGCCAAAAACCGATCTCGAATCAGCTCGTAAAGAGCCTTCTGATCTCCTTCCAGCTCCACCTGGTCCAGGCTGTTCGGCCGAATGGCCTCATGCGCTTCTTGCGCTCCTGCCTTTGCTTTGTATGTCGGCGGTTTGTCCGGGAGACTGGCTGGATGGTTTGCTTGTATCCATTCACGCGCGAGCTTGATTCCGTCTTCCGACAGATTGGGGCAATCCGAGCGATGGTACGTAATCAGGCATTCCTCGTAGAGCTTTTGGGCAACTTGCATGGTCACTTTCGGATCTAGGCCTAGTCGTGCGCCGGCGACTTGCTGCATGGTCGACGTGGTAAACGGCGCAGGCGCTTTTTTTTGGTCTTCCTTGCGCTCGATAGAAACAACCTCATGGGGTGACTGTTTTGCTTGTTCTGCGGCCTGCTGAGCCTCTGGTTCTTTTTTGGGCCGGATTACTTTACCATCTCCGTCGCACAACTCTGATATGAGACCGCCGGCGTAGCTTACTTTGATGGTCCAATACGGCTTTGATTTGAACTTGCGCCGATCGCGCTCGCGCTGACAAACCAGGTGCAGAGTAGCCGTTTGCACTCGGCCCGCAGACAAGCCGTTTCCGAAGGAGCGAAGCAAGGGGGATACTTTGTAACCTACCAATCGATCAAGCACCCTCCTGGCCTGCTGAGCGTCCACCAGGTGGTGATTGATTTGTCTTGGGTTGGCCAACGCTTTTTGGATTGCTTGCTTGGTGATTGCATTGAATTCGATTCGTTTGACTTTGTCGCCCAGAGTGAGCGCTCTGATCACATGCCATCCGATAGCCTCCCCTTCCCGATCCGGATCCGTGGCAATCAAAATCTCTTCCGCCTTGGACGCCTTGGTTTTCAAGCGCTCGACAACGTCACTTTTCTTTTCGTCAATGACGTACGTGGGGATCATGGTCGCGATGTCCACCCCAAGCTCGCGAGGCGGAAGATCACAAAAATGACCTATCGTGGCCTCCACATCGAAACCTTCGCCCAAATACGATTTCACTTTTTTGATTTTTCTGGGTGACTCCACGATGACCAATCTCATTGCATCACCTCCATCACCTCTTGGATTTCATGATTCTTTGTCGTATGACTTGTTTCAACCATAGTTTCCTCCCTGCGGGATTGTGGTTAGGTGGCTCGCTGGTGTGTCCGCACCGCGAGTCACCGATTTTCAAAACTCCTGGAGGCCTCCGAGGCCTCGACATGATATGTATATATAACTACTTGTATTATAAGGTGAATTTTTGAACCCCTAGAAGCCTTTTTAAGGCCCGCGAACGAGGTGGGGTATTCCAAACATCCCGTCTCCTCTTCGAAACCGCTCAAACGGCCTCTATTCGATTAGCAATTTCCGCACTCATCGGCTTTGTTGTTGACTGTTCTGACGATCCCTTCCCAACCGTTGTCACGCAGCCTTTTGATGAGCGCTTCGATTTCGCAGCAAGGGAGTTTTAGATTACCTTGGATGTCGATGTCTCCACCAATGGAAGTCAGGTTTTTAAGACCTTCAATGTTTTCCAATGACTCGTTTTTGTAAATGTCCAGCTTCCTGCCTATTGAGGTCAGGTTTTGCAGCCCATTGATGTTTTCTAACGACCCGTTGTTCTCAATTCCCAAATCCAATTTGATGGCCGTGATTTTTTCCAGTCCATCCAGGTTTTTCAAAAGGGGGTTTTTACCGATTATAATTTTTTCGACTGCATCGCTAAGGTTGCTCAACCCTAGGATGTTTTCCAGGACCGGGTTGCTCGGTTCGACCATATCAGATGTGAGTATCTCTCCAATTTGCAGCCAGCCTCCTATGCTTGTGAGCGATTGCAGACCATCCAGCGATTGCAGAGAATCATTGTAATCTATGGTCAAGTTGTTGCCGATGGTCTTTAGGTTTTCGAGCCCTTCAAGGTTTTTCAATGAATCATTACCTCTTATGTCGACACTACGAGCAACTGTTTCGAGGTTGTTCAGACCATCGAGATTTGTCATTAAATCGTTTACTCCTATGTATAGATCTCGGCCGACTTTCTTCAGTTTGTTCAGACCTTCGAGATTTATCATGGAATTGTTTTCATAAATTTCGAAATCTTGTCTGACTTCCTCCAGGTTCGACAAAAACTCCAAATCAACAAAATCTGTAGAGTGCACTCCGACATCTTCCGCCACCACAGCGCACTCTTGTAGTGCTTCGTAATCCTCGTCGTCTTTACCGGCCCCGCCAACGTAATAGCTTCCCTCGCAGATATCCTCGACGCAGTAATGGAGGATGTTTTTTTTAAAGCCCTCGTCACACACGCAATCGACTTTTTCGGATGTTTCCACACACGTGCTGTTTGGTGGGCATTCTAGATCCTCGCAACCGGCGTCAGGTACGCACTCGTCCCCTTCTTTGTGAAATCCATCGTCACACTCATTCTCGATTGGTCCACAAGAGTACGTCATCAACGACATCGTTACGATAAATGCGGCAAATACGGCTTTTTTCATGTCTACCTCCCTAAACCGACACAGTGTCGGTGCTCTGTTTGACTTCCTTGTTGCAACTCAATCAAACTTTAAAAATATTGATACCTAATAGTGTATTCTCATTTTCATCAGCCTCTTCCTCTTCTTCTTCCTCCTCGGGTTCCTTCCTCAAGCCAAGCTTCAGCAGCCATTCGTCGACCTTGTCGAGATCGTCGCGGCTCGGATGCCTCCTGGCGACGTTGTACAATTGAAACCTTTTTGGCCATTTCTTTTTCTTGACCCTCAACTTGGCAGGATCTAGATGCACGCATTTTAAATAAAAGTGCCCATCCGGCAGATTTTGCAGCTCGGTGTCGAGCACCACGTTTTTGATACTTTCCCGTTGCGACAAAGAACCTCGGTCCGACATCGAGTGAATGCCGTAGGACTCTGTGGTTGCGTTCTTAATGTATTCCTGACGGCCTAAAATATCGCTCATCTCTCTCGCTTCCTTCTGATCTTTCGTTCTAAACACCGCTTTGCTGCCCAAGAGGGACGTGATCGCGCGACCCTTTTGCTCTCCGTACATGGCGTATATCTGATGGTTGCTCTGGTAACCCAAAAGCATTTTTCCCGCGTACTTACGTAGTCGTTCGATAGCGTTCGGCAGCAACTCCAGCACTCCCACCGTGTTGATTTCGTCGATGACCACATTGATGGGCGTGTTGGTCGGGTCGTCCGGGTTCCTGGACATAATGCCCTGCATGGCGATGTTGAACAACAGCTTCATCAAAATCTTTGATATGGTTTTGTCGGTGTCCGAGATCGAGATGAAAACCCATCGTTTGTCCTGCTTGTTTTGGGTCCACTCGAACACCGAAAACGGATCGACCGGCGGTTGTTCTTGACTTACCATGGCAGACCAATACGGATGAAAATTGAGATAACGCAGGAAATTCAATTCCAATATGGTGCTTGCGATGACCCCGCTTTGCTGCGGCGTTCCCTTTTCGCCGATGACCTTCGCCGCCAACCCTTCGATGTCCTTCAGGGAGTTTTTTCGCCTCACCCAATCCCACAGCTCGACCGTCGATTGGTTGATCTCCAATATTTCGTTGGCTACCACTCGGCCGCTCTTCCACCAGAAAGCCGAACCGGTGTCTTCCGAAACCATGAACGTCGCGATTTCGAATGGACTGATATGCTCCATTTCTTTGTAGAGATCCCAGTAGCCGGTTCGAGTGTCGAAGAGCGACAAAATCACGTCGTCTTTTCGGCCGAGCTCGGCGTACAACTCGCCGTTGACGTCCAAGATGATCGCTTGCTCACCTGCCTTTCTGGCATGCTCCAGATAGTGCTTCAGAAAGGTTGTCTTGCCGGCCCCGGTGTCTCCCGTGAGGGCGACATGCCGGTACAACAACCATTTGGGAATGTAGACTTTTTGGTAGGAGGGCCGGAACATGTTTTTGCCTTCGAAGTCCGCGACCCGAACGATTTTTCGTCTTTGTAGAATCCCCCGAACGAGCCCGAGATCCTTCTTGACGTCGTTGCGGATTTCGGCGACCTCGTTTTTGGTCGCTTGTTTGATTTGTTTTTTCAGCTCCTTGGCGGTCAAGAGCCTGCCGCCCCGTTGGTGTTGTACCTCCATCATTTTTTTACCGCGAATTTTGAAGAAAACGGCCAATACCACCAAAAGAGAGGGCCAAACGATGAAGAAAACGGCCGTCGACCGCTCGATGCCTGGTTTGTCGGCAAACAAGCGATGCCCTATTTTGACGACATTTCCCGGCAGTGACTTGAATTTGGCAAAGCCCTTGAACGATCGAAAGTCGTTTTTCAGTTGCCGGCAGCTCGCATCCAAATCCCTCCGGAATCCTTCGGAGGCACATGAAAAATACACGATCGTGGCCGCCAGCAGCGCTATCAGGGCGCTCCACAATTTCAGCCGGAACAGGTTGGCGATGAGCAATACCAACCGGTTGACGAATGTCTCTTGCCCTCGGACGTAGTCCACCTGGTTCCCCCTCTAGTACATGCCGAAGACGTTCTGATCGACGATCCCGGTTGTTATCAGCCTTTGCACTTCTTGGGAAAGAGTTTGTGCGCAGGCTCGATGCATCTTTTCCTTGTCGAAATCGTACACCAGGCCCGGATCCGGTTTTTTGACGTATTCCACAACGGCCACTCGGCCGCTGATGCCCATGCCCCGGCAGCGCTCGCACCCGTGGTGATTCCGGGTGAACGTGTTGGCCGAGGCGGGCAATCTGCAGTGCACACACAGGCGCTTTAACAAACGTTGCGCCGAGACGAACAACAGGCAATCCGCTATTAAATGCCGCTCCAGGCCCAGCGTGATCAGCCGATCCACGGTCGAGGCGACGTCGTTGGTGTGCAGGGTCGACATGACCAGGTGCCCGGTCTGGGAAGCTTCAAGAGCAAGCTCGGCGGACTCCCTGTCTCGGATTTCTCCGATCAAAATCACGTTCGGGTTTTGCCGCATGGCGGCCTTGATGGCGTCTTTCCAGCCGAAATAGGGGCTGATTTGCTCGTGGGCCACCGAGGGCAAGATCCTCTCTATGGGGTCCTCGATGGTGGCCACCACGTTTTCCTCGCGGTCTATTTCCATGATGGCCGCCTGCAGGGTGGTGGATTTTCCCGATCCGGTCGGTCCCGTGACCAGCAAAAAACCCTGCGGCTGCTGGATGGCCCAGCGCAAATCCCTCAGAAAACCCGCTGTCATATCCAGGTTGTCGAGGTCGGGTATGTCGTCGTCCCGGATCGTACGAAAAACAATCCGTTCCCCGAACTGCCCACCCGGCGTCAGGCAGGCCCTGTACCGGGTGGCGAATTCCTCCAGGCAAAAACACCGGTCCTGGGTGATGTTCCTCACCCCGATGTCGAATTGCGCGATGAATTTCAATCGGTCTATCAATTGACCGACGATATCGTGATCCCGTTCTATCATAACAGTCTGACATGTTCCGGACAGTCTCAACCGCACTCGAAGCCCGTCCTGCATGGGCTCCACGTGAATGTCGGACGCGTTTCGATCCGACGCCTGCTTGAAAATCTCCCTCCAAAACGCGCTGAATCGATCCCTCCGGCTCAACTGCTCGTCCGGCGTGATTCTTCTCGTCGTGTTGATGAGCTGCTGGGTTTTGGCTAGATGCGGCATGGCTCTTCAATCCTTGAACGGTTCCCCGGCTTTTGAAAAAAAGATGTAATCACAAAGCCTTCGAAGTATGCGTTTTTGCACGAACTTACGCACTTCGAACTTGATGGCCTCGTCGCAGTCTTCCCACTGCTTGATTCCGAAGGGCAAAACGATGTACCTGGTTTTGCTCTTGCACGACACCCGGCCCCAGACGGTGTACACCCGTTTTTTGCCCGCGACGAGGGTTTGTCCGGAATACAACCCTTGCAATGTGTTCCACAGGGTCGCGGCGGGAAGGTTCATGAGGGTCAACTCTTTGGTCAAATTAATGGTGTCACGCTTTAAGTTTTTGGCGCTGAAGGACATGTCGATCAGCCTGGGATCCCCGGGCACATACAAAGACTCCGATCTTCCACCGCTCGATTTGGTCAACGACGTGATGTCGATTCCCACTTTACCCAACACGCCCGTGAAATCACTCAAGATATCTCCCAGCTCCTTGGCCGTGCCCGTCTCCCACGGATAGGCCAGAGACCAGCGCTCCTTGTCGCCGCGGGCCAACCCGAACAGCTCGTGGGCCAGTAATTTAAATTTGAGCGCCGCGTTGGCCATGGCGAAGTCCGCGTTGTAGGTGGTGGTCGAATTTCTTGGCGCGACCGGCCCCCAGAGGGTGCACCAGGGCCCTTCGAACGGCGCTCGGGACGCGTTGACGACACTGCCCGCGATCGCTTCGGCCTTGCCCAAGATGGGGAACGAACAGCTTCGAAGCGACTGCCTGGCGGCGTCCGCCATCTCGTCCGAGTCCATGCCGTCGGGCGGATTCGTGCCGGACGTGTCCACCTCGGCGTTCTTGATACCGGCGTTTACGGCCTTTTGATCGCCCGCCTGCTTCCCCACCCCCAACGCGCCGTAGTTGTCCAGCATAGAGGCGGCTTGATCGATACCGCAGGCGATGGGGTTGGAGGCCTCGGCGATGCCGCGGATCGCGTCGGGGTTGAGATAATCCAAAAGACCGCTGTCCCAATAGGCGAACGCGTCTTTGGCCATGGCCACGGGACAGGTGTGCGGAACGCCCGCCAAGTCCCCCGGCCACGGTATGCCGCCCTCGTTGGTCATGGGGTTGCCGTCGCCGCAGACGGCCAACGACTCGGCCAGGGGCTTCGCGATGCTTACCGGCCACACGTTGACCTCGTAGGTCGGCTGGTTCTTTTCGTAGGTCGCCCGCAGGCGGGCCTTTTCAATCGGCAGCATCGTCATGGCCTTGGCCGCCCCGGCCATGTCCCCGCCCCCGAGCTTGAGGCCCAGAATTTCTCCCGCCAACGAGCCGCCCGTCACCATGGCCAACAATGTGTAGGGACCCGATTGGTCCACCAGGCTGCCTACTCCGCTCGCGATGCTTCGCGATATGTCGTAAATGACGTTGCCGTCCACGAACGCCCCGTGGGAGTCGTTGCCCTTGGCGGCCACTTCTATGAAATACATGGGCCAGTAGTACTCGACGATCGGCCGGTAGGCCGGCACCGACTTGAGGCAGATGCCCATGATTGTCGCATGCAGGCACTTCGAGCCTTTTTCTTTTTTCTCGGTGATGCTTTTTAGGTGCTTCGAGGTGAGCACGTGACACGCGTTGGGGTAGCCCGGAGCCAGCGCTTCCGACACCAGCAATTGGGCCAGCGGATCCACAAACCCTTTCAGGATGATGAGCAGCTCCTTTTTGGCTCTTTCGATGGACGCGAAATCGCCCGACAGGGCGCAGCTTGCGGCCACCCCCGCCATGATCTTGGTAAGCTCAATAAGATCGCCCGCCGGCAGGCTGTTTAAGAAATCCTCGGCGACGCCGGCGTTGACGTCGGGTAGGCTGAACATGACGCCTATCAAGGCGATGATGGCAACATAACGACGCATTTATATTTTCCTCGTCGGCTCCAGGAGCTTGTCTGCAAACAGCTCCCGGCTGGTTATCTTGATGGGCGCTTCCGTCAATCCGCCCGGTTGTCCGCCGCCCGGGTTGTATGTGCCTGACGGTTGACTTTGCGAGGTCGGGTTGCCCGGGTTTCCGCCCGGCGTCGGACTTTTGACCAGAGAGCCCGCGCCTCTGAATATCAGCATCGAGGCCAGATAGTTGATGCTGTTGTTCATACCCTTGTTGGCATAGGACCCGGCCCACAGACCTCCCGCTATCGCCAGGGCCGCGAGCGCACCCAAGATCTTCAACTCCAGGGTCATCATGGAGTTGGCTTGCGGCGCGAAATCGACCATCATGGACTTTGCCAGGTCCAGATCCACGCCATAGGCCAACGACGCGTAGCTTTTGGTTAACCCCGGCACGTCCCCGTCGATGATGTTGTTGAGATTCAGCAGGGAGGCCAAGAACGAGTTGGTCACAGATCGGAGCATGGTGGCGATGCTCGGGTAAAAACAGGTCACAACCCAGCCCACGGACCAAGCGAGCGCAAACCGGGCGGTTCCAAACAGCAGGCTTAGAAACGCGATGGGAGCCAGCGCTTTCAGCAGCAGTTGTATGGCAGCGATATCAAACGGCAGCATCTCTATCTTGGTGCGTAGCTCTGCGCACAACTCGCCAAATTCCCAATGTCCGCGGTTCTCGAACCAGGCGCTTCCGTACCGCTCCGCGAACGTGTTCTTCCCGTATGACATCTCGGCGGTCAGGCTATCCAGCATCGCCACCGACGCGTCGACCGATGGTATGATGTAGCCAGCACCCGCTGACATGGTCCAGGGATAATCGACGTTCGATTTTTCCCTCTCTGCCGCCGCGGCGGTCTGCAGGTTGAGCACGAAGGAGTACATCTTGGGGTTTTGGATTTTCCAGTGATCGTCCCAGGTCCTGAAAATGCCGGGATCCACCTTGCCATTGAAGCCGCCTCCGGCTATCTTCCGGTTGACCAGATTTAGCGATTTTTTGTTTAGATGTTCCCGAAACAAATACCGGACCCGGTCCAATTGGTTCGCGCAATCTATTTTGCTGTCAAAATTCGTGTTGCGCAGGCTGGCTTTGTTGATCACGCTATCGATGAATACCGGTGTGACGACACCGTCGAAACCGTGGTCATACTCCGTTCGGAAGTTGAAAATATCGTCGAATTGCATGGGGCTGTTGTCGTTCCGCAGTCCCGCCGACAGGCATCTCTTGATGAACATGACAAGGTTGTTTCGCACGTTTTGGTCCGTCACCTTCGATGTAGCGGCCGCCGCAACCAGCTCCATCACCTGACCAGGCGGCGTGTTGGAGTTGGCTCCACTCGGGCTGCTGGAGTTGCCCACCGCTTTGAGCACCGAGCTTTCAAACAGGGACGCCACAAACACCCCCACTCCGTTTACGGCCCGGTACCCCAATGGCACTCCGTTTACTGGAAACGCGATGATCACCGCGAACAGGAACCAGATGCTTTTCCGGGGCACTTTTTTGCTGTGGATGGCCAACCCAATCGAAAAAATCGCCACGAATGCACAGATGCACAGCAGCACCTTGCCGAAGGGACTGGAGTAAAGCTCCATGAACACGGATTGCTGGATCTTGTCTCCAAAATCCTTCACAAATCCGCTGATGATGGTTTCGTCGACAACGGGCGTTTCCACGGCTGCACCTCAGACTACTTCAATTTGTCAGGACTCAGGATTTGGTCGGCCTTCGGCTCCAATATCTCTCCCTGACGAAGCTGCAACATCTCCCGCTTGGCGTGGTTGAGCTGCTGATAATAGATCGCCTGGGCCGTGAGGTAACCCTTGTCCACCTCCTGGCGGCGTTCCAACGATTGGGCTTCCGCTTCCAGTAAAGCTATGCGTCCTCCGCAGTCTTTTTGCGCGGCAGCCGAGGCAAGATTGGGATCCGTATGGCAGGCGTCGATGGTTTTACGCAGGCTGTAGTTGACCACATCCGAGGTTTTGACGTAAGCCGTTGCCTGGGACAACTGTTCCAGCATGAACTTGACGGGGCCTCCGTATTTGAACTTTTCCATGCTGGAGACGTCGTCCGGAAGCACGTCCGCGAGCTCGGCGATCATCATCGGGTGCACCAACAACGTCGGCTCGGCTCCCTCGGAGCCCAGTCGATAGATGGGTGGCACCGCCTCCAAGCGGCATTCCGCCTCGGTCTTTTTGCGCTTCAGGGCCGGATCGTACTTGCTCATGCACGACGCGATGGGCTCTTGACCCTTCGATGCCTGCCATGTGTATTGGCCGTTTTTGAGAATGCCCATTTTCTGTTTTACGGCGGGGTGCTCGATCACCTTTTCCGGGGGCAACGGACCCGCGCCGTTGTACGGGCTCAGCCCGTACCGGATCTTCCGCATCATCTCGGCAAGCTCCAGCAAATACGCCTCGGTCCGGTTTTTCTCGGCCACGTACTTTTGTTGGCCGATGGATCGATAGGATCCCTCGTTGCGAATGCTGGCTTTTGCCTCCAGCCGGATTCCCGGAATGCCGGTCGCGAACCGGCAGGCCTCCTCGGACACCGAATAGGCGTAGGCTCGGTGGATGGGCAGCTTGTACATGCTGCGCTCCCGGCACAGGTAATTCGCGAAGAAATTTTCGTTGTAGTAGCCGCCGCTGCCGCCGCCGGCGTTCGCGGTTTTTTCCGCCTTGCTCTGCCCCGTCCCGCTGCTGCCCAGGATGCATTGCTCCCGGGCTTCCGAAGGACTGATGGATTTGTTGGATGTTTTGCTCTGGATACACATTCGCAGCGGCTCGCTTTGCAAATACGAGCTGTTGGCCAAGCCATCCAGAGCCTCGCAGGTGTCGAAGGTAAACTTGCCCTCGGCTTGCGCGAGGGTTTGCGCGTGGTTCATGATGTTGCAAAAGGTGGGAGAAGCGTTGCAGGCCAGCATGGCCGGCAATGCGTTGGATATGGATATGACCAGGTCCTTGGCCGCGTTGTGCAGGCTGCCGCCGAGGTTTTCCCAGTAATCCTTGGTCAGAAGCTGCTTGGGCAGCTCGATGGCCAACGTGCTCCAATCCGTATAGCCGCAGACCTGTTCAGCGCTGAAACCTACCTCCACTTTATCCATAAACACCACCGCCTCGGTCGGCGGTTGCTTGAGATCGACAAATCCGATCGGGCGGATCATCAGCGTTTCACGGGTGGTCCGCACCACCCCGGTCTTGTTGTCCTTCGCCAGGGTGGCGCAGGAAAACAAAAACAACGCCCACCCGAACCAACCGCATATACTTTTCAGTTTCAACATGATAGGTCCTCCCCATATGGATGTTCCTTGGCCATCTGGTCTATGATCTCTTCCGGTTTCCGGCCCTGTTTTTTCAGGCGGGCGTAAAGCCCGAGCTGATCCGGGCTGGTGGTCACCAATGCGTCCAGCTGCGGGCTCAGCGGTATGTCAAAGCTTCCCTTGTAGGGTGAAATTTCGCTTATTAAGTACGCCTGGGAGTATTTCTCACTCTTATCGATTCTTAAATCGCCGATGATCTGCAGGTCCGCCGCCGAAATTTTTCTGAAATTTTTCTGCAGCTCCTCGACCATCTCCAGGGTCGACGGCAGGAAGATTTTTTGGGTGGATTGGTTCCAAAAGGTCTTGCCTCCCGGCAACAGCGTGTAATCCTCCACATCGTTCGTAATGCCAAAAGCGATCGAATTCGTCTTCCGGCAGGTCTTGACCACCTCCTTGACGAAATTGTTCGCCATCTCCTTGGTCTGGGCATTGTCTCCCTGCAGCAACACGCCCAGCTCTTCGAAGTTCACCAGCTTTGTGGTTGATAGCGGGGCCCGCCGTATGTCCAAGGCGATTTTCATGAACGCCAGCTGGGCCGCGATGATCTGCAAATTCTCTTGGGCGATGTTTTGCAAGTCGTAGACCACGATGCGCTTACCGGAGGTCTCCAGGCGCTTTTTTTCGTGGCGCGAGAAAATAAACCCGTACATCCCGGATTCATCGAGCCCTATGGTCCAGCGGGTGATGTCATCCACCACCTTTTCCCATCCCTTGAATCCCTTCGCTAGACCGGCGTCGTAGAGCTTCTGCTTGATGTCCGGATCCCATATGATGTGCTCATAGGTCTCCGCGCCGGTCTCTTTTGAATACTGCAAATTTCTTATGTGCTCGTTCAAAGCCCGGGATATGGCCTCTTTCAAGACCTCGCTGTGTTGCATCTTGATCGACTCGCCCTTGTTCGTCTGGGCTATCACGGTTTCGATCAATGCCTGTATGGACGCCACGATGTCCTCGTCGTATCTCTCGGCGTAAAACGGCGAGAATGGATTTTCTTTGAGGTGCTCTTCCGAAAACTCCACCACTTGCCCGCCGTAAATGTCACAGAGTTTTTGGTAACTCGTTCTTCGATCGATAATCCTCACGATGCCGTCCGGAAAACGCGCCAAAAACTCAAGGATCAACTGCGAGTTAAGGCAGCTTTTCCCGGCCCCGGACCTACCCAGCATCACGGTCATGCGGTTGTCCTGCCCCCGAAAGATATCGAAACACGTCGGGGTCCGAGACCTCGAACCCCAATAACGGCACGCCGGACCGCTCAATTCCGGGCCTTTGTACACGGGTATAAAACCCGTGGCCGCCTCCAGGCGGGTGGTGACGTAACGGCCCGGCACACCCAGGCCGTACTTCTGGCAGTTGAGGGGCAGCGAAGATACCACGAAATGCAACGCCTGTTGCTTTTCCTCGATAATAGGCACACCCAGCCAGGTCACCGCTCGGTCCAAAATGGACGACTTTTGCTCGTCCGGCAGGTTGTAGGCCAAAAGCCTCAAGCCCATCATTCCGTAGGGGCGCAGGTTGTCGATTTTATCCGAAAATTTTACCAGGTCCTCCATTTTGGACTGATGGGAGGGACCTCGGGCAAACCAGAGCTTTTTCAGCCCCAGCTTGTTGTCGGGTTGGACCTTGCCGTCACCGAAGATCCAGACCAGGTCAAACGTTTTGATCGGCAAGTCGTCCATGAGCTTTCGTATGCGTCCCAGCAAATAATTCCGGGGCAGCATTTTCATCACGTAGGCCCGGATCGATTTTCCGTTGTCGAAAACCAACCCGTCGGGCTTGGCCTCGCATTGCTCGTTCAAAACCAGATCGTGCAACGACACGAACTCGTTTTCCTCGGCCGCGCCGGCGTCGACAACATACGGCAACGGCTCTCCGCAGTTCAAAACCGAGTTGTAATACGCGACAAGCTCGGTCGCATCCAGACGCCGCAGCCTCAATCCACTCTCGATCTCTTTTTGCGTAAGCTCCTCGTGGAAAAATTGAGCCTGCGCCTCCAAATCCTCGATGATGGCCGAGGTTTTCTTGGTCACAACGTCTTTGAAGAATTTCAGCGTCCGTTTCAACAAGCTCAGCCTCGGAGAGCTGTACCGAACGCCGATATAGAACTTCCGCTCCACCATCCCCTTTTGAAACAGCAGGTCTTCTTCCTTTTCGATGATTTGTTGCGCTATCGACGGTTCCAAATGGGTGCGTTTTGCTTCGATTTCGATGCGGCTTTTGTCCTTCAGCTCCCGCTGGGAGCAAATCACGTGCACCATGATGTTGCCGAGGGCCGCGTGGTTCGGGATTCCAGGTACGACCGCCCGGAGCAGCTTGTAAAACAAAAATACCTCGGAGTTCAGCTCGTCGTGGGTCAGGGGTTCGTCATAAATCCCCTCGACCTCGTAGACCACCCCCAGATCTCCGTTGGCGAGCCAAAACACGTTGTGCAAAAGCTCCTGCCTCAAATCGACGTGAGCCTCCGCGATGGACGGAGGCATTACGATCTTGTCGATCTCTTTCCTTTTGGGATAAAGGCCCGTGTTGTTCCGGCCAAACACCGCCGCATCACGCATGGTTATTTTCCTCTCAAATCCTCGATGGTCAAACTCTCACGGCCCACGTTCACCCAAACCCAACACTCGCCCTCGATGTCACCGTTGCTGATTTGCGGGTATTTGTAGGCCTTCATGAAAAGCGTTTTGCCCTGCAACACGTTGCTGGATTGACGGGCATAGGCTCGATCGTTTCTGATCGCTCGGCTCAGTTGCGGGTTTCCGGCGGGCGTTGCACACCCCGTCATAAGAATGCACAGTATGGTAAGTATGGTAAGTATCGGCCATACGGTAAGTATTCTGCGTATTGTACGTACGTTACTCATGGTCAGCGCTCCTGAAAAACTCTATGGGAATTTGTAGGTTGTGACGATTCACGATGTGGATCGTCGTACCCGGGGCCACGGCCAAGGTGGGCTCCATGGCCGAGTAAAAATTAATGATCCGGTCCAAAAACGAGGCCGTGCTCTCCAGCACCCGGCCCGCGATGTACCGGTTTTTGCTGCCGGTGACGTTTTCAAACGTCTGGCTTTGAAAGTCGGTCATGGCGGTCGAGGTGGTTTTCTCGACCTGCTGCAGCGCTTCCCCGTACCCTTTTTGAAAGGCTTGCACAAATTGCAGCAATGAAGATTGAATATACCCGTTCATCTGCAGCGAGCCGTCGGCCCCGGCGTACTCGTCTCCGGAATCCACGATCAATCCGTCGAACGGAATCGTGAACACGCTTCCGGATCGGGAACGGCAGGTGAGGTCCGTCGGCCGGCCCACAACCTTCGAAATCGAAAAGTTGGGGCGCAGCTCGATGAACACCATGCAATCACGCAGCTCCACCACGCTTTGGTTGGGTCCCAAAAATGCGTAGTCGAGCCGGGCGGTCACCAGCTCCGGCCTCGATATGCCCACGTTTTGACCGAACATCGTGGTCGCGAACGCCGACGAGCCCGAGGGCAACGTGATGGTGCCCGGCTTGATGTGCCGCAAGTTCGATGCGAACACCGTCACGGCCCGGTCTCCCTCTTGATAACGTACGGTTTCCACCGCCGTGTCGGGCGGTCCGTTGTTCGGCGGTTCCACCGCCGGTTGCTCCACGGGCGTGGGGCGGCGCACCTTATGCCGTGGTCTCGGCGTCGCCTGAATCTCTTCAAGCGATTCCGCGTTGGTGACGGGTCCGGGGTGGACGCCCGTTTTTGGTTGCTCCGCTTGCGGTTGTCCCGCCATTCTGAACTCCAAAAACGCCTTCCGGGCCGCCTGGATTTGCTCCGGGCTGATAGTGGGTATGGCCTTGTCACCCGGCAAAAATCTCGAATCCTCCGTCACCCCTGGAGCCAGTTGGCTGTCTCCGTCCACGGGGTTCAAATTCTGTTTGTACTGCTGCGCCAACGCCGGGGCGGACGCCAACAGGGCCGCGGCCAGCATGATTGATTTGTATGTCACCGCAACGCCCTCCTCAGCTCGGCCGGAGACAAACTATCTCTTGACACCACCAGCAAGGTGAACTGCTCGTCTTCCCGGATTTCCCGCTGGGGCAACACCGCGGAGTACATTCCCACCCCGGTGGGCATCGAAAGCACGCTCAACTTCTCATGGTCGATTTTCTCACGGGCCTTGCCCGTGATTTTCACCACCCGGTACATTCCGTCCGTGCCGACGTACCGGATTTTGTACCTCGCGAGGTCCGAGCTGAAAAATCGCGGGTATTTCTTGGTCTCGTCCAACAATCCCAGCGGTTTGCCCATCCGCATGCTGCGAAGCAAGGCCAAGGCCCGGTCTCCCCTCTCCTGCTCCGGGCTGCCGAGCCGACTCGTGCTGATGGACTTGAATTGAATCAACGGGCGTACAACGTCGGATCTGAGCTGCATTTCGATCCCCACGTTCTCGCCGCTGTCCATCGGAAACGAGCACCGCACCATGCCGCTTTTCGTAAGCGGCTTCACCCGGATCATGCGGCTGGTCAAGTCCTCCTGAAACTGCGCGGGCTCCTGCTTGGTGCGGCTCGTGCTCGAGCGCACCTGGAGATCCTCGACCTCCGTGAGCTTGTCCTTGCTCAACAGCTCGAACGACACCACGTCCGCCGGCTGGCACGCCGCCGACAGCGGAACGGAATCAAAGATAAACAACGTCGGATCGTCGTTCCGGATCTCCACCACTCGGGTATATGCGCCGTAAAACACCGTCTCGGCTTTACCTGAAACCGGAACGATCGTTCCCATGAGGACGACAATGCTTGCCAATCGCTTAATCATATAACCCTCCGTCGGTGGGCATTTTGCCTTCCCGTCGGGCCTGATGAAGCTCCTCGCGGAGCTTGCCGAGCGGCCCTTTTTTGATCTTGATGATTTCCAAACCATGCAGGTTTTTACCGCTGTCGAATTGGTTGGGAGCCACGTTGACCCCCAACAACAAATACGAGACCTCGGTCTCGGAGATCGGTATCACCGAGTCCGCGTAGATCGACTGCGTGCCCGTGACGATGCCGCAGGCCAATCCCTGGGCTCCGACGGGCGCTTTCAACTTCTCGCACCACTCAATCCTTGATGTCTGGTAATCAGGAGCCCAAACCGAGACCAAACGCTCCTTTTTCGCGTTGGTTATCAATTCGTTGTTCTCCACGTTGATTCTGATGCGGTTGGCGAGCTCGTGGGAAAGGTACTCGTCGTACAACGTTTGGTAATTGTGCTCGATGGTCGCGTGGCTCCAGGCGTTGAGCAACCCGGCGGCGTCATGAAACGCCCTCGCGACGAAATGGCTCGGTAGTTGGCCGGCCCGCACCGTCGTGATGGTCTGCGACGCCGGCGTGATCACGTACTCGATCCGTTCCTGCGCCCGAATCAGCTTGCCGGACATGCTCACAATACCCACAGAGCTTATGCCCAAAAGCAAAAACAAAACCATGGCGATCAAACGCCAGCGGTTTTCGTTGGTTTTCGCTTCCGCGAGCAAATCACTGTACTTTTTCATCTTCCGTCCTATCGACCAAAACCCCGGTCTCTTTCAACATGTCGAAATTGGCCGCCATGGCGTCCACCCGGCCCCGGCGTATGCGGATCACCCGCAACGCCATGTCCCGGTGGATGTCCGTCAACGACGGCCTGACGTTCGTTCCCAAAAGGATGTAGGCCCACGCTTCGGTGGAAACCGTCTTGCCCCGGCTTCTCAGGGTTTGGGAGCCGGCCACCAGCGCGCACGCCACCCCGGTCACCCCCACCCGATCGCACCAATCGTACCGGCTTTTTTCGGGGTCGATGCTCCAGCTGGATGCCAAATCATCCCGGCGGATCTTTTCGATGTAACGCCGCTCCTGCAAATCCTTCCGGGTGGATGCCGTAAGCTCTTCCGCGTAGTATCTGTCGAAAAGCACCTGCAAATTGCTTTCAAATGTTGTCGCTTCCCAGCTGTTTAAAAGCTGGGTCGCGGAGTTGAACACGTCTTTGACGTAGTCCTCGCCGATCTGGCCCGGGGAGACCCGTACCTCTCCGGTTACCGCCGCGTGCAATATTTTTCGGGGGGGAATGGAGCTGGCCTGATTGTACAACCCGATCAGCGTAAAGCCTTGAACCAGCAACAACCCGGAAAACAACAGGCTCGCAGTGCGCCAACCGCTCTTCGGGGTTGTTGGGGCTTTACAGCTTACATAGCAGGTTTTAATTGCGGTAGGTTTCATGGGATATGTGCACGTCGTCGGCGGTTGGAAAAAAGGTCTGTCTCATCCACTCAGGCGCTTTCTTGAGCCGCTTGGCGACCTTGGGAATCAGGGTCAATGCCTGACCCTCTTTTTCCATACGGTTCGACTTTCGGGCTATCATGATTGCGCCCAGCACCGATACAAGCATGATGATCGGAGAAAACCCGGTCAGAAAAAACGCGGCCAACCCGCAACCCAAAACATGGGGGTAATCGTCGAGCCGTACCTTAAAGAGTTCCGGTGCGTGATCCACGTTTTCGATTGGGTACGTGCCGTCCGATTGCCGGTAATGCACCATGTTTTTTCCTTTTTCCTTCCTTACGACTGGATCGAAAACACGAGATAGGCCGCCGTACCCGACAGCACCGCCCCCACCACGGATCCGGCCGTTTTGCCGTAGTCGCCGCGGCTGGCATAGGTCCCGGCCTTTATCAGCAAGATAACCGCCAGCAGACCGGCGGCGCACAATGCCGCCCAATACAAAAAGGTCATGGTCTCGCTGACCTTGCTGTCTTCAAACACGCTGCCGTCTTCGTCGGGCAGCTCGAACGTTTGTGCAAATGCGGTGCCCGCCTGCATCGACGCGAACGCCAGCGCCACCAGGGTCAAACACAATGCGATTTTCCTTTTCAGCTCGATGGATTTCATACTTTCTCCTCTTATGAATTTTTGTTTTTACAATCCGCCCGAGGCGAATATGTCAGCCAAATACATGGACAACGCCACGACGATCGATCCGACCATCGACAACATGCCGCCGAGGTAATCTCCCCGGCTCATCCGATTGCCCGCGGCGATCATCAGGGCCATGGCCACGATTCCGATCACGCAGGCAATCAGCCATTCAAAACCCTGAAGGACCGGCAGCAAATCGCTCATGCCCGGATCCTGCGGCGAAAACTCTTTACTCCAAGTTCCCATGCCCACGTCTTTTCAGCTCCAGCATCGCGGCGCTTACCCGCGCCTGGGTGATGTTGGAAAGTGACATGATGACGTTTTGCCGCTTGTCGTACAGCAACGCGACGGGAAGCTTGGGCTCGCTCGATACATACTTGTTTTGGGTTTTCTCGCTTGCCCAATCGCTTGGTTTCATGCCTGCAAATTGGTGCAGCTCTTCGTCTTGCCCGCTGCGTATCTGCAACGGGTAAACCTGCAACCCGTACTTTCCTGCTAGGGAATTCAGCTCGGCCGCCGCCGCGTCGTTCGCGTCGTTGGGCCTAAAAAGAAAATAGATGATTGTGTCGGCGTAGCCGGCTTGGGTGGATTGAGGGCCCGAGCTGCCTGCAAACGCGTTCGTCTTCGAAAATTGGTTGTATCTGTCCTGGAGGTGGCCGGATTCAACCAGCTCACGCTGTGCCGTCTCGACGGACGCCAGCATGGTTTTCAGGTAACGGGCTTTGATTTCCCCACGCATCAGGTAGAGTTTCGCGTTCTCCACCGAGGGATCCCGGGCAAACAACACAAATCCGGCGTCCGGTTTGTGGTTGCCCTCGGACCAAAACTCCTCGAACGCTGGGTTGATGTACGGCAACCACTCGTCCGGCAGCTCCACGGGCGGCAGTTGCGCCCGCTTGGCTCCGTCTTTGATTTGCACATCGGTCGGGGGTGGAACCTGCCTGTGTTGGCCCTGGTTCGTGTTGTAGCGCGGCGCAATTGTCGCCAACACGGGAACACCGGCCAAGAGAAATGTCCAGGTTAATGCTGTTTTCTTCATCGTTTCTGGTCCCTTTGTGCCCTTTTAAGTCGATTGAAATATTAAATACCGTCTATATAGTATATTGTCAACGTAAATATACCGTCTATTTTATTTATGGCAATTATGTATTTACTAAAATTGCATTTTAGTATCATACTGTTGTCTCTCGAACTGCTTGGTCAGCTGTTTGGGTTTTAGACAACCTGATTTGTGTTGGAGCACATTCGTTGACGCAAAAAACGCAAAAGAAAAAACAAAATAGGATTACCGGCCGGAACAAAACGATGTATTTCAATTTTGATGAGCTTCGATGGCTGGAACGATACAAACGCCCTCTCAACACCCAGTTGCATCTTGATCTGGCAACGCTACAATTCATTTTTGAACAGGCGGAAGACGAAGACGCCAAAGACATGCCGCTCGGTGAGTTCATCAAAACCATGAAGAAATTCAGAGACATTTGATACATTTCCCCGCTACATCAAGTCACATCCAATTGACACCCGACGGCTGCCTGCAATTCATATGCCATGCTCAACAAGCCATTCGCTGACTTGCTGCGCATATATAATTAAGACCGCGAGATCCGTTATCGTAAACCTAGAATATGAATATGCTTTTCAGTTTCAGGGGAGAGGGTTTGTGTTGCTGGAATACGTTCGATAAGAAGCGATTGAGGTCAAACAGGTATGGTCTGGTTGATTTCAAAAATGGACATGTGGTGCTTCAAAATGAAGCAAGAGATGATTTGTTTAGGGGCCGTCTCGCACACAACGAACATAACTACCATGTTCCTTGCCTGCGTAAATTATACTGCCGTATTCAAAATCGACTTTCCATGCTGTTTTCGAATAGTCATAAATCGATTCAGAATATGACCAGTAGGAAATGCATATCCCAGCACAATCATGATCCCAATAACATCCACTTGAGCCAGGTCCCTCGTCTTTTTTACAACCCATGCAATCAATATATTCGTAACAGCTACTTTCTCCGAGACAATCGTCTGTAACCTTACATTTGCCATTGCTATCTTTGGTTATTTGGGTGTCTGAGCAACCCCTTATCAAAGATCTCAGTTCGCTGATTGTTGGAAGTCTCCAAGAAAGTCCGCCCAGTTTCAAAGCGTTGCAATGACTAACTGCTTGATCCCAAGTTTTTATGCCGCCAGACTCAGGGTTTTCCCATGATAAGTTCATCTCTGCATCATACCAACAAGTATCTATTATCTCACCCTCAGGCGTACAACATCCTTGAGTAATTGGGTTACATTCCGGATAGCACTCACCATCAATACATTCATCACCGCAGGTAGTACAACCAGCGTTTATGTCACTAGACCAACAAATTTGTTTAGCTGAACAATCACCAATGAGTGTCCAATTTTCTTCGCAAGTTCCTCCAGTACAAGAACGCCGATAAGCATCAGCTCCGCATTCCCCTTCTGGTTCGCATTTATATTCATATTCTGTCCCACACTGATTTCCCGCGTATCCCTGATTGCATTCACAAACACCGTTAGTGTCGCAAGAACCATGGCCAGAACATGCTTCGTTTGTTTCCTCGCTGGCCAGGCAATAGAAAGAACGAATAGATAAATTGTTCTTGCCCGTTTTCTGAGTTTCAATTGAGTCGTCGGTAACTTCAATTCCCACTAATACCCCAATATCTTGATAGGTATCAGGCACACCAGTTAATTGCCATTTTCCGGAATTGGCGTCATGTTCAGTCTTCAGCCATTCTGGACCAGCAACAACGCTCCATGTGTAGGGTGGTAGACCTCCGCGAACCGATAATGTGTATGAGTATTTCTTACCTACTATGGAGTCATCAAGCTCGTTGACAAGGATCTCCATATTCTTTTGCTCCACCTTGACGCAGTGATTTTTCTTGTCACAAAGATAGCCCTCTATGCACTCATCGTTGTTGTTACAGGTTTTTTGTAGATCAGGTTGGCAGTTGATACACAACGAGGCAATCCCCAAAACAATTAACACCATTCTCATGTCAATCCCTCTTTTCTGGTCAAACTCGGGAGCATACTACCAGGGATTTTTAGAAAATATCGAGTAAAAAATGGGATGGTGGTGTTGTTTCGCTCACGCTTTTTGGTTCTTCTTTTAGTTAATAACATAATAATAATAATATTTTATGAAATTCATTGGTGTTGTTTCACTCACTCTTTTTGATTCTTTTGGGTCTGACAAACTGTAAGACTGAACCGTTTGAAGTTATCACCCAAGACTCAACAATCTGTTTATCTTGAAGTTGTTTCATTGCAAGAATGAGATCACGTCTAAAAAACCTTATGTTAGAGTGACTTGATCCACATAAATGCACAAGCTTTTCAAGACCAATCAGATGAGGTTTACGTTTTGTGGCCTTATGACTGCAGACATACCCCTGGAGCCATTTTGATAAATCACCTTTGATTAGAAGTCGTTTATCTAAATCGATATAAGTTTTGCCTTTTTCAAAAATATCAGCAAAGTACGGATTGAGAGCAACGTAGTATTTACCGTTATTTTTGTCACGACCAAATTCTTGTATGAGACTACCCTGGTATTCCAGGTTTTCCATAGAAAGACAAACGCCGCAAGCCTGCATGCGACCAAGTGATTTACGTAACCAATTGATGTTTGGACCGGTTTTAGTTCTGCCAATTTTTTCCAAAAACAAACTTTCGTTCAATACAACTCGGTATCCCAGGCGGCCTTCAGCCTCTTGAAGAGCTTGCATCCAGACATCGAGGTCACACTGATCTAACTGATAACCCGTGTAGGAAATTTTCACGCCTGACCATGATGCTAACAATCCATCAAAAAAAACCTTTCTGCGGCCTTTTTTGACCATCATAAACAGAGCGGAGCGTAATAAACAGCTAGGGGCTGCTCGTAATTCTTCAGGCCAAAATTTTAATTGAACAGTTTTATCGAAGTGAGAATGCTTTTTTTCTGCTTTCTTTTTTATTTGTTCGATCTTGTCTTGAATGTCAAATCGTATTGAATTATCATTACTTTCTGACATGGTCGGCCTCCTTGATAGGTCGATTGTGTTTTGCCCCGGTGTTGAAGCCACCGGGGTTTTTTGTGATGTAATTAGAAAAATCACCCAACCTTGCAAATAAGAACATCACCTGAATATATAATCAACAAAATTTTTTTGGTGTTGTTTCACTCACGCTTTGGTGTTGTTTCACTCACGCTTTGGTGTTGTTTCACTCACGCTTTGGTGTTGTTTCACTCACGCTTTGGTGTTGTTTCACTCACGCTTTGGTGTTGTTTCACTCACGCTCAATTTTTACCTGTTGATAACTTTTTTATGTATATCAGTACCATACAAAGATATATTGCGTTGCGTTACTGGTTAAAACAGTTTTAAAACAGTTTTAAAACATATATATTTATTTAATTTAAATTAAGTAAAACCAGTGTTGCCTCGCGCATACCAAAAAGGCCAAAAGGTATTGATCCGCTCCCTACGGTCGCTCAATAAAAGCTTACAAACAAATAAATAAGGTTCTCGCAACGCTCGAAAACCAATCGGGGGTAAACCCCCGAACCCCCAAAACATCAAAAAAAACATCTAGTGAATTCCCCAGAAAGCAAAACCAAGAATTGACATCACCTTGATCCGCGCGAGTGTTAAAACATTCTAGCGAAAAGAAGGTATTTTGGTACCCACACACACACTCTCTTCAGTTTATTAGTGTTTTTGCATTAGCATAACTTGTCGAATTCTGACTGCTTGCACCTTGGCGGGGGTAGGAACCCTGTTATCCAAAGTGTTTCTCCATTAAAATTTACATGAATGTAATATATTAGATATTTTACCTGTCGGTAAGTTTTTGGCCTTATCAACCTTATTATAACGTCAATATAAAGTTAATATTAATATGTACATGAAGTTATTATAAGGTTTTTATCACTATAATTCAACGTCATGTAATTCGGGAGGTAACGTCATGATAATTACTTCTGGTGGCATTAAAGGCGGTAAAAGCACCGTTGCTACAAATCTTGCCGTCATGCGTTCTCTTGCCAACTCTGAGGTAATCTTGGTTGATGCCGACGATCAAGAAATAAATGACGACTTTATAATTAAATAACTTGACTATGACGTTATTATAATATACATATAATATTCAAATGAAGTTATTATAAGGTTTTTATCACTATAATTCAACGTCATGTAATTCGGGAGGTAACGTCATGATAATTACTTCTGGTGGCATTAAAGGCGGAAGCGGTAAAAGCACCGTTGCTACAAATCTTGCCGTCATGCGTTCTCTTGCCAACTCTGAGGTAATCTTGGTTGATGCCGACGATCAAGAAACGGCTAGCGACTTCACAATTTTCAGAAACGAACAGCTCGAAGACAAAGGAGGTGCTGGCTACACCAGCATCAAACTCAATGGAGCGGCTGTAAGAACGGAAGTTTCCAGATTAAAGAGCAAGTTTGAAGATATAATCATTGATACTGGAGGGAGAGACACAACCAGTCAAAGAGCTGCCCTTGTAGTCTCAGACATTTTACTCGTTCCTTTCTTTCCCAGATCATTCGACATTTGGACAATTAATCATGTGTCAAAACTCGTTGAAGAGATAAGAATTGTTAATCCGGATATAAAGTCCTATGTTTTCTTGAACCGTTCTGATCCGCGCGGTCAGGATAATATTGAAGCCGTGGAAGCTCTTAAAGAATCTCCTGGACTAGAATTTCTTGATGTTCAACTCGGCCAAAGAAAAGCTTTTGCAAATGCTTCCTCTAAAGGTCTTTCTATCGTCGAGTTGAAGCCTGAAGATCCAAAAGCCATCAATGAAATGATAACGTTATATCAAAGTGTATTTAATGTTGAATTCACTTTAGGATAACATCATGACAATAACAACAAAACCAAGAAAAAAAGAGGATTTAATAAAAGAAGTTATTTCTAAGGGTGGTACTCCAGCTCTAGGTGAAAATGAGACCCTAGAGGAAGATTCTTCAAAGAAGGTTTTTGTCCAGCTAAGACTTGAACAAAAACTAATTGATCGAATTGATAAAATAATCAGTAAAAGAACTCTCAAGATTCCTAGGCATCAGTGGTTACTTGAAACCATACTTATGAGATTGAAAAATGAGGAACAAGAAGAGCAAGGTGAAAATAAAGATTGAAGTTGCATTGTAGTTATATAAACGTTATTATGAAGTTATATATAAACTAAAAGAACGTACATATAACGTTATAATGAAGTCAAATAACAGTGGCTCGCGGTGCTGGAACACCAGCGAGCCACCTAACCACAGCCGACCTGATAAGGAGGTAAGCCATGGCTGGAAAAAGAAATAACGCAGAAACCGCCAAAAGTGAAGAGTTGAAGAACATTTCTTTAGAGACAGTCAACTCTGAATTAATGCGTGCTATGGTTGATACTGCACGTATCGGCATGCACCAGATTGAGAAGTTGTTTCAGGACTACTTCAACGTTGGTAAATTCGATGGGACAACATCAGCTGATGAAAAGCGCGAGGTGATCGGTAAGTTGCTTCCCGGGCTTCGCGATATTCTTTTCACTCTTTTTTTTCAGCGTGTTTACCTTGCGGTGCTCTACCAGGATATGACCGATCTCGACGAAGTGATTGACTTTGTCTATCAGGAATCCGGCGACATGATGCGCGAGGTGGCCGACATGTTCGGTCGGAAGAACTGAGGCCGCAGCCATGACAGGGGGAACTATCGACCAAAGAGAAGTATCGAAGCACATGGACGAGGAGACCGAGAAAAGACACCGTCATCAAAAAAGGGTTGTTGACTTTTTGCTGGGTGACACGATCGCCGAGCTCGATCTCAACCAGTTTGTGGACGAGAGTGATAGGGATTTTGATTTTTTGGAGCAAAATAAAAACCTTGCTCGCGTCTATGAGAGACGGGACAGCCCACAAGATCTTGATTCCTCTGCGTTGATTGATGATATTTTATCTAAGCTCATGACGGTTCGAATCAAGATGCAGATGCAGCGGGTCCATCGGTTCGAGGAGATGTCAAAAGCCACCATCGTTTGCAGTTACAAGGGTGATGGACTCCAGGGAAAGAACGAGGATGAGGTCGAGGATATCCTCGTTGACTTCATGGCGCAGCAAATCGAGGCCCGACATAAAATATTTTTGGCGACGGGGGTCAAGGTCGAGGAGAACACCGAAAGCAGATGGTTTGATCAGCAGGCTACGTTTAAAATCGACGTGATTTTTAATAAGCTCGTAAACAGACTTATACCGTACAATCTAAATTGTAGACATGTAGACAAATCGACAGGTCGACAGGTAGAGGAATAACATGTGTCGTGCATTTTGTTGGTTACCTTTGTAAATCTAATAAAATAGCTTTCCCTACAGGAGGAGACGACATATTGCCAAACAGTCTTTTAAAAGAAGCTGAAGAAAGTGCCATCCGCGCATTAAAGTATTTACGCGGGGAATTTGAATTTGATGGAACTATTCGAGGGCTTGCAGAAGATAAAATTATTTATCTGGCCTATGTTACATTAAACCACGCAACAATGAAATGTGGTCAGGCGTTGGCTGAAAAAGATGGCCAATTGCCAGAGAACAACTTTCGGAAATTAATAAAATAGTTTTCTCTGCAGGAGGGAACGAAAAAATGTTCATAAACAAGATCAATTACTGGATTATCATTGTCGGGAGCGCTGTGATTGTTGGATTTCTTGTAAGTAATTCATGGACTATAGCTGAAAGAAATCCTTTTTTCGCGATTTTTGTCAGCATAGCAGCTCCAGTTACCATTGGATTGGCTTTTTACTTAATGTCTAGGTTTCCGACAAGCGATAAATTTATCGCGTTCACGGGTTTAGCTATCCTTCTTGTGTTGATGATTTACGCTTTATGAATCTCCTTAACCATGCGAGACCCGCAAGACCAATTTTTTGATTTTATGTATGAAAATAAAATAACCAGACCCTTCAAAATGGATCCGTCACCATAGCCATACTTGCATTTTCCCGGTGGCCTTCGTAAATTTAATAAAATAACAATTTTATTAAATTATCTTGTAACTACCTGATATCATATGTTGTATTTTCGTTGGCTTGACAGTCCGGCCCGCAAACATTAATATTCCATCTGTAATAACCATTTATTATTAAATTATCACGGCGAAAAATGACCCGGAAAACACGACTCCAACACGACCCCGAAAAAGCCGGATTCGGAAAACGAAACGGTCGAACCGGGCGGCCCAAAGGCACCGGGGGCAAGGCCCGGGAGTTGTCTCCGGAGGAGATCGCCCGAATCGAAAAGTGCATGGTTGTTTCGAGGCACCAGGCCCGCAACCTCGCCTTGCTCCATCTCGGGCTCGGCTCGGGGATGCGAATCTCCGAAATCGTCAATCTCGATATCCAGGACATCGCGCCGTCCGGCAGGGTAGGGAACCACGTTGTTTTGGAGAAGCACTCCACCAAGTCAAAGAAAAGCCGCACCGTGGCGATCAGCAGGCAGGCGGTCCGGATCGTACAAGATTACCTGCACCGCAGGTTCCCGCCGCCGGCGCGGCCTCGAGGGCCGTTGTTTCCGAGCCAGAAGGATCCGAGAAAGCCTATGAGTACCACCAACGCCATCATGATTTTGAAAAGGATGTTTGCGGCCGCCGGCGTCGTCAACGCCTCCAGTCACAGCCTGCGCAGGACCCACGCCAACACGCTGCGCCGCCAGGGGGCCGATCTCATGCTCATCAAGGAACAACTCGGGCATGCGAGCATCGAGACCACCAGCCGGTATTTTGCGGTGGATCCAATAGAGTTGCACTGTGCGGTGGATTTGTTAAAGTTTTGACCCTAGCGCGTCGAACCACCAAGGCACCAATGACAGTTGTCATATCCAAATAATTTTGCCATGTCCAAGGATGTGAATGGTGTTTCATGTCTCGCGGCAAGAATTTCATTTATTTGACAGTTAATTGTTTCTTGATCTAGGTCATGAACTTCTTTTTTGTTTTTATTTGCCAAATATCTTTCTCCATTCATATTTCCTGTATATCTTCTTGACATTTACACTCTCCTTATTATTGCATTTTTTTACTTTTTACACTTACAACATTTACTTTTCCAACGGTCACGAAAACCTGGTGTATCCTCATGATCCCATTTATAACATCCATTGCCGCATGATGAGCAAACGGATCTTCCTGAACTATAAGTGCCGGGACCGGCTCCCCATCCCTCATGGTCGTTTTCATCATGAAATAATTCAGCTCCGCAATTCGGGCAATGGTTTCTACTGGTTTTTCTTTTCATTTGTATTCCTTTATATTTAAATATTTTCTTTTGGGAATGCCCATTTTACAATTGTAATGGTGTATGCAGCGACGGAAGCAAGGATATCCGAGAAACACAATGAAATTACAAGCGTTTCATTGGAAAAAGAAAGTACGTCTGCTCCAATGAGCGTGATCACAACAGCCGCCCAGATGCTGAGAGCTGCGGGGAGGGGCAACAGGCAACACAGTATTAATTTTCTTGCTGTGATTTTTGATTTTGATTCGTCGCGTTTGATTCTGGCGTCTACAGAACCAATGCTTTCTTCCTCATGATATTGTTCTGCAGAAGGTGTGGAAGAAGTATCTTGAAGGGAATCATCAGACCAGGCGCTTCCAGTCATTAGCCCTCCCTGGGTTTGCTAATTTCTTCACTGATCAAGTCTCCTTATCAAGAAAGAACTTTACTGCTGATGTGAGTATAATTTAATCACAATATGGTGTCAATATGTAAATATTATGATTATTATATTATCATTATATGTTGACAATATGGTTATATTGTGCTTGACAATTACTTAATGCGATACTAAGATTTAAATATGGGTTGAACCCGAAAGAAAAGAAATTTTTCAATTATTTCAGTAAGTAACGAAAGGAGGAGCAAATGCCTGACAACAACAAGGTACGGGTTTCTTTTGACTTCACAAAGAGGGCATTTGGAGATTTGGAAAAGCTACAAGAATTTACAAACGCAGGTTCCAAGGCAGAAGTCATAAGGAACGCCCTGAGGTTATATTCTAGATTTTCTGAGTTTAGAGCTGATGGTTGGGATGTGCACGTCAAAAAAGGTAACGAAGATCGATTTCTAGAAATACTTTAATCAACAAGCTACGGTTTACAGGGTTGCTTGTCCTTGGTAGTTTCGGTTGCAGCACACGCCTGGTGAATACCCCAGATATGTAGTACCAAGACTCGAAGATCTCAAGTTCCGCGCGAGTGTTAAAAGCATGCTGGCGAGGGAAGGGTTGATTGGTACCCGTGTAGTTATCTGTATGAATATACAGCGTATTTACAGCAACAACCCTTGTCGGTCACTGACTGCTTGCGCCTCGGCGGGGGAGGCAGCCCTGTTATCCGATAGCGAGCTCGGGGGTGGTTTTTTTGGATGGCAGTGAGTTACGGTATTATGTAGTTTCAATTTCATTTGGCGGAATGAGGGGACAAGAGATGGGAAAATCAAAGCGTGTTGCTGAGGTCGGAATAACATTCGAAGACAAAAATTGGCTGGAGAGAAACGGACACAGCTTGGACGAGCAATTAAAAATGGACTTGCTTAAATTGAGATCGCTTGAGGATCTTTCAAAAGGATCTCCTTATATGCTGCTTTCTAAGGCGTTGGAATTAATAGATAATCTTATCAAAATGTAAGTGTCGACAGCTCAAAAATAATCATCATATTGCGTATTATTTACTTGACAAATAATACTCACTTTATGTATAGTATATATATTGATTGGCAAGAAAGCCAAACTCACAGCCGGGTGGCTCCCGGTTGTAACCAAACAAACGAAAGGGAAAAAACAATGTCTCAGAAGAAAATCTACCAGCATACCTATTTTGATTGTATTGACGACGAAATCGAAGAGTGCCTCCTAGAGTACTACATCCTTGCTCCGGAGGATAGGGCTGAAGAGACTGGATACGGACAATTCTGTTATTTCCCTAACGGACGGGGAAATAACGACGAGAATTTGGTCGACACAATCAGTGAGATCCTTACAAAACACGATCTCACAATCCCAGACAGCTCTGGACCCTACCCAGAGGGACCAGACAACGATGGTTGGTTTCGATTCAATGTTGACCTACCGGATTGGGCGTGTCTTCCCGAGAGTGTGAGGGAAGAGGCCCTGAACATTCGCCTTGCGCAGAGTCAAAACCGCCTCGTAGAGCTAAGCGTAGCGGCAGAGAGGTCTCGGAGTGTATACAATGACCTCGATGAGACATTCAATGAGAGCGCTAAACGTTATGACGATGCTGCGGAGGAAGAGACTGACGAATCGAGAAAGAATAAACTTAAGGAAATGTCGGTTCTCTACCGACTTGCCGAGGTACGTTGGCACGAGCTTGAAGATTAAGTTAAACCAATCCACTTCCCCGGCCCCTTCGGGGGTCGGGGGGGGGCTTGTGAAGCAAATCAAGCCAGGGAATGGCTGCCCTGGTTTAAACCAAACGAAAGGGGAAAAGAGATGGATAAACACAAAAACTCAATTGAGTGTTGGCTTGATTCTGCGTCCAGAAACCAAGCTCCGGCGGGTGAGAGCGCAACTGTGATCCGATTGGATGAAAATGCTGTAACCACCATCCGAATTGATGGTGGACAGCATTTTGGGAGTGGTGGCTACTGTGCCACTTCCTGTTACGCAGGTGAAGAGCCTGAAATGGTGCTGGGAACCAAAAAAACAAAGAGTGATTCTTGTATAAGCGAAACGTTTGGTGATTTCATTTTTCGAAGACCCAGCATTGTTTGCACAAGTGAATACAGCCGTATCCCTGAACGTGTAGAATTTACAATCTACGTCTGTGCCACCGATCGCGAAATTAAAGATGCGGTCGACCGCGTAAGGCAGCGTCGAAAAGAAAAAGCAGAAAAAGCCAATCTCGATATATTGATACAATATATCGTTCAAACTTTAACCAAAATGGATGCACGCCAACGACATTTAAAGCATGGGTGGTACGACTCCGAAATTAATACAATAAAGAAAGCCCTCCTTGAGGGCGATCTCAACGAAGCGGGCCTCGCCAACCTACCGGCGGAGGTATCAAACGCTATCCGACACGCAGTTTATTACACCGATGATTGCACGAAAATTTACGAGGATGCGATAAGCACATATCATGAACACCAAAAAGCAGAAGGAAGAGCCTACGCTAATGAGCAGAAGCGTAAGCTTATGAAAATGGGATTCAATCCCCGGACCGCCGCGTTAATTATGAACGCGGCAGGCCCCGGTCGCGCGGTTATGGCCGCCGAGTGGGCGATCTGCGCGGTCGAAAAGCTTGGTGGTGATAATAGATTTGCTGCTCGCGATTTACTAGATTGTCTCTTGGGTAACCCGAGAGGCACAAATAATTTCGGCAAAGATCGCGCGGAGTCGGTCTTTGCTCACCTTGGGATTGAACCCCCTGAGGTTGAATCATCAAGGGGCCTTTTTAAGGTACTTGCCGGTGCGAAGGAGGCCGTTGTGGGTATTCCAAAGAATTTAATTTATTTCGAATCCGAATAAGTAAAATAACAACCCCGGGTATCGGGCAGGGAAATGCCCCCTCCGGTGGCTAATCCGGAGGTCCCGGGGTTATGTGACTGTACCACGGAGGGACGATGACCACAAAGCAAACCAAAATACACCGAACCTATGATGACGCCTTCCAAGAGGCGAATATGCTGGGGTTAGAGGACCCCGTTGTATACGCCAGAAGGAGTTGGGCGGGTGACGCCGAATATGTCAGCGTCACCCGAGGCATTTTGCCGGTCACAGGATCGTGGGATGACTGGCGTTGGTTGCGTTTCGATTGTCCCAAATCCGAGTTGGATTTGGGTTATGAGGATTTGACGTTGGAGGAAAAAGTTACGTACATGAAGGAGAACTCCTCGATTCAAGATCCGGATCCGACTGTACAGTATGAGATGAAAACACCGATCGGTGTTATTAAATGGAATTATTGGGATGAGATAGGATTCGTGACGAAGAAGTATTATCAGGAAAATGATCCCTCCTTGCTTCTTGAGCAGACAGGACCGGGAAATGATCCCTTCATGCTTCTTAGCCTGGAAGAGCAGACAAGATATGTCAAAAAGCACCTGAAATATATCCTGTTGGACTGCTTTCAATTTTTTTCATTCGAAGAAATCAACAGTATTGATGAGACTTATACTCGCGATCTGCTTTGCAATCGATTTGATCGTAGAGTAGTTGACTCTATAGATCAAAAAGAATGGGGCTCGTCATGGGTCTTTCTGAAGTCGGCAAAGGGAAATGATGACGAGCGGACTCATGATCCGACTGTCGTCAAGATATTCTTCAACGACACAGGCCTCCCGCTCCCGTCATGGGATGGGGAATATGAGTGGTGGACAGATCCACCAATTGAGGACGATTTCATAAATTATGACGACATGGTGGTGAAGTATCAAAAAGTACTGGAGTGTTTACAACGAGCAACAATGTATGCTGAATCCAGCGAGTCAAGGTCACGATTTGCCGCGTGGACCCAAACAGATTGTGGGACCTACGTGGCGGTTTTTGAGCGGCATTCCCATCCCCATCCTTTGACCAATTAGTAGGTGAGGGATATGAGAATCAAGATAGTCCAGAAATCGCCTGGCGATACTCCAGTATTCGCCAAAAATGGCGAAATTTTGGATTCAAAAGATGGGATAAAAGAGTTTCGCCGTGAGCGGAACCTTTCCACCTCCAAGTTGGCCGAAATATGCGGTGTCTCGCGCCGCACCGTAGAGGGGTGGGAGGGAGGAAAGAACCCGAGCAAAGCCGCGCTGACTACCCTGATGAACATACCGGAAGAGGCAATTGAAAAGTACAGCTGGAACTACACTGATGCAAAACATTGCCAAGTACGGGCAAAAAAAATCAATGGGGGGCAGGGGTATTTGGATTGTCGGCTATTGGCCTGGCGCTCTTCGAGAGGAGGCCGCCAGGTGTTGATTGAGTATGACGGTGAAAAGCATGTCGTCCCGTACAATCATGTGAGAATGCAAATACTTTAAAAATCATTGGCACCCCCCCCCGCCCGCCCAAATGGGCCCCACCGCCCCCCAGGGGGCTCCAAATCAAGCATCACGGTTGTGGTGAATACCCTTGTGTGTGGTACCAAGACTCGAAGCTCTCACGCTCCGCGCGAGTGTTAAAATCGGCCGGCGAGGGAAGGGTATTTTGGTACTCATATACTTATCATGTTGATTTTACTGTGTAATGCCAGCAACAATTCTTGTCGGTTACTGACTGCTTGCGCCTTGGCGAGGGTGGGAGCCCTGTTATCCGATACTCTTTCGTTCATTCGATGCCATCAATGGTTTCATCTGTGTAGTTTGCGAATCGATTTGCAGCGTCCATGAGAAAAGAGATGGGATCGTCGACCGGTTCATCTATCCACATCACGACTGACAGCCATTCAATATCATCCGCAGTTGCGCTTGTCAGTCCGGGTACAGGTTTGTCACTAACCACAGCGAGAAACCTTGGATAACGAGTGTGAAAAATCCATTCGAACTCTATGCTGTTGTCCAAGTCGGCACAAATCATGAATTCTGGTAATACGGTGGACATGGATCCATCGGCTATGCCTTCCTGCATGAACTTGGCAATACGCTGGATTGGGCCTGAAATTGGTTTTGTGCCATTTTCCATTTTGCGAACGCTGTCCGCAGCACTGTCACCAGACAGGCCGATCAATTCAGCCATTCGAGCGACACTGGCTCCGATCGATTTGCGAAGATGTTTCAACTCGAAATGAGAAATCAAAGTTTTCACTCGATATATCTCCAGGTAATATGGTTACCGTCGGCCCTTTTTTTACCACCACCATCGAGGTGGATCCAGTTACCGAATTTGGTGCCGGTAAACTCCTTATCGCCGATTTTGGCGGGGTGTTTGCGGCTGCCGCCCCAAATCACAAAAGAGCCACGAACCCGGCGGCCTGTGGGTGTGGTTTCATTTTTGCCAAGCTGATCGAATTGGGTTTTCAACGCATCAATATCAATCTCATGATCGTTGATTAAGTCGGCGAGCTTGCAAGGGTCGTAGAAATCAACTTTGTTGTACCATGTGCCGCCGCTGTGATGCCATTCGGCAGGTGGCCAATAGTGGTTTTTAGCGAGCCAAACGGCGAATTCTTTAGTGATTGTTAGGTTGGCAGATTTTAAATCTTGGCTGTTAATTTTTGAAAGGGGTTTAAGTCCTTTATCGTATGCGGATACGGCGTTGTTGCTCATTCCAGTTTGGTGATTGTAGCCCGACATGTTTTATCTCCTTTGTTGGAGCGGACCTTTGGTCCTGATGGTTGAGACTTACTTTTCCTTTTATTTTGATTATAATTATAATCATTATATTGTCAAGAAAAAAGCAACTTATTTTTGCCAGTTTCATCGACTACCAAGACTTGAAAATCCCTTGGCCCATGGGGGTGTTAAAAGCATGCTGGCGAGGGAAGGGTATTTTGGTACCCATATACTTATCATGTTGATTTTACTGTGTAATATCAGTAACAAACCTTGTCTGGATCTAGACTGCTTGCTCCTCGGCGGGGGAGGCCGCCCTGTTATCCGAAGAGTTGTAATAGTATAAACATATCAATTAGTTACGCCCATCAAAAAAAGTGATTTTGAGTCATTTTTTACTTGACAATATAATGATTATCTTTATTATAACTATATAATCATTTAACCGAAAGGAGATTCAAGATGACCGAAAAGAAAACAGAAAAACTCGTGGTTTACAACATTCAAGAAGAAGGAAAGGAGAAGGATCCATATTGGTTCAAAATTGGAGTTGCATTCGTAAACAAGGACGATTCCATCAACGTTTATCTCAATGCGTTGCCTATTGACGGCAAGCTCCACATTCGCAAGCCCAAGGACGAGAACAGCAAATAGTTGAAAGACCGTATATCTGAACCGGGTGGCTCCCGGTTTGAGAACAACAAGCGAAAAGGAGAAACCAGAAATGAAGTTGATGACCAAGGAAATTGAAACAATGCTGCCTGGCATTGGTGAAACTGACAATTTACCAAAAGAACAAACCAAGGTGCCTTTGAAAATATTCGATCCTTGTGGTCGTGGAACTTGGTTTGTAACTGAATTCGACGGTAGAGATCTGATGTATGGTTATTGTGTATCGCCACTCGGTCCGGATTGTGACGAGTTGGGTTACATGAGCTTTACAGAGTTATCTTCGGTCAAAAACCGTCTCGGTCTTGGCCTTGAGAGGGATTTGCATTGGTCGTCTGACAACACGCTTGCCAAGGTGATGAGCGGCGAGACAAGGTAATTAAAAAACAAAGAGCCCCGGGCATCGGGCAGGAGATGCCCCCGTTGGTGGCTAATCCAACGGCCCCGGGGCTTTTTTACTATATCAAATATCAGCATCATTTGATTCTTTATCATAATTTTATTGATATATAATGATATATATTATAATAGTTATATACAACAAATAGGGAATCGGCGTGACTGAACATAGCGCACTGAGACATTTACAGGAGTATTCTCGTAAATATCCAAAATTTTGGAGATGTTTCGAGATGTTTCACAAAGGTCGTGGAAAGGATCTTCCGGATTGGCCGAAGTGGTGCTACATGCCGTTGGCTGCCGCGTACGCGGTTGTCTCCCAAGGTCAGACTTTAAATCCCTTGGTTGCTACTGACGTCGGCATTCTGGGCGCTCTTTACGCCTGGCGGTTGACCAAGGGCATATATCGATATGATCCGGATTTTTTTGAGGCGATAACCGACACCAAAATCACAGGGGATATACCTATAGGGGTGCTATACCGACTCCCCGAATGGTGCGTGTACATCGAGTATGGCAGGGAGGGCGTAAGTGGGTTTTGGACTCATCTTGAGCACGACACAAACGACGGACGATCGGAGTTGAGATTTGTTTTGGATTGTGGTGATGACCTTGTCCCGATCCCCCTTCATTTGGTCGGAAATCTTTCTGAGTGTTTAGAAGCAACCATTCGGGAAATCCAAAAACAGCAAAGTCGATTTAAATCTCTCGGGTATCCTTCCGATGTCGCCAGGGTCATGAAAATCATTGAGCCAGGAATGTCAGTGTTTTCCGGTATGGTTTCTCTGGTGCTTTACCTATGCTCTCAAAACTCCGAAATTCGCAACCGCAACCAATCAAATACCAGACCGCATAAAACACATACCAGCAAAGGCGCACAAGCGTCCACAACCTGGGATGTAGGCATCCGGATTGGATCGGCGCTGAGGTCAGCTTCCCAAAGCGACAACCACCAGAAGGACGACGATAATCTTCAAAGCCATGCGGCGCCGCGTCCGCATGTGCGGCGTGCGCACTGGCACACGTATATGACTGGATCGGGTCGCGAAATGCCAACGCTGAAGTGGTTATCACCGATACTTGTGGGTTGGAGCGATGGTGTAATTCCCGCGATTCGAAACGTTGAGCCGAAAAAAGGGGAAAACAATGAAAATTTGTGACGCATGTGGCAAACCGGCCGTTGGAGTTAGCGTGGGTGGGGCTTACATTTGCAGGAGTTGTGATCCTGCGGTGAAGGCAGAGATCGAAAAAATAAGGGAAGCGGGGAAGCCGGTAAACGCGATCCACGTTGCAAAAAAGATATTTAAGGAAACAAACAAAGGCGGGGAATATTTGCTCCGGGATATACCTGACGGTCTATGGAAAGAGGTCAAAATCCGATCGGCAGAAGACAACGATTCCTACAGAGATATCATCCTAAAAGCACTTTATTCCTACATCGATAAAGACAAGAAAGAGGTGTAACAACAAAGACCTCCTGCGTAACCATATATCACATATTATTATATTAATTGATATATGGTACAGGTGCTAAGATGAATGCCTACAAACAAATTTTACCGCCTGTAACGTGGTTTGGCTGTAAAAGCAAACTGGTTAAAAAAATTGTAAGATATTTCCCCGAGCATCGAACATACGTTGATGTTTTTGGTGGGAGTGGGGCTGTTTTGCTCGGCAAGAGGCCCTCAAAAGTTGAGGTTTACAACGACATAAATAAAAAGATGTTCAGTCTTTTTTCAGTTCTTTCCGACAAGGAAAAGACCCAAGAGCTGGTTCGCCGGTTGGAATTCACACCGTACAGTCGGGATGTTTTCGATGATGCCATTGCTAGAGTACATACAGAACCGGATGAAATCGAATTGGCCAGACTAATGATTGTAGTGCAAAGACAATCTCACGGGGGTTGCGGAAAGCAGTGGTCCTATTGCGTTGACGCACATTCTGGTGGTTACAGTGGCAGTGTCCGGAGATTTCATGCGGGGATTGAACGGTTAAAAACTATTCAAAAGAGAATGCGCAAGGTGCAAATAGAAAATCTCTGTTTCAGCGATTTACTGCCTCGTTATGATCGTTCACAAACCCTTTTTTACCTGGATCCGCCCTATGTACCTGATACCAGGGCACAAAAAGATTATTATGAGCATGAAATGTGTGTTGAGGATCACTCTCGTTTGGTTGATATTTTGTTGGGATTGGATGGCATGTGCATATTGTCGGGTTACCGAACACATGTTTATGATCCACTGGATCAGGCTGGTTGGAATCGGGTTGAAATAGATACATATACATGGGCAAGTAGACATAATAGGCAACGAGTAGAATGCCTTTGGATATCACCTAATTGCATGAAAAGTAAAGAGATACCTATTTATCGTGACATCGATGGAGACGCCAGCTTATCAAACCGTCAGAAAGCGGCCTTGCGTATACACCGATACAGAAAGCAGAAGTCGGAGAAATTAATTGCAGAGGCAATCTACAGCTTGAAGAGGATGAAAAAGAAGGTAACACAAGTTGCCGTGTCACGGAAAACAGGTATCAGTCGGGAACACATAAGCAGATACTATCGACATTTGTTCCAGCGATCCATTTGAGGTTGACAGAGTAACATCTTTATCTATATCCGCTCGGGGTTCTCCAGAGATTTCCAAATCAAGCATCACGTTTGTGGTGAATCCCCCTGTGTGCAGTACCAAGATTCGAATTCTCTCGTTCCGCGCGAGTGTTAAAATCGGCTGGCGAGGAAAGGGTTTTTTGGTACCCATGTAGTTATGTTGTTGGCTTTATGGTGTTAAACCGGCAATGATCCTTGTCGTTACCTGACTGCTTGCGCCTCGGCGGGGGAGGCAGCCCTGTTATCCGAAGTGTTATAATAGTATAGACATATCAATTAGTTACGCCCATCAAAAAAAGTAATTTTGAGTCATTTTTTACTTGACTTTATAATGATTATCATTATAATTATTATATAATCTAGACCAAGGGGAGAAACCAATGGAAATCAGAAAAACAAAGAGTGGTTGGGTATTTGAAATCACGAACAGATCGTATGGAATGCTCGAACAAGGAGGCATTTGCGGCCGTGAGGTGCTTTACAAACGAGAAACCCTTGAAAAACTAGGTATTGACTACAACGATGATCCCGATGGTAATTGGAATGAGTTTGTTTCAAACGCCGAGTATCTATATCACACAACGGAACCCGATAAAGTAATCAAAAAGGGTCACCGTATTCAATAGACACAGCGCCGGATGGCTACCGGTTTAAGCCGAAAAAGCGAAAGGGGAAAACAATGATAGAGCAGTTAAAACGAATCGGAAAAGAATGGAAAAAAGGCGATAGTCACCGGATCTATTTCAACAATCTAGAAAAATATTTTGGTCTTGAGCTAATTTACTACAAAAGCGGGAACATTTGTGGTGCCAAACTAGACGGAGAAGAAATCAGCAATTCTAGAGCAGGTGAAATTCGTTTTTGCTTAAGGGAAGGAAAAGTGTGGTATGATTTGAAAGAAAACAAATTTTATAGCAGAATTGAGGATTGCCGGACATTTACTGGGAAAGAGATGGGTAAATTCATTATCGAAGCGATAAAGGAAGAAGCGAACAAGGAGAAAGAGGTGGGGAATGGATGAATCAAAATTCAGAGAGTTTTTGTTGAGAGCCGAAGCTTTTCGTAAAAACAGCGACAACGATAATGCAGATTTTTGGTATGGATATGTTCTCGGACTTCGTCGTTTGTACCACGGCGAGAAGTTCGGTACAGATGAGGTACACAACATTTTAAAAAACATGTCAGAAAACGAACTTGATTTGGGCCGCCGAGCCCGAGGGCAGGGTTATCGAAAGGGCCTTGCTGGTATTAACCCTGTAGAAGTCGAAATAGATTAGCCTAAAAGTCCATATTATCTAAATATATCATATAGTTACAACGTCCGATAATATATTTTATGTAAACTTTTTATTTTAATCAATACAACAAAAGCTGAACAATCCAAAAAATAAATATATTCAAATTCAATAAGTTGCAAAGAACACCTGCAGTTGCATACGTAGAGCTCCAGGTCTGGAGCTCGTCCTTGTAAGTTTACATAATATTTTTGTATGTGTTTGTATTATATGAGTAATTTATTACAGGTCGATTTTTCGACATCTTCACACCTCTAAGCTATAATCTCTCCATCTCATGACAACGTAAAAACAAGGGGGTGAACCTGATGAAGAAGCTACTCGTTTCCGTTTCATTTTTGTTCTTGGTTGCCTCATGCGCCAGAGCACCCATCGTCGACGAAACAGACTACGCAGGTATACCCACCGAGGAAAGATCGACATGCGATTTGCTACAAACCGCATCATGGCATGACACCAATCTCTATGATCTCACGTATGGTTGCGTTCCAAAAGGTTGGGAAAACTTCTTTAGCCGCGATGACGTCAAGGAGCAGGTCAGATATATCTCTGATTCTCTGAAAAATGAGATCAAGGATATCTATGACATCAGTCCCCCCATAGGCAAAACATTCCGTGCTCTTTATATGGTGCCACCACATGAGATAAAATCCATCATCATGGGTCAGGATCCTGCACCCCAACCAGGTCTTGCAGTAGGTCTTTCCTTTTCGCTGACTCCGGGTGTAAGCACATCAGAAGTCGCATCTGTCCAACGAGTGTTTCTCGAAGTCCAGAACGAAAAATTCTGCGTTGATTTAGGCAATGGGGATCTTTCTCGTTGGGCTGAAGAAGGTGTCTTGCTTTTAAACATGGCGTTGACCATTCCCTGTCCCACAAAAGGCGAATACTGCACCATCGCGGCCCATCTTGAGTTGTGGAAAGAGTTTTCCAAGGAATTGATGGAATACATCGATGAGCTGAATCAGCCCATGGCGATTATTCTTTGGGGTAGCAAGGCCAAACAATATGATCGCTATGTGCACAACAAGATGCACAAGGCTTTGGAGGGTGGCCATCCATCGCCCAAAGCCTCGCCTTATAAATTCTTTTGCTTAAACTACTTTAACTGTGCTGACAAATGGCTTTCTGAACAGGGTCATGAATCTGTCAACTGGAACTTGATCGATCATTGTAACCCTTCAGAGTCTTGTTACTGGGATTGGGATTCAAAAACCAGAACATCAAATTGCATAAAGAAATGTACCTTGAAGGAATGTGACTGATTTGCCGTCGCATCACTGTATCTAACCTATTTAATTCGATCAAAACCTCGTAGAATAATTTTTACAATCCCGCATTCTCGCATGCTTTCATGACAATCTCATTCCGGTTCCCCTGAATTTTTTCAATTAAACTAGCTCGTCTGCACTCGGAAGCATCCACCGGATCGGCTTTGCTCCACGCCTCGAAAAGCTTCTTATTCTTGCCTGAAATAATTCCACGTCCCGGATATTCCATGTCCATGTACATATATGTTCTTGCGATGTCTCCCCGGACTTCTGGCCTGGGCTCCACTTTTCTTCCCTCGATTTCAACGTCACAAGCACCGAAATCCCGTTTTTCGCCGGGTATCATGGCCATGGAATAATTGGAGCGTAGAGCGTTAATCTCCCCGATCGCCGGATATAAATTGTACATGTCGGCTTCCATGAGGCAAAACTCTACATTACTTTTTTGACAGCACTTGCGGCCTTTAAAGGGTTTACCATTTCGATTTTTGCATTTCGGATGACCTTCAAACCATTCTTTAAAGCTTTTTCCAAAGGCGTGGGCCGGAACAACGTGCTCCCACTCGACCTTGGCTGCCCGTTTGTACATCGATTTTGGTTTATATCCACAGGAAGAAAAATCGACATTTTTGTTTGAATCGAACGAGCATCCGCAATAAATCGTTTTGTTTTCGATCTGAGAATATCCAGTCTTCTTGAAAGTAATTTTTTCCAGATTTTTTTTTGCTTCGTAGAACGATTTTATCTTTTTGTTTCCTGCATTGGTCGACTGAAAAAACAGAAAAAATGCGGTGAATCCAAAAATCGTGCACATGATTGTCTTGGGTATTCGAGTCATGGTTTTGCCTTGTTAATCGTGAAAGTTGTGTTTTAACATAATTTAAATTTTTTCTGGACCGAGCGTTCTTTTGCCAGCCCCCAAAGCTGGCCCGTCGTCGGGTCTGTGGGGAATGTGGGCAACTCTTCGAGTTGCCCATAGCGGGTGTTGGCAAATTGTGGGCTGGTGCGGTGTGTGCAGCAGTCCAAAATTTGTCAGCACTCGCGCATTCTCCACAGACCTCCGCTCGTGCCAGAAAAAAACACCTTCAAATCTTTTCCTCGATTTTATTTCGACTCAATTATTGTT
>JBFFBT010000007.1:0-49119 GCA_041560255.1 Myxococcota bacterium | reverse complement strand
TTTTTTTTGAGCAGATGTCAGATCGAATCCAAAAAGATCACCTGTCATTTTCCGTAAATCATGGCAGGGCTTCATTCTAACACCCTCTAAATTTCTTTGCATATGACTGGATTGAGCAAAGGAAATCTGTGACAACAAAAGCTCCTCAAATACCATACGCTTGTGAGCCGGTGTGCGTTTCTGCAGGAGCATGTCGATATCGGAATCAATCGCCGGCATATGCAGCTGAATGAGCGCAGAGGATATCCCGGGCAAATCGAGCCGATACCGCAAATCATCGGGCAGGATTTCTACAAGCATGCAAGCATACATCGAAGCGATGTTTTGAATGATCTTTCTCAAAATCTTCTGACTTACGCCCTCGATTTCTGAATAACATGGATAAATGGTAGCATTATCCGGATTTTGATCGGTGTTTTTGCGCGATATGGTTTCTATCTCGGGATGGATCATCTGTTTTGTGTTTTTATATGCTTCCACCCGCCCGGTAATCCAGACATCTTCGCTTTGGCTGAACCTGCGTGATACACTCGAGGCATCGAAATGAAAATATTTTGCCAGCAGTCTTTCCTTCTCGTCCCCCAGTACAATTTCCAAAATGGATTTTCGCTTTCCGATGGGTACGATTTTGGTTCTCAATATTTTGGCCGCAACCCGCATTTTCTCCCCAACCTGCAATGCAGCAATGCAGCGTACAGTCTGAATTCGCTCATAACCAGTAGGCAAAAAAAACAATGCATCCGATATGGTAATCAGGTTTCTTTTTTTGAAACGCTCCGCAATCCGAGGGCCCACTCCCTTGGCTTGGCGTACCGACGCGCGAAGCGCTTCTGCTTGTCGGTAATGAATCATGTCAAGGTTTTCTATTCTTGCGTTGAATCAACTCATACAGCGTATTGGCCAATTCCTCTTCATTTGCCAATGCCAATGCATTGTATTCCAGCGTGGCTCTTTCGATGTCTCCCAAGCCAAGATAAGCTTTTCCCAACAAGAAATGCGCTTGATGGTTTTGGTAGTCGACCCGAAGGATGTCCTCCAACAAAGAAACCGCTCTTTTATATTGACGGGCCTCGATTTGCAGACGGGCTAAATATATGCGACAGGCTACACAATCCGGCCTCAATTTCAATGCGTATCGTAAAGATCGTCTGGCAAGATTTTTTTGATTTCTATCCAACTGGAGCCTGGCCAGGTTGAGATATCCTTCGAAGCATTCCGGATCAACCCGCACCGCCTGTGAAAAGGACCGGTATGCCCTTTCGGAAAACATGTTGCCTTCATAAATCTGTCCCAGGCGTACATGTGCCTGTCCCATCTTGGGATTGAGGTGAAGGGCTTGCTGAAAAGCCGATATGGCTTTATCAATCTGTTGGTCATGCATCAAGGCCTCACCAAGATACAGTTGTCCCCAGGCGTTGCTCCTATCCATCGCTACGGCTTTGCGTAAAGCAACCAACCCTCGCTTCGGTTGTTGTTGCAAAATATAAATACGACCTATTTGAATCAACGCTTGAACTTCATGTTGGGCGGCTCTGGCGGCCAGCGAGTAGGCCTGCAAGGCTTCCTGATACATACCTCGGGAAAAAAAAACATCTCCAATTTTCAAGTGGGCTTCACCAAATCCGGAATCCATACCTACAGCCCGCTGAAACAATACCAACGCTTCGTCGGTGCGATCTTGTCGATACAAACACAGTCCTTCAAGATACACGACCTTGGGATCTTCTGGATGCTTGGTCTTGAGCGCATGGATGGCGTCATATGCGAACTTCGTATTATCCAACTCAATATGCGCCCGAGCCAAACCCAGCATGACACACTTCGAATTTCTATCCCTTTCGGCCGCTTGTGAGAAAACCCGAAAAGCATCTTTGGGTCTGCTGGAGCGCAAATACAAATCACCTGCCCGGCAATGTCCCTGGGTAGATCCGGGCTCGGCATTATCCGCTTGAATGTACATTTTCGCGGCTTGTTCCGTTTTGCCCGAAAGGGCCATATCATCTGCTTGCCGAAGCAAATCTTTGGAAGCCGAGCATGCCGCCGAGGCAACCAAGAACAGCGCCAATACACTGAATATGAAGTATCTAAACAAATTCTATATCCTCGATTTCATACTCACGCTCACCAGCGGGCGTGTTGACTACGAAAGCGTCTCCGATCGACTTGCCGATCATGGATCTGGCCAGCGGCGATACGATGGAGATTTTTCCTTTTTTCAGATCCGCCTCGGTTTCTCCGACCACCTGGTACTTGACGGTTCGATCATTCTCGTAATCCATCAACACCACAGTGGCGCCAAATACAACCCGGTCCCCCTTGACGTCCTCCGGGCGAATGACTTCGGCTCTGGCCAATCGATCCTCACAATCCCGAATTCGTTGATCGAGCTGGACTTGATGTTCTTTCGCGGCATCATACTCGGCGTTTTCGCACAAATCTCCATGATCACGCGCCTCCTCGATGGCTTGAATCACTTTCGGCCTTTCAACCGATTTCAATCTTTTCAACTCCTCCTGAAGATTTTGGTAACCCTCGGGAGTCATGGGGACTTTACCTTCCATTCTTCAAGGCTCCTTCAAGGTTTGAATTCACATCCGACTGCACCTGCGCACACGACTTCAAGCCAACCATTCTAGGACAGGCATCCTATGGAATCAAGGCCCAAACCACAATTTTAAACCATAACGCAAATCTATTTTGAGTCAAAGGGTTCGAATATGAATCGCTGAGTCAATATAAAGAAAAGATCGATAAATCTAGGCTATGGTGGGTTCCGGCTCAGGTTTTGTGGTGACCTTGGATACGTCATCAGGTGATATCAATCTGGTTTCTTTCGGCTTGGGCCGATCCAAAACCCCACCATTTACCAAGGTATCAATTTCATTACCATCCAAGCTTTCGAATGTCAGCAGAGATTCTGCAATTCGATGGAGTGCGTCCAAGTTGTCTTTGACCAGTTGCGTTACTTTATCATAGCATTCTTCCACGATTCTCTTGACCTCGTTGTCGATCTGCTGAGCAGTCTGTTCGGAGTAATCCCGATGCTGAGCGATTTCCCGACCGAGAAAAATCTGTTCCTCTTTCTTGCCAAATGTCAACGGACCCAATTTGCGACTCATACCCCATTCACACACCATCCTGCGGGCCAATTCGGTGGCGTGATCGATATCTTGTCCGGCACCGGTGGTTTGTTCCAACAACACCAACTCTTCGGCCACCCTCCCACCCAGCAATACACATATCTGGTTTTCGGCATAGGTCTTGGATGTGGTGTGCCGATCTTCGCGCGGTAACTGCTGCGTCAACCCCAAGGCCAAGCCTCGCGGTATGATGCTCACCTTATGTACCGGGTCCGTATTGGGCAGCAACTTGGCCGCCAAGGCATGCCCGGCTTCGTGATAGGCAGTCAAGCGTTTCTCCATTTCACTGATAATCATGCTTTTTCGCTCGGATCCCATCAACACTTTGTCTTTGGCCAACTCGAATTCTTTATGACTTATTTCGGATCTATCGGCTCTTGCAGCCAAAAGGGCGGCTTCGTTGACCAAATTTTCCAAATCGGCGCCCGAAAATCCCGGCGTACCCCGGGCGATCACGTCCAGATCGACATCCGGACCCATGGGAGTTTTGCGGGTGTGAACACGCAATATCCCCAGTCTCCCCCGAAGATCGGGCCGCGGGACCACGACTCTTCGATCAAATCTTCCCGGCCGCAGCAACGCCGGGTCCAACACATCCGGCCGATTGGTGGCCGCCATAAGTATCACACCTTCATTGGACTCGAATCCGTCCATTTCCACCAAGAGCTGATTCAACGTCTGCTCTCTTTCGTCGTGCCCTCCTCCCAAACCGGCGCCCCGGTGCCGGCCGACAGCATCGAGCTCATCAACGAATATGATACATGGGGCGTGCTTCTTACCTTGCTCAAACAAGTCTCTTACTCGTGAGGCTCCCACGCCGACAAACATCTCGACAAAATCCGAACCGGATATACTGAAAAAAGGCACACCGGCTTCTCCAGCCACTGCCCTAGCCAAAAGAGTTTTGCCTGTACCCGGCGATCCCATCAGCAACACACCTTTGGGGATCCTACCACCAAGCCGGGTGAATTTCTTGGGGCTTTTGAGAAATTGGATGACCTCTTGTAACTCTTCCTTGGCTTCTTCGACACCGGCTACGTCTTTGAATGTCACCCGGTTTTGGGTGGATGTCAGCAACCTCGCCTTACTCTTTCCGAAAGACATGGCCTTGCCGCCTCCGGCTTGGAGCTGACGCATGAAAAAGATAAATATCACGAATAAAAATATCATGGGAAGCCAACTGAGCAGAGCCGACTCCCAGAACGGATTCTCTTCCCTTTTCTCCACTTGGAAGGAAACCCCATGTTTTTTCAAATCACTGAGAAACTCATCGGTGATCAAAGCCCGGGTAATGAAGGTTCTTTCGCTGCCTTCAGCAAATTCACCACTGATTTCGTCACCTTTGATGATCACACTGCGCACGTTGTTCTTTTCGACTTCTTCCCAAAGCTTCGAAAAAGAAATCAACTTACCTTCCCGAGGCGAGCTCGAAAAAATCTGGTAAGTGAAGAAAAACATGGCAATGAGTAAAACCCAAAGAAGTATTGTTTTATGACTTTGTTTCAACCTATTCACCTCATTTGTTTTTTGCTCGTTGAACGACGTGCCGCTGACCGCCTATCGGCTGCAACTCATCTAAAATTATAGAACCACTTGGCATGATCGTCAAGGAGTTGCACCGAGCGGCGCTTGGACGGAAACATATTGACGTACTACTGCAAGTCGGCGGGGTCCCAATCCAGATATTTCCTCCATCTCTTCGAGTGAATCAATGCCTCCACGCTGATCGCGCCATGCCACGATCCGCTCGGCCAACACACTGCCTATACCGGGAATCACTTGCAGGTCCAAGGCGCGCGCCGTGTGGATTGGTATCGCTAATCCCAATAAAACACAATGGGTTGCAGATCTCATTCGGATATAATCCGGACACAGCGCTTCAGTATTCCGGGTAACAACCCGACTCACAGGGTACGCTCTCACCAAGGGTGAGAACTCCACAAAATGAAATGCCAAAATCATTAAAATCAAAAAAAATATGCCGATTTCCTGCCTCGTTCCCATAATCGAACCGAACACTTTCCAGTGTATTCAAACATCTAGGTGTGCATATAACCAACCCACTGCGAGATCAAGTGATTTGTGCGAAACCAGCGTCGTTTTTTATTGACTTGCACCCCAGGTAGAAATGCGTCAGAATCGAAATCATTCATAACCCGGGGGACTCGTGTTGGTCCACTCACGGCGCAGATTTTTCATGCAGGCGGCCGCATTGGCCGGATACATCGGGACCGATCCTTTGGTCTCCAAGCAAGAAAGGAACGCCCAAAAGCCCATGCGTACACCTTTCCAACCCGCATACCTCGAGCTCGAGCAATCCGGTGAGCTTGCCTACCGGGCGAAACAATTTTGGGCCGGATACAAAAAATGCCGGTTGTGCCCAAGAAACTGTGAAATAAATCGGCTTGCAGGCGAAAACAAAACCTGCCGGGCGGCCGACAAGCTGAAAGTATACTCGGCTTTCGCCCACTTCGGAGAGGAGAGACCCCTGGTAGGCCGTTATGGTTCCGGCACCATCTTTTTCTCGTATTGCAACTTGAGGTGTTGCTTTTGCCAAAACTGGCAAATCAACCACCGCGGCGACGGCACAATCATGTCCCATAAAAACTTGGCTCGTACAATGTTGGCGCTTCAAAACCAGGGTTGTCACAATATCAACCTGGTAACTCCTACCCATATGGTACCCCATATCCTCAGGGCTTTGCGCTATGCCATACAGGACGGACTGCATGTACCGCTTGTGTACAACACCGGTGGCTATGACAGCCTCGAGACGATTCAAATGCTTCAGGGAGTGATAGACATCTACATGCCCGATTTCAAATTTCAGGACGGTTCGGTCGCTCATAAATATGCCGAACAGGCCAAAAACTATCCCGAAAAAGCAGCTTCGGCCATACAAGAAATGCATCGACAAGTAGGCGTTTTACAAAAAGACAACCAGGGAGTCGCGTTGCGGGGATTGATCCTGCGCCACTTGGTCATGCCCGATAACCTCGCCGGCACCGATCGGTTCGTACGCTGGGTTTCAAAAACGCTTTCTCCCGACACATATGTCAACCTCATGGACCAGTACCGGCCTGAACACCTGGCCTCGTCCTTTAAAGAAATATCCCGTAAAATCTCACTACAGGAATGGTCCCAAGCCCAAACCTGGGCCCGGGAAGCCGGCCTTGTAAACTTGGATTGAGTTATTTTTTGATGCCATCAAAAACCCCCTCTTCGATTCTGGATTTTTTAAAAATCGATTCGTTGTTGTTGCATCTTGGGTGTCTACCCGGTTAGGATATTTAGAGTGCAAGATTCCTTCATGGGGGTCGTCATGAACCAACAAGCCGATCTAATCATAAAAAACATTGGCAAATTACTAACCATGGATCCCGACTCGGGTGGTTTGGGCGACAGAGAAGCCGACCCGGTCGCAGGTCTGGGCTTGGTTTTAGATGCAGCTGTGGCAGTTGCAGGCGAGCGGGTGATTTGGGCGGGAAAAGAAAAAGATCTGCCCGAGGATATCCGCATGACATCCCAAACATCTATCGTTGATGTAGCCGGCCGCGCTGTAATGCCCGGACTCGTGGACTGTCACACGCATCTGGTATTTGCAGGATCGCGAGCACAGGAATTTTCCAGCCGAATTGCGGGAACAAGCTACGAAGCCATTTTGGCTTCAGGCGGCGGCATCCATTCGACCGTCCGGGCTACCCGCCAAGCCGGCGAGGATGCTCTGTATGCTCTGGGCTACAAACGCTTGGATCGGTTTTTGTCTCTCGGGGTTACAACCCTCGAAGTGAAAAGCGGCTATGGGCTGGATACGGAAAACGAGCTGAAAATACTCAGGGTCGTCTCCAGCCTCAATCGTACCCATACCGTGGATCTCGTTCCGACGTTTCTTGGAGCCCATACCGTGCCTGCAGATTATCGGCACCGACGAGACCTCTATCTCGAAAAAATCGAAAAAGAAATGATTCCCGCCGTCTCTTCGGAGAAATTGGCCAAGTTTTGTGATGTATTTTGTGAACAAGGAGCCTTTGATCTCAAAGAAGCCGAAAGAGTTCTCACGTCCGCTTCTGAACACGGCATGCTGCCGAAACTCCATGCCCTTCAGCTCAGCTCTATGGACTCGATTGATCTGGCCATATCACTTGGAGCCGTATCGGTCGATCATCTCGAACACATCCAAGAGCATCAAGCCAGAAAGCTTGCATCATCTAAAACGGTCGCAGTGATTCTTCCCGGCGCTACCTATTTTCTCGGCAAACAAAAATATGCCCCAGGACGCATGCTGGTGGACTGTGAATGCAAGGTAGCGGTATCGACGGACTTCAATCCCGGATCTTGTATGAGTGAAAACCTTCAATTGATGATGAACATGGCTTGTATCTGCAACGGCATGTATCCCCGAGAAGCCATCCTGGGCACCACACGTTGGGCCGCACATGCGCTCGGCTTGGGATCCGAAGTCGGAGCCTTGATGCCCGGCATGCTTGCGGATATCCTGGTGCTCGACTCGCACGATTACCGAGACTTGTTATACAACTTCGGAATGAACCACACCCATATGGTTTTCAAACGCGGTAAAAGAGTCGACCTCAACTTTCAATACGACCTAATCGACTGATCAGCTCGGCGCCGGATGCATCCAAGGATTGCAGCTCGAGTCTTCGATATTCTTCATCAATCAGATCGATTCGGACTGTCAATCCATGCCGAGGGATCGCCTCGGGAATGCGCTGATACCATTCGACCGCAGTCACCGCAGGTTGTTCCAACAATTCTTCATAGCCTATTTCGTACAGTTCCTCGATGCTGTCCAAACGATATAGATCCAAGTGATGCAGACACAATCTGCCCGGGTACATGGAGTGAATGACAAACGTCGGACTTGTAACCGGAGTATGTTCACAAACCCCCAATCCACGGGCCAATCCCTGCACAAAGCAGGTCTTTCCGGCTCCCAATTCCCCTGTCAATCCTATCCAACACCTCGACATACAAAGCCCGCCCAACCTGCTGGCGATTCGATAGGTTTCCTTGGAAGACTTGCTAACGAGATCCAGTCTCATGCTCATCCTGCCGGGATTCCAATCTTTTCATGACCGTAGGCAACGCCGCAATGATATCTGAAGCCAACAAAGCCTGCTGCCCTTTTTCCAATGCAGCCGCATCACCCGCCAATGCATGCAGGTAGGTTGCACCGATTGCGGCATCCAATGCTTCAAAACCTTGCGCCAGCATGGAGCCGATCATGCCGGTCAACACATCACCCGTACCACCACCCGCCATACCCGGATTGCCGGCCGGCACGATGTATACCTGCCCGTTAGGTTCTGCTATCACGGTGCGGGCACCTTTGAGCACGCTGATGCATCCCGACTCGGCCGCCAATTTTCTGGCTGCCGCCGGCCTATCACGCTGCACTTCGCCCGTGGTAATCCCAAGAAGTCTGGACATTTCTCCGGGATGGGGAGTGAGGATTCTTTCTGCCTTGGATTTTCTCAGCAAATCCATGCTCCCAACCAGATTATTCAACCCATCCGCATCCACGACAACCGGGACAGGCAGGTTTACAACACAATGTGAAATGATTTCCCTCATACGCTCAGATAGACCCAGGCCCGGACCTACGGCCAACGCCTGCTTTCCCCGGCATAGCTCTTCAAGTTGCCCGCACGAATCGACAACCGCACCCATAAATTCGACCGGTCCTCGTACAACCCGATCCAAAACCTCCCGACCCCCCGCCAGGGTGACCAATCCGGCGCCGGTGCGTGCGGCGGCCAAGCAGCAAAGGCCGGCGGCTCCGGGTTTCTCGAGGCTGCCGGCCAAAACGACCAAATGCCCGAAATGACCTTTATGGGCATCTGGATCTCTCGGGCCGCAATATCGAAAAAGGTCCTCTTCTTCCAACAACCAGGTTGTCAAAGCGTCTTTCGGAGGCAGATCGGGAGGGATCCCGATATCCGCAACCATCAGCTCGCCACAGTATTGCGTACCTGGAAACAAAATCTGACCGATTTTTGGAAACCCGAAAGTCACGGTACGGGTCGCCATGACTGCGTGACCCAATACATGCCCGGTGTCCGAGGAAATCCCAGATGGGATATCCACCGACAGCACCGCCGTATCGGCGGAATTTATCACTTGCACCGCTTTTGCGTAGAGTCCCTTCAACTCGCTCGACAGCCCCGTACCCAAAAGCGCATCGATCACGACGTCGTAATCCGTAAGCTCTAGATCTACAAGCTCTCGCTCATTGGTAAAAACCCGAATCGGCAAACCAAGTCGATCTAAGATCTTTTTGTTTGCGAGCGCATCACCGACCAAGGCGTTTTTTTGAGCAAACAACATGACCGAGACATCGTGGCCCCAATGATGCAACGTTCTGGCCGCCACAAATCCGTCACCTCCGTTGTTGCCTTTTCCGCACATCACGACAAACCGGCCCTTTTCTCCATGGGTCAGAAGCTCGACGGCTGCCTGGGCGCAGGCTCTTCCGGCCGTCTCCATCAAAACCGGTCCCATAATCCCTATCGACTCGATGGTGATACGATCCATTTCGCGCATCAAAGCCGACGACAACAACGCGATGGCCATGTGCCACTTACCCTTTCCTGGCTTCCCGAATGGCGCATTTCATCTCTTCCACCGCGCGTACCATGCCTACGAAAACCGCGCGGGCAACGATGCTGTGACCGATATTGAACTCGGTGATTTCCCGAATGGCGGCGACCGGTTCGACATTGTGCAAGTTGAGCCCGTGGCCTGCGTAGACCGCCAGCCCGATTTTTACACAGGTTTTAGCTCCGTCGATCAAACGATTCAGCTCGTGTTTTCTTACGGTCTCATTGGGAGCATCACAAAATGCACCGGTATGCAGCTCCACCGCATCGGCGCCGGCTTTATGCGCCGCTCGGATCTGATCGATATCCGGATCAATAAACAAGCTCACTCTGATATCACCATCCCTGAGAAAGCGGACTTGCTCTTTGATGATGTCCCTTCCCAAGGCGACATCCAATCCGCCTTCGGTGGTCAGCTCTTCTCGCTTTTCCGGGACCAAAGTGACCATGTCGGGCTTTATCTCAAACGCTATTTTGGCCATCTCTTTGGTGGCAGCCATCTCCAAGTTCAAACGCGTCTGGACGGTCTCCCGCATGATGCGCAAGTCCCGGTCCTGAATATGCCTCCGATCTTCCCGCAAATGTATCGTGATCTGATCGGCTCCTCCCAACTCGGCCAATGTTGCGGCCGTCACCGGATCCGGATATCTCACTCCTCGGGCCTGACGCAATGTTGCTACGTGATCGACATTGACTCCTAATGTAAATGTAGACATGTGTCTGTACCTCGTTCATGCGGTTTGAAATGTTTCTGCGATTTCTTGAGCATAACTCATGATCTGTTTCTCGTTTTTGCCTTCTACCATGATACGGATTTTGTTTTCGGTGCCCGAGTACCGCACCAAGACTCTGCCATCGCCCATAAGCTCGCGCTCGATTTTTTCAATGCTGGCTGCGACTTTCGGCATGGATTCAATCGGCTTTTTTTCATTTACCGGCTGGTTGATCATGACCTGCGGCAAGGTCTCCATTACGCCGGCAAGCTCCGAAAGCGGTTTGCCTTGCCGCAGCATGATCGTCAACATCATCAAAGCCGCCACCACACCATCCCCGGTGGTGGAGTGATCCAGAAAAATGAGATGGCCGGATTGCTCGCCGCCAACATTGAGTCCTTTCTTACGCATGGTTTCTACCACATATCGATCGCCCACCTGTGTGCGAATCAACTTCACTCCCAAACCATTCAAAAAAAGCTCCAAACCGAGATTACTCATCACGGTGGCCACCACGGATTTTTTCTTCAACATGTTTTGTGAAAGAAAGTGTTTTGCGGCAATGGCCAACATCTGATCTCCATCGATGATTTGGGACTTTTCCGTGACCATGACAACCCGGTCCGCATCGCCATCCAAGGCGATGCCCAGATGGGCATGATGTTTCCGAACCGCCTGGCAGATGTTGTCGGGATGTAGTGAACCACATTTGCGGTTGATATTACGACCGTCGGGTTTGACGCCGATGGCGATTACCTTGGCGCCAAGCTCTTCAAAAACCGCAGGAGCCACCCGGTAGGCCGCCCCGTTGGCACAGTCGACCACCACTTTGAGCCCATCCAGGGTCAAGTCCGCCGGCAATACATGTTTGAGTGAGACGATGTACCGACCAGCCGCATCTTCGATACGTACTGCTTTGCCCACTTTCTGGGCGGTCGGCCTGAGATGATCGATATCGCCTTCGAACATGAGTGACTCGATGCGCTCCTCGATCTCATCAGGAAGCTTGAAGCCATCCTGGGCAAAAATCTTGATGCCGTTGTCTTGAAAGGGATTATGAGATGCCGAAATCACAACCCCCGCATCCGCGCGCATAGTGTGTGTCAGCAATGCAATTCCGGGAGTAGAAAGCGGTCCCACCAGCAAAACATCCACCCCCATGGAGCAGATGCCCGACGCCATGGCGGTCTCCAACATGTAACCACTCAACCGGGTGTCTTTCCCGATGAGGACTCGATGTCTGCGGTTGCCCTGCCTGCAAATATATGCAATCGCCCTTCCCAAACGCATAGCAATTTCAGACGTCATCGGATAGGTATTGGCTACTCCCCTTACTCCGTCGGTTCCGAACACTTTTCGCATCGTTCTCCCCTTCCATCGTTTGTGCTAGATTTATGGAGTTGAATCTGAATCTTTCATGATTTCGAATAGTTTGTCCTCATTCAATTGCCCGACCGTAGAGATCGCATGAGCCATGTCGGCTGCCTGACGCATAGGCTTCACATCGTGGACCCGCAAAATATGCGCTCCATGCAAGACGGCGATCGCCGACACCGCGGCGGTCGCATACACTCTTTCGCCGACATCCAAATCGAGTAGCTTACCCATGAATGCCTTGCGGGATGCTCCAATCAGTACGGGTCTGCCAAGCTCGCGCAGTCTTTCCAACTCGGCCAAAATACAAAGATTGTGCTCGACGGTTTTACCGAAACCGATGCCCGGATCCACGATCAAAAGCTCCCGGGGGATCCCAAAACGCGTGGCCCTGGCGATGGAATCGTACAAAAACTCATTGATCTCTCCAAGGAGATTTCGATACACGATGCTTTCTGCCTGCATGGTCTTCGGTACCCCCCGCATATGCATCAACACCAACGGAACTTGTTTTTCTGCAACCACTTCTGCCATTTGGGGATCTTGATGAAGCGCACTGACATCATTGACCATGCAGGCGCCGGCACTCAGAGCCTCCTCGGCCACCATTGCCTTGGTCGTGTCGATACTGATGGGAACCGCGGTCCAACCTGCGACTTTCTCAATGACCGGAATGACCCGTCGGATTTCTTCCCGAGCATCAACCGGATCAGAGCCGGGCCGGGTGGACTCACCCCCGACATCCAGGATGTCGGCCCCCTCCTCTACCATTTTGAGAGCTTTTTCGACAGCTTTTTCATGGTCAAAAAACCTTCCCCCGTCCGAGAAAGAATCCGGAGTCACATTGAGTATTCCCATGATATAGGGTTTTTTCCCGAAATGCATCACCAAGTTGCCTGCTCGAATAGGCGCCGGGCTCGGATTGATCATGTATCGACCCTCCTTCAAATCCACTCACAAATGCCTCATCAGACACTCGCCTGTCAAGCGGTGTGATATCCAGCGATTCGTGCTGATATGTTACGATGATAGAATATATCGGCAAGCCTTGCGGGTTGCAATCATTCAGACGATTTTTCAGGAGGCGGTCTGCGCGCCGGAAGTTTTTTGGGATCTTGATTGATCTTTTGGAGTGCTGTCTCAACCGCCTTCTCGAGCTGAAGATCCTTTCCTGCAAGCATGGATACGGGATCGTTTTCAATCTCAATGTCCGGTTCGACTCCAATGCCTTCTATGATGAAATTCCCTTCCGTATCGTTGTTGGAAAACTCCGGCACGTACACCATCCCGCCGTCGAGAAGCGGACCATGGTTTGTGATGCCGACGACGCCTCCCCAGGTCCGTTTGCCCACCAAAGGCCCTAGTCCGGCTTTTTTGAAAGCCCAAGGGAAAATATCCCCGTCGGATGCCGAAGTCTCGTTGATAATACAAACCATATGCCCGTGCAGTACATATCTGGGATACGTGGTCACCGCATGGTGTCGGCCGAAGTCGGTCATCAACAACTCGCGCCGCAACCGCTCCACCAGGAGCTGAGATACATGACCGCCGCCATTGCTGCGTACATCGATAACCAGTCCCTGCTTGCGGGTTTGAGGATAGAACCATTTGATGAATTCGCGGATACCGTCCGACATCATATCCGGTATATGCAGGTATCCAACTCGACCACCGGTTTTTTCATCCACATACCGTCGGTTTTTCTCGACCCAGGCCAAATATAGAAGGTTTTGCTCATCGGATATGGGTTGTACAATGATTTTTCTTGCTCCCTTCAGGGTCGGATCGGAATTGAGCATGAGCTCGACCGGTTGATCCCCGGGCAGTCTCAACAACTGATACACGTTTTCCCCGGCCTTGAGAACCCTTCCATTGACCGCCAGCAAATAGTCTCCGATTTTCGCGTTCACTCCTACTTCCGTCAAAGGAGCTCGGTAAATCGGTTCGGCATTGTGACCTTCAAAAATCTGCCGGATACGGGGTTTTCCGGTTTTTTCATCCTGCTCGAACCTTGCACCCAACAAAGCAACCGGTTCTCTCGCCGGAAGGTTTAGATCGCCTCCTTCGATATATGCGTGGGAAACATTGAGCTCGGCGATCATTTCGCCGATGAGGTAATTGAGATCGGTTCGATGACCTACATAGGGCAGCAATGCACGGTAACGCTCACCCAGGCCCTGCCAGTCGAAACCATGTAGGTTGGACACATAAAAATAATCCCGGTATCTTCTCCATACTTCTTCGAAAATGACCTTCCATTCCATTCCGGGATTAACCAGTGCGCGCAATTCATCGGTAGATACCTGATTTTTCTTTTCGTCCCGCCCTTTGGCTTCTCGAGACACCTTGTCAATCTCAATGAGGTTGTATTTTTTATCGCTTCGATACAACATCCACCCGCCATCGAAAGAAACCGAAATATCGTTGACCCCATGAGCGATAAGTTTTTTCTTGCGATCTTTTTTAGAATACGCCTCCAATTTGGATTTTTGATCGTCTCGGCCATGATACCAAGGCGCAGACGTCAACATGAGAATCTGGGTGTCGGTGATATGAAGCTTTTCGTAATTGTCGCTTTCTACCGGCACACGAGCCAGTCGCTCTGCCAAATTTTCGAAATCGATTCGAATGTTTTTTGCCCGGGCTGTTTTTCTGTACAACCATTTGGCCGCTTTATCCTCTTCGACTTTCCGTCCCGGCTCGCTTTCAACATCATTACGGGGAGGAAAAGGATGGGGCAAATCGCTTCTCAATGCCAATGCGTATATTCCGACGGCCCGGTTGATGGTGAAGTTGAAATCCAATCCGTCCATTTGGGGTCTGAAGTCTCTAAGGCTAAGATAATACAGGTATTCACCTTTTGGATCCCAAGCCGGGGCATACTCACTGAATTGTTCAGAAGTGATCCGTCGGGTTTTGTTTTGTGCCGCGCTCCATACATACAAGGATCTGTTTTGGTTGTCATCCTGCAGGCTGAACGCCAAATATCCACCATAAGGAGACCAAGCATAATCGTCCGATCTTCCGTACCGCTCATGAGCGATTTCAACCACCTTTCGATTCTTCCAACCGACGACCAGAATACGACCTTCCGAATTTGAAAAAGCGATATGTTTTCCGTCGGGTGACCATCGCGGGCTGTAGAGTCGACCCTTAGACGTGGGGCCAAGTCGCGCGGATTCGAGCGTATCGGCATCCAGCCACCACAACTCGTCCTCACCGGATTGATCTGTAATAAAAACCAGCTTGCTGCCATCCGGAGCCCATTGCGCCTGGCGTTCGTGCGCATCAGACGTATGAGTCAGGTTGCGACGCGGACCGTGTTGTACCGCTACATCAAAGATATCTCCTCTGGCTACAAACAAAACCCGCTTACCGTGGGGGCTCAGACCGAAAGACTCTATATTCTTGGAGGCGGATATCCATCTCGGACGCCTGGCGACTGCATCACTCGGCAAGTCAATCTGGAGGGTCGTGTCGTGATTCTTTCCCACCTCGAAAATATGTATTTCACCTCCCAATTCGTAAACGATCCTTCCGGGTGGACCTTCACTGGGCCACCTCACATCCCATTCGGAATATCGCGTCAATTGAGATAGCTTGCCCGTTTTGACATTGCGACAATACAGATTGAGTCTGCCATCTCGATCGGACGCAAAACAATGGTTGTCATCCACCCACATGGGATCTCGATCGGTCCTTTTATGATCGGTGATTTGATTGACCGCATTTTTTACCAAATCAAACTCATACAGATCCTGTGCCCAACCTCCCTGATAGCGCTTCCATGTACGAAAGTCCCTAAAAAGTGGCGAATAAAGCATCTTTTTACCATCCGGGGAAAAACAACCCGAGCCGGCTTGCGGTAAGGGCAATACTTCGGGCACTCCTCCCTTTCTTGGTATGGTATACAATTTCGAGGCGCTGAAATCCCAGCTGTCCCTGGAGGATCGAAATACAACCGCATCTCGAGACGGATGCCAGCCGAAAACCTGGTTATCGTATCCCCACCTGGGTGGTAACGGTCCTCTAGGCGGGTAAAAAGTCAGCTGTCTGGGCTCACCCCCATCGGCCGGCATGACATATACTTGCTCCTCTCCCGTATATTGCCCTGTAAACGCAATCCATTTTCCGTCCTGAGAGAATTTCGCAAACAACTCCAATCCCGGATGTGAAGTGATTCTAAAGGCTTGGCCTCCTTTATCCGATACCCTCCATAGGTCGCCGGCATAGCTGAAAACCACTTTGTCACCATGGATGTCCGGAAAACGCAGCAATTTTTGAATATTCCCGCTCTGAGCGCCGGGCGTCCACCCTATCGTAAGCAAAAGCATCCACCACAATTGATTTCGCGGCTTCATCAAAACCTCCCGTCAACCTGCGAACGTCGATAAAATCCATTTTTACCCAAAGCAATCCCACTATAATCTCCTGGTATGATAATTCCAGACTTTTTTTGATGTTTCTTCTCTTGACACATATAGACGCAAAGGTTAGACGATGGGTCAACGTAATGCGCAAGGAGGAGAAAATGAAGAGAACGAAAATCATCATCATGGGAGCCGCGGGGCGGGACTTTCACAACTTCAACACCGCCTATAGAGAGGATGAACGCATCGAGGTGGTGGCTTTCACCGCTACCCAGATACCAAAAATCGGCGGCCGCATCTATCCTCCTGAGCTGGCGGGCAGGTTGTATCCACAAGGCATTCCCATTCATCCCGAAGAGGATCTCGAGAACCTCATCAAGCAGCACGCCATCGATGAAGTGATCTTTGCATACAGTGATGTCGGGCACCAATATGTTATGCAAAAAGCATCTCAAGTGCTCGCGGCCGGAGCGGATTTCAAGCTGCTCGGACCCGACAAAACCAGCATCAAGGCCAAAAAACCCCTTGTGAGCGTATGCGCGGTGCGAACCGGAGTTGGAAAGAGTCAAACCACCCGCTATGTGATCGATGCACTTGCGAATCTCAACAAAAAAGTTGTCGCCATCCGCCACCCCATGCCGTATGGAGATTTGAGCAAGCAAATAAGCCAACGCTTCGCCGTCATGGAAGATATGGACAAGCATGAGTGCACCATAGAAGAACGCGAAGAATACGAGCCTCACATCCGCAAAGGCGCTGTGGTCTATGCGGGTGTCGATTATGCCGAGATCCTCAAACAGGCCGAAGCAGAAGCCGATGTCATTGTCTGGGACGGAGGCAACAACGATCTTCCTTTCTATCGGTCGGATCTCCACATTGTCTTGGTGGATCCTCACAGGGCCGGCCATGAGCTTTTGTATTATCCCGGCGAAGCCAACCTGCGTATGGCGGACATCGTGGTCATCAACAAAGTCAATACAGCCGAAAAAGCCTGGATAACGACCGTCGAGAAGAACATCGCCATGGTCAATCCTTCGGCCACCGTCGTCCGGTGCGACTCGAACATCGCAGTTGAAGATCCTTCCGCTATCCAGGGGAGACGTGTTTTGGTGGTGGAAGATGGTCCCACCCTTACCCATGGCGAGATGAGTTACGGGGCCGGAGTGCTTGCCGCCAGACAATACGGCGCCGAATCCCTGGCGGATCCGAGACCGTATGCGGTCGGCTCCATCAAAGCAACCTTTGATAAATACAATCATATCAAAGATTTGCTTCCAGCAATGGGGTATTTTGACGAGCAACTCAACGAACTCGAAGAAACCATCAACAAGACCGATTGTGATGTGGTGTTGTTGGGAACTCCCATTGATCTAAGAAGGGTCATCAAAATCGATAAACCCGCCATGCGGGTGTTTTACGAGCTGGGAGACAACACAAAACCAACCCTGGCGGAAGTAATTCGTAATCGAATCAAAAAATAGGGGGCATGGCATTGTTGATCCAGATCATGTAAAGGGTTATTTCGAATGATGCACCGGGCTCTCATTACCGGCGCTGGTCGCGGCATCGGCAAAGCAGTGGCAGAAGAATTGGCCAGATGCGGTCACAGGTTGGTGCTCAATTATCACCACAGTGAAGACCAAGCCAGGACTTTACAGGCAAGCCTGCATGGGCTGAATGTTGACGCCGTTTTGTTGCGATTCGACGTTACGGATGTCGATCAAACCCGAAAGATTCTCAGAGAAGACATCAAAAAAAACGGAAGCATTGATATCGTGGTCAACAATGCGGGAATTACGAAAGACATGCTTTTTGCGGGCATGAAGTTCGAATCATGGGATCGGGTCATCCGCACGACCCTGACGGGATTTTACGCAGTGACCCAACCCTGCATACTCGGGATGCTCAAGCAAAACTGGGGCCGGGTGATCAACATTGCATCCCTGGCGGGGCTCGCGGGCAATCCGGGTCAAACCAATTACTCGGCGGCCAAAGCGGGTCTCATCGGAGCAACCCGATCATTATCCCATGAGCTATGTGCTCGGGGTATTTTGGTCAACGCGGTGGCCCCGGGTTTCATCGACACCGACATGCTCAAAAACATCCAAATCGACGAGAAAGATCTCCTGCGCAATATCCCCATGGGCAGGTTTGGACGTCCGGAGGAAGTCGCCAAAGTAGTAGCATTTTTGGCCGGTGAGAACGCCAGCTACATCAGCGGTCAGGTCATCGGCGTAAACGGCGGTATGTTATAAAAATATCCCCCACCGTCCTACTTTTTGGGCATGCTCACCATAAAGTCTTGGGCATTATTTTTTTAGAGTCGGCTCATTGCCCGAGAGTATTCTGGAAATGTTTTTGTGGTGCGTCATCAGGATGATGAGAAGCATGCATCCGCCCAAAACCCAGTGGGCGACCGGATCATCTACGAGGATCGCAACAATCGGAAAAACCGCAGTGGCTGTAAATGATCCCAACGAAGCCCGACCGCTCAACCCCACTATGGCAATCCAGGCTCCACCGGCAATCAGGGCTGCAAGGGGGTTCATTCCAAACATCAAACCGAGCGAGGTGGCCACCCCCTTTCCTCCCTTGAATCCGTGGAACAACGGAAAGATATTTCCAATCAACAAACATGTGCATACAAACAAAAACACCCACACGTCTTCAAATCTCGAACCGATCAATCTCAAAAACAATCCGCCCCTTCCCAAATCCAAACACAATACAACCAGAGCCCAACGCCAACCCAACAAGCGGTAGGTGTTTGTGGTGCCCGCATTTTTACTGAAATAATTCCGGATATCACCCTTGCCGCCCAGCCGAGCAACGATGATCGAGAAATTGATCGACCCTACCACATAACCGATGACCGCGGCGGCAACAACATGGCAAATCCCATAACTTTCCATTGTCTAGCTTTCCTCGATGTGCATCATCACAATCACATTTCAAAACGTGAATTTGCGCTGGAGACCTTTTTGGGGTTTATCCATGCTGGATGCGCTCCTCATCCGGTATGGGATCCAAAAAGTGCACCTTTGTCCAACTACCCAAATCGGACAACTGAGATGTAATCTCCTTCGCGTTGCCAACGACGACCACCACCAGGTTTTCTGGATCCAGGTGTTTTTGCAACGCATGGTTGACGTTGTCTAGAGTCGGCGCAGAGACGAAACTACGGTAGTTGCGCACATAATCTTGACCGAAACTGAAAAACTCGGCCGAAAGCAACTGTTCGGCGACACCGTGGGGAGTTTCAAACTTGAGAGCATAGCTACCCAAAATATGGTCTTTGGCAGCCTGCAACTCTTTCGCGGTAATACCCGAGGTTTTTATTTTTCTGATCTCTTCAAGTAAAATTGCCAAGGTCGATTCGGTTTCCGAGTTGCGGGTAAACGTATAGGCTCCAAAAGGACCCTTACCCTTACCGGTAGAAAACCAAGAGCCCGCGCTGTAGGTTTTTCCTCCCCGAGAACGAACGGCCTGCACCAATCTGGAAGAAAACCCTCCGGAACCAAGTATATAGTTTCCCAGAAGCAGGTTGAAATAATCCGGATCATACCTCGAAATACCCAAATGACCAATTGCGATGGTGGATTGGGTTAGATCCGGTTTATCCACGATGCGAACCGTCACACCCCGCCTTTTTACCGGATTATCCGGGGGTTTCCAGGCCGTAAGGTCAGGGTCCGTCCATGATTCGAAGGCGCTCAACCCAAGATCGTCCATCTCGTCAGGAGTGATATCGCCGGTGATGCACAATATCGATGACGAAGGGCGAAAATATTTTTGGTACACAGACTGAAGATCTGATACTTCAACCGCTTTGACCGTATCTACGCTCGCGGATCGACCCCGCGGGTGGTTGTATCCATAAATCAGGTAGTTGAGGGTATCAAACGCCAGCGAAGTGGGTTGATCCCGTCCCATCCTCACCGAGGCTTCATGCTCGAGTTTTACGTTGACCAGCTCGGCTTCGGGAAAGCTCGAGTCGAGAATAATGTCTGCAAACAAATCCAATCCGGTCGCGCAGTCTTTTTTGAGAAACTGTCCCTGTACGGAAAAATACTCCATCGCAGCAGAGGCATGTAAAATACCTCCCAATGAATCGGTTTGATGTGCGATCTGCTCCGCGTTTCGTTTTGTGGTACCTCCAGTAAGCATTCTCGCAAGCATATCCGTCAATCCCGCCATACCAACCGGATCGAAGAGATTACCGCCGGGAACAATCAAATCGAAATACACCACAGGTTGCTCGTGCCGTTCGACAAACATCACTTTGAGCCCGTTCGACAAAACCTTGCGATGTATCACCGGTAATGCTATCGGATCGATCGAGGCCCCCTCAATCCGAGTGAAGCGTTGATGGGTATTCCAGGCTTCCAATTTCTCTTCGGCCTGCCGGTGCACGACGCCCGTGCTTTTTTCAAGCTCATCGGTCTCATTGGAAGGCAGCAGTGAAGCCACGGTGAGACGGTCGTGAGCCAGATAGGTTTCGACACAACGCTTGATTTGGTTCTTTGTAACCCGCTGGTATGCATCGACCCTATCAAGAAATCTGTGGTAATCGCCCTCCACGACCTCGGCTTCTCCAATGGCATAGCCCAGCTTGCTGATGGCGGTCAGCTTGAAGATATAATTGGCCGACAACTGGCTTTTGGCCTTTTGGATTTCTTCATCCGTAGGTCCTTTGGCGGCAAGATCCTCAATCTCCTCGAGCAAGGTCGTCTCCACCTTCTCGGGGGGTATGGAAGGTAAAAATCCAGCAAATACGATGAATACTCCCGGATCCCTCATCTTCCAATTCCAAGCCCCGGCAAAAACCGCCAATTGTGTATCGCGAACCAATCGCTTGTACAACCGGCAACTTTCACCACCACCGAATATCATCTGAACGATATCCAAGGCGACTGAATCGGGAGAGTCCGCTTGAGGTATTTTGTACCCACCTATGACAACCGGTAATTGAGTCGGAAAGCGTAGCACTTCCCTCCTGAACACCATTTGCTCCGGCTCAGGCAGAATGGGCATGTGGACCAATTCACCTCTTGGAAGAGAGCCGAAAAAGTCATCGGCCGACTGCATGACGCTGTCAAAAGAGGCTCCTCCCACGACGATCAACACCGCATTGTTGGGCACATAGTTTTGCCGATAAAATGTCTCGAGATCTTCTATGGTAATGGCATCTAGGTCTTCCATCGTCCCGATGGGGCCCAATCTGTATGGATGTTTCTGGTAGGCCAACAACCGAAACCTTTCAAACAATGCATCCGTGGGATTGTTTTGATTTCTTTTTCTAAGTTCCTCCTTGACGACTTCTCTTTCTTTATAGAAATATTTCTCATCCAACTTCAGCCGATTCATACGCTCGGCTTCGAGCTCCATGATGAGCGCCAGTCGATCCGAGGGCACCGTTTCATAATAAAAGGTTGCATCGTCGCTGGTGGCCGCGTTTTCAATGCCGCCCACGGCATTGACAATCCGGCTGTGATCCTCGGGACCGACATCCTCGGAACCCCGAAACATCATATGCTCCAACAAATGAGCTATACCCCGCTTGCCTTCCAGCTCGTTTCTCGAACCCGTTCGGTACCACAATTGCACAGTCACCACGGGAGAGTTCATGTCTTCTAAAACCAGAATTTTCAACCCGTTTCGAAGCGTCCCCTCTCGTATCACCTTGGATGTCCTTTCTATGTGGAATTTTCCTGATTTTTTTCAAATCTATAATTGCTTGTAACCCGAAGTCCGCCGCTGCCGGCCTTTGATACGCCTTTAGGTTTCAAGCTACCATTGCAGATTCGGTCGGTCAACATTAACCCCTTGGGTTGTATATTGAATTTTCTTGCAAACCCTGCTCCATGCAATAGACTATCCCGCATCGGCATCACCAAACTATCGGAAGGAGACGATATGCATAGACGGGTATTTTTACTGATCGCAGCGGTGGCGGTATCCGGAATCTTTACGGGATGTAAAAAACAGGACGCCGGGACGAAACCGGCCAAAGAAGAGATCTCATCGCAACGGATCGATACGCTTCGATTACCGGATCCGCTTGCCGGTGCGCTGCTGGCATCCAATCCGATCGAGCTCATGGCTCAAGCCGAAAAGCTGGGCGCCAAAACAGCCCCCGTACCTGCCGGCTCATTGAACATGGCTTTGGTCATGGGTTTGCAGCAATTGGGCATGAAAGACACTCGGGCCATTAATCTCCAAGCTCCCATCGGTATTTTATTGCTCGGTAACGATAAGCAACATGGACTGATAGGATCTATAGGCATTCAATCCCAAGAAAAACTACTCGAGTCGCTTTCTCCGGTATGGAAAAGCAAATCTGCAGAAAACTCCATCCATGAGCTGGTTCGCGAAGAAGTCGACACGTACGATGTTTTCAAGGGCGGGAAGAACAAACCTGGAAAAAAATCATTTTCACTCTTCGCCAGATTCGCTTCCGATCGTATATTCGTATCCACAGATCGACAGGCTTTGGAGCAACACCACGCCACCCTGGCAAACATGCTCTCAACTCATACACCGGCCAACGGGTTGATAGGGCTCGTGATGCTCAATCACCTCAGAGCCCAATACAAACAGCAATTGGACGCCCTGCCGATATTGGTCGATCAGTTTATGACCAAAGACACGTCGTTCGCAAAAGCCATACCCAACCTTGAAAAAATGAGTTGGCTCATCAGCTGGCTTGGTAAGAAATGCCACGCCGCCATCCAGCAGATCGAACGAATCTCTTTCGGATTGACCATCAACGATCAAGCCGCCGAGCTGTCCTTTGGGTTTCATGCAGAAAACAACTCATTTTTCAAAAAGCTACTTTCAAGCCAGCAGGACCGGAAACTCAACCTGGCCCATACTCTTCCGCCAGATCATTTCATGGCCTCGGGTCTCGACATACAATGGGATCTGATAAAAGACGACCTGCTCTCTTTCACCCAAGAGCTCTTTCAAAAGAGTTTTGGTATAACCTTGTCAGATGATCTGTCGGCGGCGTTCTCGGAGATGATCCAATCCATGGGAGACGAGTTCGCCTTCAGCGAGAACATCACTTCGGAAGGTATCAGCTTGGTCGAAGTGATAGCCCTGAAAGACGGCCCCCGGTATGAAAAAGCTTTTGAAAAATCCATGCCCCTGGTGATGGAGCTGCTCAAACAAATGGATGTGGGGGTAAAAGCAGAAGAAGCCGATCAAGAAATCTTCAAGACCATTGCAGAGCATGACGGCGTCCGGCTCAAAGCATTGAACTGGAAGCTCGATCTTACGAGTATGCCGGCCTTGCAGGCTCAAATGATGAAAAAAATGTACGGCGAAAAGATCCAAATGGTCTATGCCGTATTCGACCAACGCCTGGCTCTTGCGATCGGCAAACATTCCGAAACCGAAATGAAAGCCCTGATAGACCGAACCCGGAAAAAAACCCAAGGTATCTATGACTCCAAGCCTTTTCAACATGCCGCCGGCAACTGGCTGGATACAAAGAACTCCGGATTCGTGTTTGTATCGCTTTCAAAAATGATTGAGATGGGCATGCAGGCGGCGCTGGGAGCATCCGGCCAAACCAAAGATGACAATACATCCCAAACACTAAAAAGCGGCCTGTTCATCACCACCAAATCCAAACCCGATGTGCTTCGTATCACCCACAGAGTACCCGCGGCCCATTTGGAAGAAATCGGAGCTCTCATCAGAAAAATGACCTCGGCCGGCGGCATGTAGACCCTCGCCTATTCAAAAAACGAACAAATCCTCTATCTGCGTTACACCCATATTAAAATAGATCCTTTGGCAACCCATCCGCTGTTTTTGTCAGAGACCGGGACAGTCTATATCAATATTTCATAAATATATGCTTCTAATTAAAATATTTTTATAAATATATCTATATTTTAATTATTATTTTTCTTTTATGTTGACTTAATAAAAATGTTTCTACATGCTTATCCAAATGCTACCAACGGATCACGAAGGAGAATCTCATGAGGTGTTTGGATTCGATTTTATCTTTTTACCCTTTCGAACCAGTTTTACGTTTGCTTGGAGCAACCGGATTGATCGTAATGATTGCAGCTCCGTTCTCCGCGCGAGCCGCCGGACAAAACCAAATCGCCCAATCTGAAAAGATTGAAACAATCCCGAAATCCGAGTCGAACACAAATGCTTCAATCACACCGTTTTCCCAAACCGGCTCACTAAAAGGCAGTGTCATGGAGTCGGACACCGAGCATCCTCTGATGGGCGCCAAAGTGACAATTGTAGGCATCGACACAAACACCTATACGGATTCATTCGGGAATTTCGTTATTTCCAATATTCCGGCGGGTATGTATCAATTGAAGATCTATCTGCGTGGATATAACGCCTACAAGCAGGAGATACAAATCATCAATGACCAGGTCACCGCGCTCACCGTCGGTCTTCATTCACTCTCGGTGGATTTGGAGGAAATCGTTGTTACAGGCACATCGACTGCTTCGGCCCGCAAAGAAATCGGAAATAGTATCAGTATCCTGCGTTCAGAAGATATTTCGATGAAACCATATACTAACATGGAAGATGTTCTCTCTGCAAACGTCTCCGGAGTCACATTACTGCCAAGCTCAGGGTTGGCGGGCTCAGGACAAGTGCTTCGAATCCGGGGCATCAACAGCATTTCTCAAGGCAATGATCCTCTCATCTATGTAGATGGGATACGCATTCAAAATGGATCGTACTCATATGCCTATTCCGGATCGCAACAGCTGACAAGTACGATTAACGACATCAACCCCAATGACATCGATCGGATCGAGATCATCAAAGGAGCCGCCGCAACCACCCTGTATGGAACCGAAGCCGCCGGCGGCGTCATTCAGATTTTTACAAAAAGCGGATTGGGAGTTGCCGCAAAACCTGTCTGGGACTTCAAAATGATGCATGGAATCAACAACCAACGGACCTTATGGGGACCCGAGGGTCCATCGCAAGCCTGGTGGGACGCCTACGGATCCAAATCCAAAGGTCTTTGGCTGGATCAATGGCTTAAAAATGGATGGTATCGAGAATATGCATTGTCCATACGGGGTCAGACCAACGATATCGGATATTTCTTGTCTGGTCGCTGGCAAGGAGATGAGGGTGTCATGCCTCAACAAGACGCCGAGGAGTGGTCGTTGAGGGGCAATGTCTCATTCTCTCCGCTTGAAAACATGCAGATCACCTTCACCAACACCCTCAACCGCCGCAGGATCCGTTGGATGCCGGATGGAGATTACGCCAATGGTTTTGCGCTCAATGTGCTTCGAGGTCCCTTTGACCGTACCAACGATCAGGATGAAATCATTTTTCTCTATCAAGATTTTATCGACATGCAAACCCATATTACCTCGGGTGTGACGGTCGCCTACGAGCCTCATCCCGAGATAAGCACCCAAATGACAATTGGATTCGATCTCATGGATCTAGAATCCCTCGTGCAGCGGGATTTTAAGTTCAGAGATTCCGGGGGTGTTCGGGCCAATCGGCACCATCAAAGCGAAAACTACTCGTTGGATATTCGAGCCCACTATATGCCTGACCTTAATTCGTGGCTCTCGAGTGTCACCTCGGTAGGCTTTGAGATCTATGACCGGCAAGTAAAGACCATGTTCGCACAGTCCACCGGATTTCCAGGCCCTTTCGATTCACTCCTAACAGACGGCAACGAATTTTTAGCCACTGAGGAGCGTCTGCGGGATGTCAAAACAGGATTCTTCTTACAAGAAGTACTTGGGTACGAAGGAAAAATCTTTCTCACCGGCGGTCTTCGTGTAGATGGACACAGTGCTTTTGGAAAAGACTATGGATTGCAGATGTACCCCAAGGCAACCCTGGCCTATGTTCTCTCCGAGGATGATTTTTTACCGAATTTCATCGATACCGCCAAGATTCGCTTGGCCTATGGTGAAAGCGGAAAAGCTCCAGGGTTTTTCGACTCGGTAAGCACCTGGACAGCGACGCCCTCCGCCGGGGTGAAACCGGGTATTGTGCCCATAAATAAAGGCAATTCCAATCTAGGCCCAGAGCGAACCCGCGAAATCGAAGCCGGAATCGAGACATCGCTCCTGCAAGGCCGTCTCGGTCTGGACGCTACGTATTACTACCAGCGAACTTTCGATGCCTTGGTCCCGGTGCGCCAGGATCCGACCCTGGGTATTTATGAAGATGTACTCGACAATGTCGGGGTGATTGAAAACAGCGGCGTCGAGATCGCCCTCAACGCAACCCCAATCAAAAAGCAGAATATCGTCTGGGATCTATCCGTGGCGCTGTCCACCAACAAATCCAAAGTAGTCGACATGAAAAACGCTCCCGAGATATTTCTCGGCTTCGAGCAATATATTCGAGAAGGTTATCCGATGGTTGCGTTTTTTGGGGATAAAATCACCAACCCGAACGCCATCGCGGATCCGGTTCTCAAGGAGGATCAGTATATCGGACCCGCCTATCCTACCCACACATGGCAGCTTGGCACCATGCTCAACTTCTTTCAAAATTTCTATTTGAGCGCTCGGGGCGAGATCCAAGCCGGTCATTATATGATAAGCGGGACCGCCTACCAAAATATTGTAAGAAACGTTTGGCCGGCGTGTTTCGATGAGCAGCTGAGCATAGAGTCCGGCGACCTGGACGATGTCACCGCGTTGCAACGTTGGCGCTGCGGAGCAGATACCGATTATTCCGCCCACATCTATCCGGCGGATTTCTTTCGATTGCGGTATCTGGCCTTGACGTATAGATTCGACCAAGATTGGTTGGAAGGCTGGCTCAATGATGCCGGTATCACGCTGGCCGGTACCAACCTGTTTACGATTACTTCGTATGGTGGATTGGATCCGTAAGCCCGCGAAGCAATCGAGGGAGACGTCACGACCAGCCTGCGCCGCCGGGAGTATTACAACTTCCCTCCCATACGTCGGTTCACTGTAACTTTCAAAGCATCGTTCTAAAGTGATGTACAGAAGAACAATGTATGTATAAGGAGTCAATCATGAAAAAGTCCCTTTGGATCGAAACCCGAGCATCAATCCTGAAAATTGTCTTCGGTGTATTGGTTCCATGTTTGTTGTGCTCCTGCGATGTGACCAATCCCGGCAACATCATTGATGAGGACATATATGATACAAATTACATGGAGCCATTGCTCAATGGAGCCATCACCCGCTATACCGGATCATTGGCTGGAGGAGATTCGAGTTATGTTTTTGCCGCAGGCGCCTTGTTTGGTGAAATCTACCCTTGTACAACCTACCAGGAAGAGCCTCAAGCCGTCAGGGGAGATCTCCCCGAATCCCACGCTGAATGGAGTGACCAACTCGATGAGCAGCATGGTACCCGCTGGTTGGCCGAAGAGTGTATACGTAGAATGCAATTGGTCATGAAAACCGATTATCACAAATCAGCACTGGCCGCCGAGGCTAATCTGATCGCCGGCTTGGCCAACCGGATACTGGGAAGTACTTTTTGTCATGCGGTTTTTGATGGCGGCCCACTCGAAGATCGAATCGAGTATTTCAAACGGGCCGAAAGTCAATTTAGCGAAGCGATAGACATCGCACAAGCCGCGGGCAACAACGATCTGCTGCTGGCCGCCTACGGAGGCAGAGCCAGCGTCAGGATCGTCTTGGGACAATGGACGGAAGCAGTTGCAGATGCAGGCATGGTTCCAGACGATTTTTCATATCAAGTCAATTACAAGACCACCAGTGGAAATGACCTCACCAACACATTATGGTATCAGGTTTATATAAGAAACGACATCACCATGAAACTCACGTGGTTTGAGGACTACTACACCCAATCCGGAGGTGTGATAGATGATGAAGATGACACCCACGGGGATCCCAGGGTAGCGATGAAACAAAGGTATTCCCAGGGAAAGCCGGTTACCGGCGCCGATACACGCAACACTCCCATTCTAGGTACACTGAAAGCCTCCAGCGGAACCAACAGCGTCGCGGTGATCAAAGGAACCGAAATGCGCTTGATTGAAGCCGAAGCCATGATTCGAGAAGTTTCCACCTGGCAAGAAGGCCTTCAAATAATCAATGATTTACGGGAAAATATCGAAGCTGTCCCATCCCTTTTGCCTTGGACTGCGGCAACCCAGGATGAGGCTTTCAAGGCTTTGGTGCGCGAACGCGCCATCGTGCTCTGGAACGAAGGCCGCCGGGGCGCCGATCTCTATCGTTGGTCCATCGAACGCGGCTATCAACCTTCGGATGATGAAATCATTACAACAATGGTGGAAAAAGCCAAAGCATTTGGATATTCGGGATTTGTTGAAAATGCATATCGCGCAATTTGCTTTCCTATCAGTGAGTGGGTCCGATCGACAAATCCAAACATCGATTAGGTTTCGCTCCTGGATCCCAACCCCCCCAAACAAGCCCATAATTGTGGATGTTTCTAGATGGCTTGTTTACTCGCCAGTTGCATAAAATGCCGTCATCCTGGATAGATTCTATCCAGGATCCATTGTTAAAATTATAGATTCCGGCTTAAAGCATGCCAGAACGACATTGTTTCCAAAAGCCACAAAAGTGAAATCCCGGCTCAATCAAATATCTGCACACATTTTGTTGTAGTCAGCTAATTTCGTGCGCTCTCAATACATCGTTATATGCAACGTTGGGGTTTACATGCCTACATACTCCATGTATCCGATTGTAACCCATAGTTTTTATACCCTTCGCACGGAGGCGCGCGAGGCGCTTCGACCTTGACCCGCTTTTGCAAACGGCTCGTATCTCCACATTCGAATCAATGTTTACAGGGGATCCGAAATAGCATTGAAGATTGAAATTTTTTGTGATATTTCCTTGGTTTCGGAGGTACGACTCTACAAACATTCCGAGGTATACATGGATAAATACAAAATCGACGATATCGACCGAAAAATACTTCGCAAACTGGTCGTCAATGCCAGAAGGCCGCTTACAGAAATCGCCCGAGAGCTCAATCTATCCAATGCAACCGTGCATGTGCGAGTCAAAAATTTAGAACAGATCGGCGTCATCGAACAATACCGCTTGAAAGTCAACTACGCAGCCATGGGATACAATGCAAGCGCGTTTATCAGTCTGCAGATGAACAAGGCTACCGAGTATTCAGTCGTCCAAAATATCTTGGAACAAATACCCGAAGTGACCGAAATCCATTACCTCACAGGGCGTTTTCGGGTTTTTGTGAAAATCCGCGCCAAAGACACCGAAAGCTTGTGGAACTTGCTCAGAGAAATCATGCACAAATTCGATGATATTCAAAATCTGGATTCGTATCTCATCCTCAACTCGACCCTCGATAGGCCGTTGATTCCCGATCTTTAGAACCAACCAGTATCCTCCACGCTACTTTGCACGCATCCGCGCTATGCCGCTACTGCTTCTGTATAGTCTGATAAAATATTATGATAATTTCGCCATTATTAATATAAATATTTCATGATTTATGCTATTTAAATATCATGATTATTTATTGTGTGCAATTCTATCTACATTCTTTCAAGACTATCGGGGATGCTATAAATCCAAAGAAAGGACAAAGAGCATGTATGCCAAGGTGATACAAAATCCACTTTTTCTCGTTCTTTTGAGTATCGCAACGCCCGCCGGAGCCGGACCAGGTGAGGTAATTTTTAAAGTAGATTCTCCATCCAAGAGCGTAACTGGCCTTAGTTATGACGGAAATTCAATTTGGGTTTCCGACCACAATATCGATCAGATTATTTGCATCGATCGCACCGGCAAGATCCTCAAGCGATTGAAAAGCCCCGGTTACAGGCCGGCGGGTTTGGCTTTTGAAGGCCGGCATTTGTGGAACGTAGATATGCAAAAAGCCAAGCTTTACCGCATACGCATATCAGACGGTATGGTAACCCGCATCCTTCCCGCTCCGGTCTCGAGGCCCAAGGCGATGGCTTTCGATGGACAGGCGCTTTGGGTATCAGATGATCAGTCCAAATCCATCCATAGGGTGGATCCCTCGGACGGAACAACCATCTCAGAGCTGGGTTTCCCATCGGACAGTGTAGATGGACTCGCGCACGATGGAACCTATTTATGGGTATCGGATCGATTGAAAGATAATCTATATGCCCTGGAGCCAAGCTCCGGAGAAGTCATCGTTACACTGAAAAGCCCCGGTCCCCACCCCACCGGAATCGTCTTCGATGGATCCAATCTGCTGATATCGGACTACCAAACCGATCAAATCTCGGCCATCAAAACCCGAAGCTCGACGCACATCATCAAAGATAACCCACGAGAAATCTGGGTGACATACAAAAAGGAAATCAGAAACTTCGGTCCCGATCCCGTACGCGATGCCGACATATACCTGGCAGCGCCCACCCATGGTGAAAATCAAGAAATCTTGGTTGATCCGATCTTTTCCCCCTCCCATATCTTCAAGAAAGACCAATGGAATCAAAAAGTCGCACACTCACGCATTGCGATCCTACATCCGGGTAGCTCGGCCAAAGCCACCATGAAAACCAAAGCCAAGCTCTATCGACTCAACTACGTCGTTTACCCCGAAAATGTGCTGGATGTATCCAAAATACCCATGAAGATTCAAAAGAGATACCTCAAAGACGAACCAAAATATCTTCTCAATCATCCCACCATCGAAAAGGCGGTTCACGAATCGGTCGGCCAAGAGACCAATCCATATTGGATTGCCCGAAAAGTATATAAATATATTCACAAGCGAATGCATTATCAAAGAATCGGTGGATGGGACGTGGCGCCCAAAGTGCTCGAAAGAGGTTCGGGTTCGTGTTCGGAGTACAGTTATGTTTTCATCTCCATGTGCAGAAAAGCCGGACTTCCATCCCGGTACGTAGGTGCACTGGTGGTGCGGGATGATGACGGGTCCTATGACGAAGTGTTTCACCGCTGGGTGGAAGTGTACCTTCCACCCTACGGATGGTTCCCCATCGATCCATCCAGGGGAGATACAACCAACGAAGCCAAAAGAGCGGAAAGTTTCGGTCGTTTGGATAATACTTTTCTCATCACGACCAGAAGTGGAGGCAACTCCGAGTTGCTTCAATGGGAGTACAACGGCAACCACACATACCAGTGTCTGGGCAGGTGTGAGGTCGATACCGAGTCCATTGCCGAATGGTCACCCGAGGATAACACAGAAACCAACGAATAATCCGTAAAACAAAACCATCATCAGGCAAATCACAAAATAAAACCACCCATCTCCGCATATACTTTTTCTATCGGGATGCGTTGACGAAATCTATCGTTGTAACGAAAACACAACGCTTGTAAACGTTTTATAATCGTGTCCGCGCCGGGTTGACCGTCATGCCGGCATCGGTTGACGATTTGATGAATCAGTTTTCTTCCTCCCTGGGGATGCAGAACAAACGCACCCCGGGCAAAAATGAGCTTGTCGCCGACAGGCAACAAACGAGCCTCGAGGATGTCTTTCTGCTCCAGACCAGAGAGTTTGCGTCGCTCGTCGACCCTGATGATCTCATTGGTAAATAAATCCCGTACATGCAATCCATTTTCATGAATACGAGTAATTTCAAACAAGCTGTGAATGTTGGCTGCCATGGATGCAAGCAAAACCTGTTCATCAGGGCTTAAATTGATTTGTTGTGCGAACAACTGAATCGGGGTTCTGGCATCTCCCCGCAACGGGCGATCATAGACATACCAATTGAGAAAACAACTCATGAGTCGCTCAAACGAAGGATCGTCTTCTCTGAGATCTTTGATTTGCTCGAAATACTCTTCGCGAGCTGTTTTCACTTCTTCTTCATATCGTCCTTCGGTACAATGGAGCAGTATTTTTTCGAATATCTCCTGTTCCATGGCTCCTCCAATACCTCAGATCCCGGCGCGGTAGACAATTTTACCGCCGACAATGGTGCAAACCGCCTTACCCTTCAACTTCCAACCCAAAAATGAGCTATTTTTAGAACGGGATTGCAAGTTCGATGGTACAACATTCCAAACCTCATCTGGATCCACAATCGTGATGTCCGCGGGCATACCGGAGACGAGTGTTCCGGCTTCCAGCCCCAAAATCGCGGCCGGCGCAACCGTCATGGTTCTCAGAGCCTCCGATAAACCCAGGTGCCCATCTTCTGCCAACTGAAGCACCAACGGCAAGGTGGTCTCGAGGCCGATGACTCCGAACGGCGCCTGGATAAATCCGCTTTTTTTCGCTTCCCGACTATGAGGGGCGTGATCGCTTGCAATTACATCCAAGCTTCCATCCGCAAGGCCACGCAACAAGCTCCTGCGATCATCCTCGGACCGCAAGGGTGGGTTCATTTTCAAATTGGGATCCGGTCCCGAGTCCGTCCAAGACTGCTCCACATTTGCATCGGTAAGATAGATGTGATGCGGTGTAACCTCGGCGCTTATCGGAATATCCATTTCCTTGGCTCGCAGCACGGCTTCAACTGTCTCCCGCGTGCTGACATGTTGAATATGCAATTTGGCCCGCGCCTTGCGATTGCAATCAATCGCTTTGTGCACGGCTCGGTACTCAGACTCAGAGGACATACCCGATATATCCATTCTTTCGGCACAATCACCCGCATGCATGACTCCCCTACCCCGCAACCCATGATCCTCGCAATGGGTCAACACAGGCAAACCCAATGAGGCCGCCCGCCCCAGGGCTTCGTGTAACAGAGCCATGTTTTCGGTCCCGATGCCATCGTCGCTCAATACTTTCACACCCATGGCTGCCAACTTCTCGATGGCTGTAAGTCTCCTACCCTCCAAACCCAGTGAAATCGCCGCCGAGGGTACAACCCGAACGAGCGCATGCTTTTGGATGGCGTCAAACAAGATATCCAGATGTTCTTTCCTATCCATCACGGGTTTTGTATTGGGCATGCACACCACGGTGGTAAATCCCCCCGCGGCCGCCGCCAGCGTACCACTGCGGACATCCTCGGCATCCGTCATCCCTGGCTCGCGCAGATGCACATGCATGTCGATCAAACCCGGAAAGATCAACTTTCCGGTTGCATCGATGACTCTGTCCCCTTCTCGAGGCAACCCGCCCAACCCAGCTATTCGATCGTCTTCGACCACCAACGACACCTGCCGATCCATATTCTGGGAGGGATCGACAACCCTACCGCCCATTATCACGAAACGATCCAAGAATACGGTCCCATCTGCAAGAGAGAGTCTCTGTAATCCTTTGTCGAAACCCTGTTTGTCTATTTAGAATAATCCATATATATCGGGATATTACATGCTCAACGAATTTTGGTAAACATACGTTCCCACTGTACCTGTCCTTCTCGGTAGGACCACCAAATAAATACCGCCCTGCCTTTGATCAATTCCATCGGAACCGTACCCCAGATCCGGCTGTCACGACTGTTGTTGCGGTTGTCACCCATGACAAACACATGGTTTTTCGGAACTTGAGTAGGTCCGAAGTTGGGCTCATGACATATACCGGTTGTGAAATTGCATCCGGTCTTGGCCCCGGGTTGGTTTCCGGGTTCACGCCAATATCCCCCGCACTCGCGGTGATGCGAGCAAGACGAGCGCAATATGTCGTGGCTTTGACCCATGACGGATTCTTCAATCTTTTTCGTGGAGGTTTCCCTGACAAAGCGACCCTGCTCATCCAACTCGTTGTACCTGAAATCAGAAAAATTGGATTGTTGATACGGTTTCCCATTGACCAAGACAATGCCGTCCACCACTTCTATCCAATCGTTTTCCACGGCGACAACCCGTTTGATGTAGTCCTCTTCTTCGTTCTCCGGGGTAATAAAAACGATCACATCGCCGGGCTTCGGCATGGACCAACTCCAGGCAAGCGCTGGAATTTTGTTTCCGAACAATGACATCGGAAGCAAGGGCACGCGAATCCCGTATGACAATTTGTTGACAAAAATATGATCTCCAACCCGTAGGGTCGGGATCATCGATCCGGATGGAATCTGAAATGCCTCGATCACAAAGGCCCGCAGTGCCAAGGCGATGAGCACCGCGAAACCGATCGATTCGACATATTCGCGTACGGGATTCTTTTTCAAAAATCCCAGCTTCTCATCCACAAAATGCTGTACCCGGCGCCTTTCCTCTCGAAAGGCAATCCGATCCGTATCCTCGAAATGGAGTAGATTTCGAAGTCTTTGGATATGTTCGTCCATCTGCTTGACAATCTGATCCGTCAGCGATTTACCCTTACGAACCTTGATTCGCTCCAGCCATTTCAACAAAGCTTTCGACAGCCTGCGTTCGTGACGAAGCAACCCCTTTTCGGACCGGTGATGGTTATCAATGTAGGCACCCAGATAGTGACCGGCAGCTGCACCCAATCCCAAAAATATCGAGAGGAACAAAAGAAATGCCGTAAATCCCATCGTGAAATTGCGCAGCACCAAATATGCCGCCACCAATCCGACGAACAGAAACAACCACCAAAGGCGCTGACTCCAACACTTGGGTATTTCAATTTTTGCTTTTTCACTCATCATCGTAACTCACGGGAATCTGGTCATAGGTGATTTCGGAAATATTCCAGAGTTTTTCCGAGACCGGTCATAAGATCCACTTCGGGCTTCCAATCCATTTCCCTGTGGGCCTTTCCGGCGTCGATCGAAGAGCGCATTTGCTCGCCCGCTTTGGCCGGCAAGTGCTCGGGTTTTTCATTGAAACCGACTATCTTTGACATGAGCGCAGCCAGCTCGCACACATTGGTTTCAATCCCGGTACCAATGTTGAAAACTCCTTGGATGTCACTTTCAACCGCCATCAGGTTGGCTCTGGCCACATCGGTTACAAATACATAGTCCCGGGTTTGCAGCCCATCACCATATATCCTCGGCCGCTGTGCGTGAAGAAGCCGTCCTGAAAAAATGGCCACCACCCCCGCCTCGCCATGCGGATCCTGCCTTGGACCGTATACATTCGAATAACGCAATGCAACCCATTTGAGCCCAAAGACCCGACTGAAGGTATCCAAATACACCTCACCACAAAGCTTGGAAGCGCCATAAAAGCTTACCGGCCGGCATGGGTGGTGCTCATCTGCGGGGAAAAAATCCTGCTCGCCGTATATCGCCCCTCCGGTCGAAGAGAACACGATCTTCTCGACTCCGGCAACCATTGCGGCCTGTGCCAAACGAACCAAACCAAGAACATTGACATGGGCATCAAAAACCGGATCCTCGACCGATTTCCTTACATCGATCTGCGCCGCCAGATGCATGATCGCCCCGGGTTGCATTTGCCGCACGACATCGACCAAGCTTTCGGAACAAACATCCATTTCCATGAAATCTGCTGCTTTGGGGATATTGCTCCGCTTACCGCTGGAAAGATTGTCGACAATCAAAACTTCATGCCCATTGGCAATGAGCATATCGGACACGTGGGAGCCGATAAACCCGGCTCCACCTGTAACGAGCACTTTCAAGATGAAACCTCCATTTCAACCCGGCAGCTTTGCGATGGAGACCAGCAAATCTGACCCAACCCGAGCATAGCAAAAACTTTCTGCGGTATCATCTCTTATCTACAAAAGAAATTTGGCCGGGCAACAAATCCTTATACCGCTGCAAAACCAGCTCGATGCCTTCCCGGATATACTCCGCTACCGGCACTTTGGTCTTTTCATTTAACTGTTTGAGCCTTTCACTCTGCTCCTGCGTAATGTAGACCGTCGTGGAGATTTTTTTTCTGGCCATCATGCCCTCCGAAAAACAAAAACACGGCGATATCCCTTGAACAAGGCCATGCGCCACCATACATGGCATTATATATATTGTCAAGGAAGTCGAGTCTTTACTTGCATCCATTTTGGTCCAAAATGAATATGCAAAAAGATTCGGGTAAAAATCCTGATCGGCCAATTCGAAATCCACTTGATACGCTTCGACACCCAAACCCCATCTCTTTTCCAACCGACCATCCTGTTCAAATGCAAAGTATGGCAACTATGATATGATGGGATATCCAATTTCGAGTTGAAGTAAGGATGTCTCTTTCGTCAAGGGGGGCATTCAGCGCACATAGAGCGAAATAGATTGGTAGACAAATACCGGTCTCCCCGGTCAGGTAGGATGGTCACGACGGTGTCTGCTGGTTTGAGGTCGGCGGCAACCTGCAAGGCGGCCCATATGGCGGCGCCGCTGCTCATACCGACGAACAAACCTTCCTCGAGAGCCAGTCTTCTGGCCATGGAAAACGCCTGCCGGTCTTCGACGGTGACGATACGGTCAAGCTTCTTGGGCTGGAATATCATGGGAACAATGGCTTCATTCATATTTTTCAGGCCCTGGATGGCGTGACCTTCGACCGGCTCGGCGCCCACAATCAGAATTTTTTCGTCGTATTCTTTCAAGCGCCTGGAAACACCCATCAGAGTTCCGGTGGTACCCATCCCGGCCACAAAAGCCTTCAGCTCACCCCGGGTTTGTTCGATGATCTCGACGGCCGTAGTCTCATAGTGCGCCAGCCAATTGTCCTGGTTTGAAAACTGATTGGGCATAAAATACTTTTCGGGATCCTCCTCGTAGATCTTGTGCGCCAAGCGTATGGCCCCGTCTGTACGCTCATGATGGGGGGACAACACCAACTCGGCGCCGAAAGCCAGCAAGGTCTGCCGGCGCTCCATGCTGACGCACTCCGGCAGGGTCAACTTCACACGGTATCCCTTACAAGCCCCCACCATGGCCAATCCGATACCGGTATTTCCTGAGGTCGGCTCCAAGATGATTTTTCCAGGCGTCAACCGGCCTTCTTTTTCGGCCCGCTCGATCATCCAAAGAGCGGGTCTATCCTTGACCGACCCACCCGGGTTGTTGCCCTCGAGCTTCGCCAAAATCCGAGCCCCCTTTTCGGATCGTATCCTTTGAAGCTCAATCAAGGGAGTATGCCCAATGGCCTCCAATAAAGCAGGAAGTTTTTGTTTTTTTTCAATATTTTTAGATAACCGATCTTGCGAATAACATTCCATCACAAACTCCCAAACCTATTCTCATTTTCATTTATAAACCCAGAAATCTGGAATTGTCTAGCAATAATGTATAGAATATTACCTATTCAGATACCATTGTAGCATGATCAACCAATTTTTGCTCTTGGCATGTATCCAGGTGAATATACATTATCAATATTTACAAAGAAATACGATGAATGCTTGAATTTGAAAAGTAACTTCTTTTCCAATCACTCCTCATTTTTATCGTTTGCATTATCACCGAATACAGCTTGACTTTTTTTTGCATTGAGTAAATAAAAAGCAGTACTTGAAGTGTTGCTACATGAATGGATAACCATATGAAAACGAAGCACTTAACCAGTATGTTTTTTGTCTTACTTTCGATAGTATTCATATCTTGCCCACCAAACCTTCAGATATTTTGTTATAAACACGATGATTGCGTAGATGGATACCTCTGCAATCTTGTATCGAAAGAATGTATAAAATGTCCCAACTGTATAGCATGTACGACTTCGGATGAATGTGATGATGGGAATATTTGTACAAATGATAGCTGCCCACAAAGTTGTATTTGCCAAATTGAATATAACAAAATTCCCTGTGGAGATGATTTGTTTTGCAACGGTCAGGAGATATGTGACGGAAAGGGAAATTGCAACCAAGAAGAACCACCATGTGGAGAGCTCATTTGCAATGAGCAAAAAGATGCGTGCATGTGCGACAATCACGCAGATTGTATGCAAAACCACCTATGCGATCTTGAAGAAAAAATATGTATATTTTGTCCAGACTGTATAGCATGTACGAACGCAGAAGCATGTAATGACGATAATGTCTGCACCGATGATTTATGCCCGGCATCAGGAATTTGTTCACACAAATTCAATATCAACACATGTGATGACAATATTTTTTGCAACGGAAGCGACGTATGCGATGGCCAAGGAAATTGTATCCATAAAGAAGATGTCTGTACAAATATGATCTGTGATGAAGAGCTAGATCTTTGTGAAGAAGTTGATTGGAAAACTTTATCCCCAGGTGGAATGCATACCTGCGGTTTGACCAAATTAGGAAATATATTTTGCTGGGGATATGACGGGAATGGCCAATTAGGTATAGAGCCGGGTAATCATGGATACCAAGCCCCATTTATTATCAGTACTTCATCAATACCAAACAATGTCAAATTCATTCAGGTTTCTGCCGGCTATACTCATACATGTGCCATCACCAATCAAGGCAGTGCATATTGCTGGGGAGCGGATTTGTTTGGCGCCCTTGGCAATGGCTTGTCCATAGGTGATGCATCGCAGCCCTTTCCCATAAATACATCGATGGTATCTGGATCGAAAATATTCAAGCAAATCTCAGCCGGTTACCACCATACTTGTGGAGTAACAACAGAAGGAGATTGTTATTGTTGGGGAATGAACAACAAAGGTCAGCTTGGAGTAGATCGAGAGATTTCAATGTCGGAAATTCCGTTGAAGATTAGTACGAAAAACTTGTCGGATCCAAAAACGCTTTCCTTTGTTTCTGCAGGCTTTACACATAGTTGCGGAATTACGACTGAAGGAAAGGTATTTTGTTGGGGTGATAATGAATCAGGAACTCTAGGAAATAACAGCACTGAAAACCAATCGATTGTTCCAGTTGAAGTTGACACCTTCATGATAGAAGGATCAAAAGAGTTTATCTCCGTATCGACAGGATGGCGTCATACTTGCGGAGTTTCCAATGATAAAATTGCATATTGTTGGGGGGGAGATTATTCAGGCGCTCTTGGAAATGGAGAATCGGAACAAGACAAGTCGATTCCGTCAAAAGTGGATACTTCAACAATTGTTGGAGATAAAACGTTTACCAGCATCAGTACAGGATGGTATCACATCTGCGGTGTAACAAGTGACCACGTTATATATTGCTGGGGTCAAAATATGTTTGGGCAATTGGGTAATGGACAAGTTGCGAACTCAGAGGTGCCCATAAAAATCCATGATGGCAATATCACCGGCAATAAATCAATGATCCAAGTATATTCTGGAAGTACCCACACCTGTGGATTATCTGCCGAAAATATTGCATACTGTTGGGGCTCGGATTCTGAAGATCAACTAGGTGATGGAGGAATTGCAAACTACAGTTATATCCCAACCCCTCTAGATACAAGCGAGATCAAAGGCTCGGATGAATTTTTATCGATTTCGGCCGGTATCGATCACACTTGTGGTATTACGATCGACAACACAGCATATTGTTGGGGATCGAATATTTTTGGCAAACTTGGTTCTGGACCAGCCTACTATACTTCCCAACTTCCCGTTTTAGTTGATATAACCCATCTTCCTAATGAAGAAAAATTTTTTCGATTTCGGCGGGCATAAGGCATTCCTGCGGAGTTTCCAATAAGTTTACCGCTTATTGTTGGGGTGAAAACAAAAATGGAGAACTCGGAAATAGCGATACAAGCAATCCTTCTTTCTATCCCAAAGCAGTAATTGGAAAATACGATTTCTATAAGATATCTGCAGGTCACGCCCACACATGTGGAATCGCAAGTGAAGGAAAAGGATATTGTTGGGGGAAAAACACATTCGGACAACTTGGAAATGGAAGCGAAAACAATGAATCATATAATCCGGTAGAAATTGATACAACATCTATTTCTGGAAAAACAACCTTTCTTGACGTGGTTGCCGGCGATGATTTCAGTTGTGGAATTACAAGTGAAGGTTTCGCGTATTGTTGGGGAAACGACACCTCTGGACGACTTGGGAATGGCGATCATAATATTGAAAACTCATTGATTCCTTCTGCTGTCGATACTTCTAGTGTCAATGGTAGTAAAACATTTCTACAACTGGAAGCTGGCAGGTTTCATGTATGTGGCATCACCACGGACAAACATGTATATTGTTGGGGTTATGATCATGATGGACAGCTGGGAAACGCAACACCGTGTGTCGACGAGCAAAAACCTCAACCAATCAATATAGCAAACATAAAGGGCGAAAAAACGTTTGACATGATTTCGGCAGGTGCTTTTCATACTTGTGGATTAACGACAGATCAAGTCGTTTATTGTTGGGGAAACGATAGTAAAGGACAGCTCGGAGACAATTTTGGGATAGATCATCAAGCAAGCCCTGTAGAAATAAACTCTGAAAATATTGTTGGTGTAAAAAATTTTATTTTTATAACTTGTGGTTATGATCATTCTTGTGGACTAACAGTCGATCATCGTGTCTATTGCTGGGGTACAGATATTTGGGGGTCTCTCGGAAATGGAGGCAACCCGGATTTTTCAGTAAATCCTGTCGCAGTCTTCGTCTCCCATCTCCAAGGTGATTGACGAAATTTTTATTATTTCGTATTCGAGATCAAGGTGGATATTTTTGAGCCCAAATGGATGCAATGCCTGCCCTCGACACATGCATCCACATCGGGCGGCTCGAGAAATGTCTTGAGTTTTTGATCTCCATGTTTCATCTCTACCACCCAAGCGGTATTGGTTTCGTCATAGGCTACATCGATATCAATTCCGCACTCGCCTATTTCAGGATAGATCGAACGGATTTTCTCACACAGTGTATTTTTGTCGACCATGGTTTCGTCCTCCTCGGATTGTTTATTTGCAACACACATGCCAACCACGAGTGAATATTTTTTATAATGATTTTGAAATGTTATACATTTATTTCTTATCCCTTGGCCTCAAAGAGGCTGTCCCATGTCACATCCTTACAATAAAAGTGTCTCGCGAGACAAATCACTCCGTGCTGTCTGCTTGACATTTTAGTGGTAATGCGGCGATAACTTACTGAGTCACTTCGGCAAAACGCACTTTTCGACCGAAGAGGCAAAAAACTTAGCGTATTGCGGCATTATTATGTTTGAATGGATTGCATGGGATTGACCAGACAGATCCAAATGACATCTCTTACAACGTCAGGATGAAAATCATGAGCAAGCAAATGTTAATTAACGCCACCAGACCACAAAACATCCGCGTGGCGATCCTATCCTCAGGAGTTCTCGAGACATACATCGAAGAGACCCAAGACAGGTTTCGGAGCCGAGGCAATATCTATTTGGGCAAGGTCAGCAGCGTACAACCAGCTCTGGAGGCTTGTTTTGTCGATTATGGCAGCAACCGGCATGGATTTCTGCCCATGGACGAGATTGTTCCCAGTTGTTGGATAGTGAAGCCAAAAGATGCCAAGGCTCCTCGGATTGAACAAGCCATAAAACCGCAACAAAGCATCTTGGTGCAGGTGACGAAAGAGCCATTGGGAGAAAAAGGCGCGCGGCTTACCTCCGAGGTATCCCTGGCCGGTCGTTACCTGGTCCTCATGCCATTCAGCGATAAGCGTGGTGTTTCGAGAAAAATCGAAGATCAGGAAATGCGCAAGCAGCTTCTTGAAATGGGCGCCAATCTCAATCCACCGAAAGGCATGGGCTTTATTTTACGAACCGCGGTACGGAACCAAACCCGGCGAACCCTAGCTCGCGACTTGAATTACCTGGTTAGAATCTGGAAAGACATTACCTCCCGGGCCAGAAAAAACCCTCAACAAACCGGCTTGCTCTATCCTGAAGCGGACATCGTCCAACGCATGTTGAGAGATTATTTCACTAACGATATCGAGCAAGTATGGATTGACGATCCATCCACCATGGAGAGAGCCCGAAGCGTGTTCAAGTTGTTCATTCCGCGTAAGATTCACAAGCTCAAGATGTATACCGAAAAAACCCCCATTTTTTCGGCTTTCGGGATCGAAGAACAAATTGAGAGTATCCACAGTCGAAAAGTTCATCTTCCGTCGGGAGGCACTCTGATCATCGAACAGACCGAAGCTTTGGTTTCTGTGGATGTCAACTCGGGCAAAACCAAGGGACAAAAGATGCAAGAAGATCTGGCGTACCAGACCAACCTGGAGGCCGCAAGTGAAGTGGCCCGTCAACTCCGACTACGAAATTTGGGTGGTATTGTCGTTATCGACTTCATCGATATGCAGGAGACCAAACACAGAACGGTGGTGGAACGCACATTGCGCGATGCCATGCGCAGCGACAAGGCCCGCCATCAAATCGGAAAAATTACAGCTTTTGGACTCTGCACCCTGACCCGCCAGCAACTCGACCAATCCATACGATTGATCGGTTACCGGGAATGCCCGCATTGCATGGGCGACGGAGTGATTCGCTCCAACGACACCATCGCTCTACACATGCTTCGCTCCATCCAGGCAAAACTGGTCGACAAAAATATCGAAAAGGTACGTATCGGCCTACAACCGGAAATCGCAGATTACATTCAAAATCGCTACCGCTCCGATCTGCTTGTTCTAGAACGTGAGTTTAACACGATGATCGAAATTTCGGCTTCCTTTCAAAACAACTTTTCGTCAAAGCAGATCGAATACATCGAACGTAAAGGCCCACATCCAGCACTTGAGTCAAACAACCATACTCCATCCAACTCGAACTCCACCCAAGCAAAAGATTCAGGACCCCCTCCATCCAAACCGGTTGCCTGCCTTCCAAGAAATCGAAGGCGCAGGCACAAACCATATCGAAAACCTAAGGAAGAAGTTTGAAAGCTTTTGACAGGTGCGTTACAATATATATTCGGGAATGAATGTATCTTCAACGAATAGACAAACCAAATGGTAGATGAGCCCAAGTTGATGTCCGGCGGTGGTACAAGATGTTCTCCGCGGGTTGTAGTAAGCCTGCCGGTGGAAGTCGATGTATCTGGACAGAAACGTCAACTCAATCTCATCAGCAAAGACATCGGAGGGGGAGGTATATTTCTACGCACTTCACAACCCGCACCTCTTTGGTCAAAGGTAAAGATATCTTTGACGAAACCAGATGGAAAGCTGTTTCAATTGAGCGGAGAAGTGGTTCGAAGCGTCACTATGGAAAAATCCCAAGAGAGCGGCCACCCGGCAGGCATGGCAGTGGCGTTCGACGAATCTTCCCGAAACAAGAAAAAAGAACTGGTAGCAATTGTTTTGGAGCTTTGCTCTCAACGCGATCCAACCCCGAAAGCCAAGGCCGAACCACCCCGACTAAAAGCCCCACCCGATACCCCGATCCAGAAAATCCAATCCGAAGTTTCTTCCGATGAGGAATCCGATAAACTCTTGGACGAAATCGACAAGTTGTTGGACTCGGTCGAAATCGATATGGAAGAGTCCGAAAACGACTTGGCATTCGATATCGAAGTATCTGAAAATCATCGTGTCCCAGAGGTAACGCCGGCCCCAAAAACGCCGAATGTCTCTCCTCCGAGAGCTGCAACCAAACCCGAGCCGCGCACACCCATCCAACCATCCAGGGCCGCGCCGGTCCCACCTGCCCCAAAAACACCGATTACCACCAAACCCAAATTTGAGAAATCACCCCAGGATCAACATTTTGATATGTTGCGTCATTATCTAACCGAGTACAAACGCACCAGAAGAGGCAGTACCTATTATCACGTGCTCGGCATTGCGAAACAAGCCAGTAGTGAACAAATTGAGAAGGCCTACCAACACCTATTGCAGAAATTGAGGCCTCAATGTTCACCGGATTTGTTGCCGGCCGATCTACTCCAAGAGCTCACCGAGGTGCTGGGTAGAATCCGCAAGGCCTTTGCGATACTCAGCAAACCAGATCGCAGGGACGCTTATGACTTTCTCATCGAGACCCAGTAAACAACCCATAATTCAATGCAATGTAATCTCAGTGGGCCGAAAAAAGCTCCAACTGACCCCGCCGGCCGATTGAAAAACGGCGTGGGGATGCAGGCCCGAAACACGAATTCTGGATGGTGGGTTTGATTTGACATGGATTCATGCAAGCGCACAAATCCATTTCCATACCAGCCCGCTTCGCTAAATTGAGCAATCTCTCGTATCCCGGCAGACGAATCCCGGCAGGTAGGTATTTTGACAATTTACCTACTCCTTCCTGTTGCCAGCTTTGACCCTGAAAGCTACCCCGTATCAATTGATACTGCGCCCTCGGCAGGCTTGCTTTCATTACCTCGAGTGTATGCGATTTCAGCACCAGGTATCCTGCCGAACAACGCCGGATGCCCGCCGAACGCAAGTACCGCAGCAAATCTTCAATATGACTTACGGTGTCCGACACATAGGGGATAAACGGTCCCAACCTGGCTCTCACCTCGACACCCCATTTCAACAATCGACGGACACAGCTCAATCGCTGTTCTACGGCCGGAGTGTTGCTTTCAAACAATGCTGAGAGATGCGGATCGATCGAAAAAAAAGCCATTTGAACATGAATTTTTTGACCATATGCTCGAAATAGTTCCTCATACCCGTCGGGCACCAACCCCCGGGTGACCAAATACACTTCACTCCCAGCCTCCAATGCACGCTGGACAACCACATGGACAAGCCCGGTCAGATCGCCGAATGGTTGAAAAGGATCCGAATCGTGACCAATCATCAGCCTTGCAGGTGGTTTCGACCTGCGATTTCGAGCCGCCCAGGCCTCATCCAACGATTCGACAATCCGGCTATGCAATACCGGTCGATTCCGGATTCTCCGGTTTTTCCCAAACGGACAAAAAAGACATCCGAATACACACCCATTCGAAGGTGAGACCACCCACATATCCGATGCGCATGGATTGCGGGATCGTATCAGGGTCATCGGATTTCCCATCTTCGTCCGTATACCAAAAGCCTGATCGGGTGAAGTCGAAAACCTGAACATGTGTATAGTATACCCAGCCGCCTTTGGGTTGTCAACTCCGAATCAAACCGGATGGATCGGCAAGGTTGCATAAAAATCTCAAAGCAGCCCGACCCAGTGTGCACAATGCCTCGAGCCGCCCCCCGATACGGTAAATATTTCTTGCATATTCAAGGCGATTGATGTTAAGAGTCAGAGCTTGCTGGCAGTCTTTATTTTTAACTTATAGAAAGCGTACAAAAGGAGTCATACCGATGAAACAGGTCAGAAGACAATGTTTTGTGCTCACATTGGCATTCTTATCTTTTGTAAGCCTACTGAGTATCTCCGGTTGTAAAAAGGCCCAAGACACGCCCGAAGAAGCTGTGAAATCCCTCGAGCAAACCGTGTCCGAAAAAGCCAAGGTCGAGTTTTATGTCATGTCGAAATGTCCGTTCGGTGTCACCGTGGAAGACGCCATCTTCCCGGTTCTAAAGAACATGGGTGGAGACATCGACTTTACCCTGGATTTCATCGGAAGTGTCAATGGCGACAAACTCAATTCGCTCCACCGCGAACCCGAAGTCCAAGGCGATAAAGTACAGATGTGCGCCTCCAAATACGCATCTCAAAACTATATGGATTTCATCGCTTGCATGAATAAAAACTGGCGTCAAATTCCGGATAACTGGGAAACCTGTGCAAAAGAAACCAACATGCCTTTCGATCGCATCAAGGCCTGCTATGAAGGACAAGAAGGACACGATCTTCTCAAAGCATCGTTCGAACGCTCGAAAGCCCGCCGCGCAACCGGTAGCCCGACCATCTATATCGGTGGAGATCTGTATCGCGGAGGACGATCCGAAAAAGCTTTTGCTCGGGCAATTTGTGAAGCCTTCCCAAAAGAAAAAGCCAAATATTGTGAAAGTATCCCTCCGCCGGTCAAGGTGCCGATTACCATCATCAGCGACGAGCGCTGTAAGGATTGCAGAACCGATATGATTTCAAAACAGATGAAAAATTTCTTCCCCGGCGCAGAGATCAACGTTCTGGATTTCAACTCCGAAGAAGGCAAAAAACTCTACGAACAACACAAGCTCACAAAACTGCCGATATTGATTTTCGGCAGTGAAATCAAACAAGAAGAGTCCTATGCTCGGTTCGAACGCGTACTGGAGCCGGTGGGAGACCAGTATATTTTTTCGAGATACGGAAGGTTTGATCCAACCAAGGAAGTCTGCGACAACCAAAAAGACGACACGGGAAACAACCTGATCGACTGCAAAGATCCAGACTGTACCTACAGCCTCAATTGCCGTAAAGAAGCCAAAAATAAACTGGAAGTCTTCGTCATGTCGCAGTGTCCCTATGGAGTGCGCGCACTGGACGCTATGAAAGAAGTGCTGGATAATTTTAAAAACAATATCGATTTCGAAGTTCATTTCATCGCTTCCGAGCAGGGTGATGGATTTCAGGCCCTGCACGGACAACCCGAGGTGGATGAAAACATTCGAGAGTTATGCGCAGCAAAACACTATCCCAAAAACAATAAATATATGGATTACATCTGGTGCCGCAACAAAAACATCCGCGACAGCAACTGGCAGACATGTACTGGAGGAAAAACCGGTATCGATACGAAAGTAATTGAAAAATGCTTCAATGGCGAAGAAGGCAAGAAACTGCTTCGAGACGACATAAAAATTGCCGAAGGATTGGATGTATCCGCGAGCCCGACGTGGTTCGCCAACAACCGACATCGCTTTTCGGGCATCGATCCCGAGACCATCAAAAACAACTTGTGTAAACACAACAAAGGATTGCAGGGCTGTGAAAACAAGCTCTCCGGTCCTGATCACAAAGCACCGGCCGGAGGCGCATGCAAGTAGGGGTCCATCCCTGAAGTTGAAATTCTTTTGTATCTTTCTTTCCCTTCGATCGTCGATACGCTAAGATGCCAATCCTAAAGTATCGGAGGCCCATCCACCCATGAACAACATGCCTATTACGAAAAAAACCTGGGGTAAAATCCCTCATTACGCCTTTGCCATCTTATGGCTGGTCATTCTTGGACTTCTTTTCTCGTTTCGAGAGATCTTGGCTCCCTTCATAGGGGCCGTACTGATAGCTTACCTGTTTGCGCCTTTGGTCGAAATATTGAGTCGGATCGAGATTCCCCGCATCCGTTTTCAAATGCCTCGATGGACTGCCACTGTTCTGATCTATTCGGCCCTGGGTACATTGCTTTGGACCTACGGAATGCTCGCAGTCCCCAAGATAGGCTCCGAGGTAACCAAGTTGACCAAAGAAGCGGAAAAACTCGTGGCGTCGCTTACACCCGAAAAGATTGAAGAGTACGCCCAAGAAGTGAAGAATTGGGTCGATGTTCACGATCTACCTGTGCACATCATCACCACCAGACCACCTGAGAACGAAGAAGTAAAACCCGGCAGCTTCGTCATCAATTTAAACGAAGTGGTGAAAAAATCGGTGTTCGAATTCTCGGATGCCGTTCGAGGTAATTTTTTTGCCTTTGTCAACTTGGGACAGAAATTTGTGGTCAACACTTTTAGAAACGTGCTCATGACCTTCCTCATTTTCATGGTAGCGGCTTTTCTCTTGAGCAAGCCCGAAAGAATTTTCGGGTTTTTCCGCTCCATGTTGCCCGCTCGTTTGCATGACGGATACCAAGAAGTACTCAAAGAAATCGATCGTGGACTGGCCGGCGTGGTGCGTGGCCAAGTTATCATCTGTCTGGTCAACGGGGTATTGACCTTCATCGGCCTGGCAATCATCGGTGTAAAGTTCCCGGTCATCCTCTCGAGCCTGGCGGCCGTGATGAGCCTCATACCCATTTTCGGCTCCATCCTATCTTCCGTACCGATTGTCGCCGTGGGATTAACCGATGGGTTCGGAACCGGTTTGGGAGTGCTGGTTTGGATCATCGGTATACATCTGGTCGAGGCCAATCTACTCAATCCGAAAATCATGGGAGAATCCGCCCGGATCCATCCCGTATTGGTGATTTTCGCCCTGGTGGCCGGGGAACACTTCTACGGGATGGTGGGAGCCCTTTTTGCCGTACCCATCACTTCGGTTGGATTGGCATTTTTTAAGGTATTTCACAACCAAGCCATTCGCTGGAACCAAGAACGATGCATGGACAAAACCGCAGAATCCCAATCCAACCCGTAGACCGACCCCCCATCAATTACGTAACGTTTTGTTTATGTGCAATTCCTTGTTAATGTTCCCCCCTGTGAAGCGCGGGGGAAGCTTCGGCCTAGCATATATCGCTTTTAGGAGATTCATCTTCTAAAACTTTTCGAAGGTGGGTTTCGATCCGATCCAGATCACTTTTCGAGGATCCAACGCCCTGCCAAAGCGGGTGCCGGCCCCCTCCCCGCATGCCGCCCATACCCACAAGCGCTTGCATACTGCCGGTAAGATCGACTCCGAGTGCTTCAAAACAACCCACGCTCCAGTGCCACAGATCTTTGATGCGATTGGTGAGAAAAAAAACAACTCCGTTACGTACAATGAAGTATTTGCATAGCTGCAAAATCAATTCCTGAGACTCATCTTCAAATTCATGCCTGACGTAACAAATGCGGTTATTCCCAATTCTATGGGCTTTTTCAATCAGGCTGTCACCCAACACTACGGCCAACCGATGGGCAAGCGCATGATTCTGCCTCGACAACTGTGCCTTTTCCAAAATCAGTTTTGATACTTCCTCCCGGATACGCCCCTCCTGGGTACCAAAAATACCCCGTAGGTCGTCCAAAAGCTTTATCTTGATTCTATAATCCAGGTAGGCTCGATCACCGATTTTCCAAATCAATCTTGTCATACCACGGATTTTCTCAAACCCGATGCACTGTACCAAACCAACCAAACCGGTACGCATGAGATGCATTCCACAACATCCCACCCAATCGATCCCCTGTATGTGCACCAAACGAGCTTTTTCCATTGACTGGATCGGTTTACGCAACGGATACGAGTGCAATCGGTCAGGTTCTACCTCCTCTGAATCCACTTCGAGGTTTGCATTGATGATCTGATTGGCGTAGCGCTCTACCTCATACAGCTCCTTTTGGGATATGTGCCCGGTATCAATATCAATGGTCGTATGGATTTTACCCATATGCACACTGATGGTTTGATATCCGCATCGTTTCCACAAAGCAGCCGAGATGACGTGTTGTCCGGT
>JBFFBT010000006.1:0-49970 GCA_041560255.1 Myxococcota bacterium | reverse complement strand
GGCAGCGCTGCAAAACTGCCATAAATGGCATTGTATTTGGCGGCACCGACCTGGAAGCTAATATAAGCCAACTGGGCAATCTGGTAAAGCGTTCCGGCAACGACGCCGCCGACCAGGCCGGCTTTGAAATTGACTTTGGTGTTGGGCATAATGATATAAAGAATCGTAAACAGAACCCAGATCAATACATAGGGCATCAACTTCAGCAAAAAAGATATCAGCGGGCTGAAAACGCCCAGCAGGGCCACTCTCTGGGTGATATGCTCCACCTGCGTGGTGATAAAAACCGTCACACTGCCGCTCAGCAACACCAGAATCGGGCTGATGAGCATAATTGACAGATAGTCACTGAATTTCCTTCCCCAGCTGCGCTGCTCCTTAATTTCCCAGATATCATTTAAGGCCATTTCAATGTGCCCGAGAACCTTCAGTACGGACCAAAAAAGAACCAGCATGCCGATGCCGGCGATGATACCGCCCTGGGTCTGCTCCAGCAGGGAGTTTGAAAAAGCGATGAGCAGGCTCAGAAAGCTTAGGCTTATCGAAGGAAATCAGAAATGAAAAATAGAAAGATTATCGGCGTATTGATTGTAGTGGGCGTGCTTTGTCCGTCTCTCGGCATCGCGCAGGTATGCACGCTTGTAAACAAGACGCAGGATGGAAGGTATAAGGTACAAATAGAAGAAAAAACATATGCAACTGTTGATGTTGAAGGGAGCAAAGACATAATATTTCTTACCGAAAAGATCGAAGATCTTCAAAAAAAGCTCGATCAAGCCGACGCGCTCATCCGGCAGTACGAGACAACCATCAAAGAGTACGAATCTCAGCGGGCGCACCAGCGCGAGTATGTAACCACGCTGGAATCCGTTCGGGATGACTACAAAAAGCTGGCCGAAGAAGCAAGCCGTTTGAACAAGGGTTCGATCGTGACATTTGAGGTAGGACTCGGCGCTACGAACGAAGATCTCAAGCCGGCCGTCATGGCCGGATTGGGGCTGTGGCGCTTTAGGATATGGGGTTTTGTCCAGGAAAAAAATCCGGGTGTTTTATTGGGAGCGTCCCTGCCCATATTTTGATGCCCAGGTAGTCGGTAAGAGATCCTAATAAACTGTTTCTTGTAATTAATTAGGAGGTTTACATGAATTTATCGCCGGGAGTATATGTACATATTGACGAAAAACCAACCGGAGCCATGCCCATCGAAGCAATCGGTACTTCCACTGTCGCTTTTCTTGGATCCACGGCGCAAGGAACTCCAAGTAAGATCGTTCGTGTCACGTCTTTTGGTGAGTACGAAAAGGAATTTGGAGTTGTGAAATCATTCAATGAAATTGATGTGGATTATACCGGCCACTCGGTAAAGGCATTTTTTCAAAACGGAGGAAGTGAAGCCTATGTGGTCAGACTGGGTGGCGATGAGGGATCGGCGAATCAGGAAGAAGGAGAGAGCGGGACAGACCCAGACCCGGATCCAAACCCAGACCCGGATCCAAACCCAGACCCGGATCCAAACCCAGACCCGGATCCAAACCCAGACCCGGATCCAAACCCAGACCCAGACCCAGACCCAGACCCAGACCCAGACCCAGACCCAGACCCAAGCCCGGATGACGCCGCCGGAGATGGTACATTGAAGGAATATGCAGAAGTCTTGAATATGCTCGAGAAATACGACGACATCGATATCATTTGTCTTCCAACCCAACATTTTAGTATTTCCGACGGAAACCAAAACGCGATCATTGGAGCCGCTGTTGCTCACGTGGAAAAAATGCAAAATCGTATGCTCATCTTGGATCCTCCTCCAGAAACCGATCTGGCTGATAATCTGACAAAAACAACAGGTTTGCCAACCTCTCCTCATTGTGTCATGTACTATCCCTGGGTTGAGACGCCCAACCCGAATTACAATCCAGATCATGAAGATTCCGGGCCTGCCGGCGTGTTGGTCCCGCCCTCGGGTTTTGCCGCCGGCGTTTGGGCGAGAACCGACGCACGCCGGGGTGTATGGAAGGCTCCGGCAGGAATCCAGGCCGATATATATGGGATATCGAGGCTCGAGCGCATGATTGTTGATGTGGATCAAGGCGTGCTCAACGATATCGGCATCAACTGCATTCGAAACAAACCCGGTTACGGTACGGTGCTGTGGGGTGCTAGGACGCTTGCTGTCAAGAAAGCTCCCCAATGGCGATACGTACCTGTGCGGCGCACCGCGATCATGTTGAAAGAAAGCATTCGACGGGGTATCCAGTGGGCCGTGTTCGAGCCTAACGATGAGTCGCTTTGGGCGGCGCTTCGACTCAATATCTCCGCATTCATGAACGGCTTGTTCAGTGCCGGCGCCTTCCAGGGCAAAAGGGCTTCAGAAGCCTATTTTGTGAGATGCGGGTTGGGCGATACGATGAAGCAGGAAGACATCGATAAAGGATACGTCATCGTTATGGTCGGTTTCGCACCTGTAAAACCGGCCGAGTTTGTCTTGGTTACCATCCAGCAGCTCGCTGGACAAAACGGAGGTGTATGACATGGCTGCACCCATGTTTCCGGTCAACACACATCGGCACGATCCCTATCGTACCTTCAAGTTTCAGGTTTTTATCGATGACAAGCCGGTGGCTGGCCTAAGTAAAATGACCGCATTGAAAAAGACTACCGAGGTTGCCACCTGGCGCACCGGTGGAGATCCGAGTCACGAAAGAAAACTGCCCGGAGGCACCAAGTACGAAGCCATCACCTTGGAGCAGGGCCTTACACATGATCCAGTGTTCGAGGAATGGGCGAATCGAGTGAATAACCTGGATGGGGATGCGGCTATGTCGTTGAGGCATTTTCGCAGAAACCTGCGTATCAACGTTCTCAATCTGCAGGGACATCCGGTTATCTCATACACCGTACGCAACGCCTGGGTGTCCGAGTATCAGGCGTTGCCTGATTTTGATGCAAAAACGATGAATACCGTAGCCATTCAATCCATCAAAATCGAGCATGAAGGTTGGGATCGGGATGAGTCGTTTGTCGAGAAAGCCGAGACTTGATGCCGGCAATCAATAAAAATCACGACCCGGTCGAATCGGTATCTCAATCAGCCCTGTCTTTACTCGGCGGTGTGCTGGTCGAAGGTGAGTTGATGCGTTCGGTGATTATGCGGCCCATAGACGGTCATCTCGAAAAAAGCTTGGGAGAAATCTGCGCCCAAAAAACCTCGATCCCGCAGCGCATCACCGATGTCGTGTGTGCGGCGGTGGAGGACATTGGAGGTTTTCCTACAGAGCCGTCCAGGGTCAATGCATTGAGCGCTGGTGATCGCAGGTATTTGATATTGCAGATTGCCTGCCTTTTTGAAGGTGACGGTTTGTGGTTGTCTCCAACCTGCGGGCGGTGCTCTACCCGGTACGATCTGTATCTAGACCGGCGCGAAATACCGGTTCAGGCGGCTGGCCCAGGTTTTCCAAATGTATCGGTCGATTTGGGCGCAAAACAGGTCGTGGTGCGCATACCCAACGGGGAGGACGAATTGTGGGTGGCGAACCAAAAGAAGTCGCCGACGGAGATTGAAATGCTGGATCGTCTCTTGGTGTCGGTCGATGGAAATGCTCCGTTGAAAGGATTTGTGGATTCACTCGGTCGGAAAGAGCTTGTAAAGATCGATCAGGTCCTCGATGGCGTGGCCCCCGATGTCGGATCGCAACTCAAGGCCACCTGCGCGGCTTGTGCGCATGAGCAGGTGTTTTCATATGATGTAGCCGCGTCGTTTTGTGTTTTTTCAGACGGGCTCATCGAGGACGTGCACCGGTTGGCTTCAACCTATCATTGGACAGAAAAGGATATTCTCGATTTGCCTCGAAATCGGCGCCGCCGATACCTCAACCGCATCGATAACTCGAGAGGTCTGCATGGCTGAAGGGTTTTTGAAAAGGTTCATGACCCAGGCGCGGAACCTGCCGGTCACCCGATCGATGGTGCAAAGCGACGGACTTTCGAGTGGATACGAAAGACAAACCGAACCCATGCGCTTTGAAGCCGCATCATCGAGCACGGTCGGCTTCGATGAGGTTTCTTTTCATCATTTGGTCGGGCGATCTCGAGCTGAAACCCCGTGTGCGGGCGATCCATCGGAAAATATCACAATAAATACGACCAATCACGCAGGCGGATTGTCCAATTCACCGGTACCCCGTCCGGAAAGTCAAAAAACCAAGCCCGTGTTCCATGCAGATATGGACGGTTCGCTCGAGGGTGGTCCACAAAAGCCGATACCCGGAGAGCCGCTCGATGAGACTACGCCTCATAACAAGGCCGCATCACGCCTGTATCGAGAAAAACCATCCGCACGATCTGAAAACTGTCAGGAGCTTTCCCACCAGGCGCAGCGGGATATAGGCTCTATATCAAACCCGCTCGAATCCAAAAACCCTCAACCCCGAGATGTACCGTCTTTGATCTCTCGGGGTGAGCTCAATCCGGAACGTTCGGTTATTGATGCTCCTCAAGGCCGGACTGTACAATCGGTCGCGACCCGGACCGCAAAGCAAAACCCCGGCGGTTTTCAAGCGCATCTGGTCGAGGCAGGCAAGCCGCGGTCCGAAAACCAACCTAGGCTCAATACAAACTTGAATGAGCCGCATGGCGCTGAGCGAGCTGCAGTCCGGCCTGATCCGGGTGGTTTGATACCGAAGCCGCATTTTCTATCGGAAGATTTGCCTCAGTCCGGCGGATCGCAGGCACGTGGGACTGTAATCGCAAGAAATCCGTCGGCAAGGCCGGGACAGAGTAAACCCAACGTGTCAAACTCAAACGATTTGATCTCTACGCATACGAAACCGCATGAGTTTGAGCCGCATCCTTCGAAGCCACGTCCGGAAAAAATGGAACCGACTCCACATCGCTTGCATATCGATCAAATCGAGGTTGTTTTGGAAGCTCCTCCAAAAGAACCGCGATCCACAATGGGAGCTCTCAACGCCCAACTCGGCTGGTTTGTATCCGGTCGTTATCTGAGGAGACTCTGATCGTGGACGCATCGAATCTCTCCAGAGCAATCATCGCATTTCGGGATCATATGATCCAGGCCGCGCCCGAAGGAGTGTTGGATCATGTGGATATGTTTATCGGGCATCCCGCTCAAGTCGCCGAGCTGATCAACGCCGCGAACAACGAGCTGAATCTCGTTTTGTTTATCTATCACATCGAACACGCGGGCTATCCGGTACATGCCAAATCTGACGAGACGAGCTTTGTGAAAATGCACTGTTTGTTGACCGCCATGACGAAGTTGAGCCAAGGCAGCACGGGCGAGATGGATCTTAAGTTGCTCGGCCATGTGATGGAAACCCTGCATCGTAATCCGTTGGTAAGCGTACGCGATGACCAGGGCGCAATCATTACCCAGTTGCAGGTCGTGCCGACGCAGACGAGCATGGAGGATTTAGCCCGGATTTTTTCGACGCAATTTGAAACCTCGTATCGGGTATCGATTGCTTATGAGCTTTCCATGGTGCCGGTCTTTACTGCCGCGACCCAATCCGGTCCCCTGGTGGAAAAGATCGATCTGGGAATGTCGCCGGATATGATGGATCGCAATCGTCTGCCTGAAGATCCCGCATCCAAGTTCGAAACGCTGTGTCTGCCCAGAGAGGGGTACCGGTCATGACCCAGGCGGCCAGGCTCATTCCGGAATGGGAGCGGTTGTATGTCCTGGCAACCAGCACGATGGCCGCCAGGCGGGGTGAAAGCTTACCGTCTGCCGTCCTGGAGCGCCTGCGGGTTTTGCAGCAAAAAGTGTTTGATTTGCGCCGGACACCGCCTTGGAGCCCGCTGTTGGATAGGTACAATCTCAACGCCGTGGATCAAGACATCACAGCGTGTGTGATCGCGCCCGAAGCAGAGCCGCGGATCGGATGGCTGTATCATGATTTGCAAGCGGGTGTAGCATCTACATATCCAACGCCTGCTCTTATCGGCGAGTTGTTTGCCATGGGGGTAGAGGAGTCCGAAGTTCTCGAGCAACGCTTGCATCCCGATGCGCCGCTTCGCCGGTATCGATTGATAGAGTGGCCTGAGGCCGACTTGTATCATCCCATGCGCTCGACTGGATTGTTGCGCTCTCAACTGTTGCGGCGTCCATGCCTGGATCGAAAAATCTCCGGGGCCACAGAAGTCGTCGATCTGGGTGACTGGAACGATCTGGTGCTTCCGGTATCGGTAAAAAAAAGACTCGAAGAAATTCTCTTATGGGAAACCCAACGTGACAAGGTGGGTAGGTTGTGGGGAGCTCGGTTTGTGGGCGGCCCGGTCGTGCTTTTTTCGGGTTTGTCCGGAACCGGCAAAACTTTTGCGGCCGAAGGATTGGCGCATAGGTTGGCCAAACCCTTGTATCGCGTGGATTTGGGTCTGCTGGTCTCCAAATACATCGGCGAGACCGAAAAAAACCTGAATGCCTTGTTTGACAGCGCCGCCGGAGAAGATGTGGTGTTGCTATTCGACGAAGCCGACAGCTTGTTTGGAAAACGGGGTGAGGTAAAAGACGCGCGGGATCGGTATGCGAACATGGAGGTCAGTCATCTGCTAACCCGCATCGAGCGTCACCAGGGCGTGTGTATTCTTACGACCAACCTGCGCAGGCACTTGGATCCGGCGTTTGTACGCCGTTTTCAGTTTGTGATCGAGTTTCCGGCTCCGGACGCCGAAGCGCGGCGAGAGCTTTGGAGCGCTCTCATACCACCAGGAGCCGGGCTCGAATCCGATGTTGAGCTTGACGAAATCGCCCGCAGCGTGGTGATGACCGGTGGTGAAATCCGTAACGCCGCCCTGCACGCGGCCTTTTTGGCTGCGGGCGATGACGAGGTCATCTGTAACCGGCATTTGGCGAGGGCCGTGTGGAACGAGCTGGAAAAACGTGGAAGCGATCTTCTGCCGTCGCGTATGGGATGCCTCAATGCATACCTTCAAGAAACATTCCGGGAGGCGTCATGATCGTACGGGTCGGTCGCCTGCGGATCCATATGCCGGCATACCTTCGGGATGACGCGGGTCGGATCGTGAGACAGATAGAACGTTCGTTGTCGGACTTGAACATGACGGACCCGCTGCAAGGTCAATGTCAAGCGGTGACGGGTGCGATTGCGGTCCAGGACAAAGGCCGGGATTTGGCTGTGGTAGTCTGCCGGAACATAAAAAAACATCTTCGACGAGGGAAGAGCACATGATCGGTGATGGCAGTTGGTCGAAAATCCGCAGAGAACGGGGTGTATTGATCGAGTACTCGATGGTGTCGGTGCCGTTGATCTTTGCATTCGAGTTCAATCCCGCTACGATCTCGAGATCGCGCCGCCTTACAATTCATGCCAACAAGGCCAAGAGCCTGCCGGGATCGGCGGATTTCGACAATCAATCCGAAACCCAACGGGTGGCGCAGGGAGCCAGCCTGGAAGCCGAAACCCTGACCTTCAGGGTGTTGCTCGATTCCACCGATCGGATGAATCACGGCGATCCGGTCGCCGGTATGCTGGGAGTTCAGCCCGAAATCGATACCCTCATGAGCATGATGGAGCCCAAAGAACAGGCGCCGGCGGGCGTGCAACGGCTTGCCAAGATCGCTGCGGGCGATGAGAAGGCCGTACTACATCAACGAGTTCCGTCTGTCTTGGTCTTAAAATGGGGGCCGCATATCATGCCGGTTTTCATGACCGATCTCTCAGTGGACATCAAGGACTATCTTCCAAGTCTTTATCCCTATCGGGCCGAAGCATCGATCACCTTGGAGCTCATAGAAGGCCAAAATCCGCTCTGTCAAATCGAGCGCATGCGGCAGGCGGTATCCGCCGCCAGTCATATAGGTTTTTTGAGCAAGCTTACTGATTGGATGGGCGTATAAACCGAGGTGAGAGATGATAGATAAACGTTCGCGTTACAATCTTACCCTGCATTATTCAGATCCCGCAGTCAGATCGGCGGTCGGGTTTCGCGGCACCCGCCCGCGGGCCATCGAGTCTTTACAAGGTGTGTTGGAGCACAAGCTGCTTGAAGGCGATCGTCTCGACTTGTTGGCCCTGCATTATTACAACGATCCCCACAAATGGTGGCTGATTCTGGATGCAAACCCCCAAATTTCTTACGCGGGCGAAGTCGATCTGGGCAGGTACAGCGGCCAGACCATTGTCATCCCCCGGGATCCAAGCTGATAGAAGATCGGAACGCCGACGATGGGCGCAACTTTTCGAGAACCGGCCAAATGTGTGATAGAACTCGATCGGCAACCGTTGCCCGGCGAATTGAGCCGGGCGGTTTGCGAAATCACAGTCCTGATGAGCCGTAGACAAGCTGCTAAAGGCGCCCTGGTGTTTAAAAGCTTTCGGGATGAGTCGGGCAATTGGAGCATTCAGGACGCGGGAGTGATTGAGCCCTGGAAACCGGTCGTCATCACGGCGATTTTCGGCAGCCGTCGCGAAGAAGTTTTTCGAGGTTTCATCAAAAACGTGGTGATGGAATACCCTGACGATATGGGTGAGGTGAGCGTCACTGCCGAGTTGCAGGATCAAACCCTGGCCCTGGACCGAGAACATATCCGCAGAGTATGGACCAATACGGACCGCCGGATATCCGACGGGCAGATCGTACGCGATTTGGTCAAAAAAACGTTCGATCGGGTGGATGTCGATCAAGGTCTGGTCCATACCAGTCTTTGCCAGGACGCTACGGCGGCGGTTTTCATTCGGGAGCGGGCCGAAGCGATCGGCTATGAGCTCTACGCCCGATCGGGAACCCTGTATTTCAAAAAACCTATCTTAGACGAAGAACCCCAGCCCGCCATCAGGGTGTATGCAGGATCGCTTTCCAACTGCTCACGCTTGACCGTCAGCCACGACGGGCACCTGCCCGACCAGGTAAGGTTGGATCACGCCGTCGGCGTCGGACATGAGAACAAGAGCTCCGTCTTTACGCCCAAATTGTCCCTGTTGGGCTCCCGGCCGGCAACCAGCCGGATAGGTGGGTTTTCGCCTTACGTATGGCGCTTGAATCGGCCTCAGGGCGACTCTCCTGCCCAGATGGAAGCATCGGCGCAGGCCAAGGCCGATCAAAACGCATGGAAGATCTCGGCCGAGGGGGTGCTCGACGGCGGCCGCTACGGGCATGTGTTGGTAACGCACAAAACCGTCGAGGTGGATGGAGTGGGTCCGACCTATGCAGGACGTTACTACGTGGACGAAGTGACCCACAGGTTTGGACCCTTAGGGTATGAGCAGAATTTTAGATTGCTACGTAACGCCACCGGGTAGTTGAGGAAATCAATGGATGAAATGAAAGAGACCGTGCTCAGATTGGCCGATGAAATCGACCGGCGCCGGTATGGAAAATATCGTGGATTCGTGGTGGACAACCAAGATCCGGATACTTTGGGCCGTCTTACCCTGAGGGTGCCGTCGGTGTTGGCCGATCAAGTTACCGATTGGGCGTTGCCCTGTATGCCTTTCGGGGGGCTTGGGCAACAGGGTTGGTTTGGGGTGCCCGAGCCCGAAGCCCAGGTGTGGGTCGAGTTTGAGGAGGGCGACATCAATCGGCCGATTTGGACCGGGACGTTTTGGCAACGGGGAGCCGATCTGCCCGAGGGGGCGGCCAAGGCATCGCCCACCACCCGGATGATGCAAACGCCGGGCGGACACATCATACGTTTTGATGACGAAAAAGGACAGGAGCGCATCGTTCTCAGACATCCGGCCGACGCCGATCTCGTCATCGATCCGGACGGCAGCATCACCCTGACCGATCCATCGGGCAACACAATGCGGGTAGACGCCTCGGCCGAAAGGGTCACCCTCGAGCATGGCAACGGCAGCCGGCTTACCATGAGTCAATCCGGCACATCGATCGAAGAATCGTCCGGCAACCGAATCGATCTGGATGCCTCGGGTATCACCGTCGAGGGACATCGGGTGTTGGTCAAGGGAGCCCAGGTCAGCTTGGGAGATATGGGAGGAGAGCCCTTGATCAAGGGTCAAAGTTTTCTCACCATGTTCATGACCCATCGGCATACCGTCGCTCCGCTGGTGGGAGGACCGACCTCGCCTCCCGTGCCCCAGGGCGAAATGAGCACTCTTTCTAGCAAGGTAACCACCACATAGGAAACCGTCATGAACAGGCTCGTCGATCCCGAATACATGTCCTTTCCGTTCGAGCTCAAGAATACCGGAGTGCGCACCTGCACCCGAAAAAATCATATCATCGAGCAGATCGAGCAGATTTTATTTACCGATCCGCGCGAACGGGTATTTCGCCCTCATTTCGGCGCCGGATTGCGCACGCTGGTTTTCGAGCCCAATGTCGAGGCGCTTCGGGCGATCGTGCGCGAACGCCTCAATACCGCGCTCAGCCAGGCGTTGCAGGGAGAAGTTGATTTGGCCACGCTGAGGATCGATTTCAGAGAGGGAGCCGAAAACGAGCTCGCGTTGGTGGTGGCATACAAATTGTTGGCGGTCGACCGGTTTGAAAGCCATCAAATACCCATGGGTGTGATCAATGGCTGAGCTTAAAAAACCGGTATTGAGGTTTTTCGATCATCAGGCGGTCAACCCCGGCGGTGATCCGGGACAAAGAGTGATAGAGCTGCCCGCGCCGCTGCCTTCGATCGGTGATGATTTCGATTGGGATATCCGGGATTACGAAGGGTTTCGGGATTTCATGCTGGCCGAGCTGCGGACCCGGTTCCCCGAGCGGCAGCGTTGGACTCCAGCCGATATGGAAGTGGTGCTGATTGAAGCTTTGGCGGCGGTGCTCGATCACCTTTCCGACATGGCGGATCGGGTGGCCGCGGAAAGCTCGCTGCTCACCGCCCGGCGCGCGGAGTCGCTCGAGCGCTGGCTCGGCATGATCGGCATGGAGCCCGCCAGAGAGCGTTTCGCGGCTACGGCGGATCCAAAAGAACGGAGCAGGCTTCTTCATCATTTTTACCAGGCCAATCCTCACGAGATGGAACGAGATCGCAGGCGTGGTCCCGGCACCATTCGCACGCAAGAAAGGATGGTCAGCCTTTCTGATTACGAACTGGGTCTCTGCAAGCATCCCTTGGTGTCCCGGGCCCGGGCCCGAAAGCTTTGGCAGGGCGCCTGGCCGGTTGTCCGGATAACCGTCATGTTGTGGAAAAACATCGGTTTGGACGACCCGCCGCAGGAGCTTCCGGCCTTGTTGACAGAGAGCGTTTACGACTTTCACAAGCAACAGGACCTCTATCTCGACACCCGGTGGGTCGAACGCTGTACGGTCAGGGATGTGCTGAGCAGCTATATCGAGGCCTACCGGGCCGTGGGTCAGACCGTCTATCTTGATGATGTCGCGCACGTCGGATTGGCGCTTTCTCTCGATATCCGCATCCTGCCTGCCTACTTTCAGTCCGAGGTGCGCTACGAGATCATGCGGGCGCTCGGCCGGGGTCCGGGCGGTTTTTTCGAGCCGGGTCGGTTTACCTTCGGCCAGGACGTGCGGGCCAGCGACATCTTCGAGTGTCTCATGAGCCTGGAAGGCGTCGAGCATGTTCGGTTGTTGAAGTTTTGCAGGGTGGATCAAGCAAGCCGGCATACCGTCCTGCCGGCCGTACAGCTCAACGAGCACGAAGTCGCCGTCTGTGACAACGACGGGCGGTTCGCCGCACGCGGCGTCATCGAGCTACAAACCACCGGAGGGCGCACCGGATGACGTACCCGATCGATCTCACACGTTGGAACCGGGCCGGGCTGCGGCGCTTTCGTTATATCGACGCGAATGCCGTCACCATGTTGGAATTGTTGCGATCCGGACTGCATCGCCGCCTGAGGCAATCCGGCTTCGATCTCGACTGGGCTCAGCTCGTTCCGCCGTTGGACGGCACCGAGGCGTTTACCGGAAACGAGCTTGCCCAACTGGATCAGCATATACAGGCCGCGGTCGCATCCCAAAGAAACCAGCACTTGATACACCAGTACATCGAAAAACAGGGAGACTTTGCCTGGGAGCTCATGCGGGCCTTTGCGCGCGCGTGCCACGTGTTGGCCGAGCACATCAACGCCCATGCCAACGAAGCGTTTTTACGTACCGCCACCCAATGGGAGCATGTCCGGCAAATGGTCGAAACCATTGACTACAAACCTGCCGGACCAAGCTCGGCCATGACCTGCCTGGTCCTGGACGCAAAACCCGGTCCCGGCGGTATTGTCGAAAAAGGTCTGGGCGTACGGTATACGCCCCCGGGGGGAGGCGAACCGGTCATATTCGAAACCCTGGATGATCTCGAAATCAGCGCCGATCTCAACGAGCTTCGCCTGCGTGACAGCGATCACTCCGAAGACGACTTGGATACCGAAGGAAAAAAAGTCAGGTTCGAGATACCCAGCCGGGTCAAGGCAGGCAGCGGCTCTATGGCCTTGCTGTACAATCTCGGTGAAACGGACGAAGAATCCCGCGCGGTGCGCATCGAGCAGTCCGGCCGAAACGAGCTGACCATCCCGTTGCCCGAGGGAACCGGTCGATGGAAAAAGTGGCAGACCCGTCTGGCGGTCTCGCCCGGATGGTCGCGCCAGGCCTGGCTCAACGGCCCGGATGTAGTGCGAACAGAGCTGCCCCACGGGTTGAATCCCGGTGATCAAGTCTGCTGGAAAAACGTTGAAGGCACCTGGGTCTTTGCGGTCGTCAAAGCCGGTGACACCCGAGGGCTGCGGTTCAGGCCCGATCCGGATGTGGAGGTGCCGGTACCGGGCACCGAGATCTTTGCCGCAACGGCAATCAAGGCGGGCACCATCCCCGCCGAGTATGAGGCCGTATCCACCACCGACGTCAAGGATCCCGACTTGGCCGCAAAGCTGGCCAACCGTCTGCGGGCGGCCTTTTCGGAAGATGCCTTGAAAGAATATATCGGTTTATTGAATAATGGTATTACCGGTGGATTGCCGTTTATTACCATACCTCAGCTCATTCAAATTGCGATCGCGATCATGTCCAAGGAGCTCAAAATACCCAGCACGGGTGAATCGCCTCTGATGGTGATGATGATGGACATATTCAAAAATATTGCCGGAGAGGTTGATATGAATAAACCCATCGGTGAAAATCAACCGACTTATCGTGAAGTAATGGGAGGATACAGTGATGACGAGCTGAACGAATTCAAAACCATTCCTCTCCAAGTTCCTTACCCGCCGCCGTTTCGGTTTTCCTTCAGGTTTAAAAAAACAGGCAACGACGTCTTTTTCTTGCGCAAAGATCCCCAGCTTCGGGCCACCACCGTCGATCAAGCACCCAGATACGTTTTCAACGGCCGGCCGCCATCCCTTCAACCCGGCGACTGGGTGGCCGGCGAGCTTGCCGGTAAAGACGAGCCTGGTGCGCTCAAAATCACCGGCATGGGTGAAAACCAGAATCAAAACTGGTTTTGGTTGGGTCTCGAATACAACAAACAAAATCTCGAGCCGAAAGAGCTTGTTCGGGTGCATGCCGATTTCAAGGCGGCGATCAAGCCGTCCGGCGCGGAGGTCAACAACCAGGCGGTCACCGAGCTGGTCCTGGCCCATCGTCCCAAGTTGCTCTCCGAGGGCCGGCGGATCTTGCTCGCCTCGAACGACGGCGGCATACCCCCTCGTGAGGCCAGGGTCGCCAAAACGAACGGTGACGCCATCGAGATCGATCCTCCCTTGGACGGCCCGTGTACCAAAGGCAACCTGCGTATTTTCGGCAATGTGGCGCCGGCCGGTCATGGAGAAGCCCGACCCCAAAGCGTACATAGCGCCGGAGCCTTGCCGGTCGACAATGCGACCCTGGTGCTCGAGGTCGCTCGAGTCTCCTCGGTGAAAGACGCAGGCTTTCCCCACGGCATGCGTCCGGACGTCCGGTTGGTCGTCGAAGGGCAAACCTGGCTGCAGGTGCCGCGGTTTGATCAAAGCGGTCCTGCCGATCCGCATTATGTTGTAAGTCACACCGAGGAGGGTTTCTTGCGTTTTGGTTTCGGCGACGGCCGCCACGGCCGCCGCCTGCCTCCCGGAACGAACAATATCCATATCCACTACCGGGTAGGAGCGGGCCGCGACGGCATTCTGCCTGAGGGGGCCTTGACGGAAATGGTGCAGCCCCACGTGCTGGTCAAAGCGGTGTCTCAGCCGGTAGCGGCGATAGGCGGCGAGGACATGGAGGGTCATGATCGTATGCGCGAACGAGCTCCGGCGACGCTTTTGGCCTTGGATCGGGCGGTGTCGTTGGCGGATTTCGAAAACCTGGCCGTCTTGCGTAACGACGTCTGGCACGCGCGCGCGTTTTACGTCGGCGGTGCAGCGGGCCGGGACGATCTGATCAGGGTGGTCGTCATGCCGGCGCAAGGAGCGCCTTTGGCCGCCCACGGCGGGTTGCTGGACGATCTCGAGGCCTACCTGCAACAACGCGCGGTGCCTACCGTGCGGGTACGGGTTTCGGGCTATGTCCCCCAGCCCATCGATTTGCAGGTGGAAGTGCGGGTACAGTCCGGCCGCTACGCTCCCGAGCAGGTCGTGATGTCGGTAAGAAACGCGCTTGCCGAAGCGTTTTCGCTCGAAAAACAAGGCATCGGCCGAACCCTGCACCATGCAAAGATCTACCAGGCCATCGAAGGAGTGACCGGCGTGGAAGACTCTGAAATCGTGGGAGAACCGGATGAAAGCATCGCCCAGCGCATCGAGCCTCTATCGCGCTGCCATGCCGTGTACATCGACCCCGACGCGCTTGACGAGTCCACCGGACTGCCGAGATTGAAGATCATGTACCGGGAGTATACCCCATGAACGAGCACGCGGGAGGTATCAAAGAGCAACTGTGGCGGTTGTTGCCCGAGGTATACCGACAAAAAGATCGGCACGCGCATCTCGATCTGTACCTGGGAGCTTTCGGTGAGCTTTTGGATCTGGTCTATCGAACCCTGCAGCAGAGGTGCGCAGACACCGCGCTCGATACCTGCCAGCCCTGGTTGATACCTTACTGGGCCGACTGGCTGGATGTGAGCCTGAGATCTCCCACCGAAAGCGGGCAGAGAGAAGAGATCCGAAACGCGGTCAACTGGCGCCAGCGAAAGGGACGCTTGCAGAACTGTGTCGAGATAGCAAAACATGTCGGAGGGTTCGAGGTCGTCCCGCAAGAAGGCCATACCCGGGTGGCCGCCATGGCCGCCATCGGGTGCCCGCGCCCGTCGCTGAACGCGCTCGGCGAGGATCCCGGGCTGCAGCCGTCTGCAACCTTGTCGCCTTCCGATCTGGCCAAACGCCCGGGCACCCCGGCCGTGACGGTCGATTTCAGAAAGATCGCCCGGGCCAAGAAAATCGACCAACCCAGCGCCGTAAGCCGGTTGACGGCGTTCGAGTCAGACCAAAAACCGATTCATTGGCAGCAACCCAACCGGCCTCTGGGCATACCCTGGAGGCTCGACGGTTACCAGGATTTGTCCATACGGACCGTAGACACCCGCGGGCCTACGTACCGCTGCGGGCACCACCACCCGAAGCGCCTGCTGTTGTATGCCCAAGTCCCGGAAGGTTTTTTTACAAGACAAGCCCAACCCGTGGTGGAGCCTATAGCCGTGCGCATGCTCATCGAAAAAGCGAATCAGTGGCAGCCGGCTCCCGAGGACTGGCGCATCGAGCCGGACGGACGCCCGGGGTGCAGAAAAACCTGGCTGCTCTGGGGGCTCGAGCTCGAAGAGCACAGGCTGGATACAAGCGATCCCAAAACCGGCATACAAAGCTTCGATAGATATATCGTCATGCGATCGGCTCCTCAGGACCCGGACGAAAACCCGCCACCCGGCGTCGTCATCAACGGGGATGTGGATCTGGTTGCGGAGTGTGCCTGTCTCACCTTCGAAAACCTGGTTTTCATGGGAAAGCTCAATATCGCCTGCAAACACCTGAAGCTCGAAAGGGTTGCAGTGCGCAATCTCACCCAACCCGATCCCTATCCGCTCGACATCGATGCGCCCTTGGCGGAGGCGAGAGATTGTCTCATCGATTGGCTGTGGCTGTATCGAGGCGTCATCCAACTCGAATATTGCACCCTGCTCAACACCCTGCGGGCCGAGATCGTACAGGCGAGCGACTGCATCATCATGCCGCAGCTGCCGCCCGATACCTGCGGGCGGATATGGATGCGTTATTGCTGCGCGCCGCGGATCACCAAGGCGCCGCCGGAGTCCTGGCGTTTGTACCGGGTCGGGCGCATGACGCCCAGGTTTTACACCCAAACCTTCGGCCAACCGGGCTGCGGCGTGCTGCATCCGGCCACCGATCGGGCCATTTGCTTTGGGGCCGAAAACGGCGGCGAGCTGGGCGGGTACCATCACCGCAGTTACTGTCTGCGGGCCAAGGCCGTCACGGACAAGCTGAGGGATTTTTTACCGATCGGCATGGAGCCGGTTTTGCTGTTCGATCCAAGCTGGCAGGCTCCCGTCGATCCGCAATCCGAATATAAAGGGGCATGAACATGAAAGGGCAGTTTTCGAGAGACAGCTTCAATCCGGATAAAAACTACTCGGGGGTGTACCAGCAACAAGGGCGAATGCTTACGGACGCCGATTGGAACGAGATGGTGCGCATACTGAAAAACCGCATGGATCGGACCGTAGGCGGGGCGATCAAGAGCGGATCGCCCCGGTATGACGGAATATTGGCGGAGGATTTGGAGATTGTGGAAGGGCAAGATGTCCTTATAGGTCCTGAGCTGCGATGGGGCCGGATATATGTCGATGGGGTGTATGCGGAGGTTGCCCCGGGAGATTCGGACGCCTTGGGGTCGGTATGGCATTTTATAAGCAACCAGCGGGATCTCAAAGTCGACTGGAGCAAAATTCCGGTCGGGCGGTACATCCTCTATGTGGATGTGTGGGAGAAGCTGGTGCTCGCCCAGGAAGACGAAAACCTCATGGATCCCGCCCTGCATGGAGCCGATACCTGCGTGCGTACCCAAACCATGGCGCAACTGAAGCTCATCGAAAAACCCGAAGAAGCCACCTGGCCCGAAATCAAACCGCCGCCGCACGGAAATGCAAAGCTCACCATCAGTGGGCCCAGCGGAAATGCGAACGAATCTTCAAATAACTTCCTTTTTCGGCTCGAGGTACACGCCGTCGAAACGAGCCAATCCGAAGATGGAGCGCATACCACCAGCCTAATTCTCAAATGGTCCCGGGAAAACGGGTCCGAGTACTACGCCAATCAACCCGATAGCATTCCTGACGCGTTTTGGGATCCATATCACTTGTACGAATACTACACCGAAGAAGACGACAAACGTATGGGCATGGGCCCCTACACGCCCAATCCACAAACGCAACCGGGCCGGCCTCTGTATCCACTGGAGCATACGCCGCCCGACGGTATACCGTTTGTCCGCCGGTGGGACGGCATGTGCACGATCAAAAACGGACAGCTCGACACCGAAAAAAGCCTGTCCGGGCTTGATTCTATCCAACAAGAGGGAAACCTGCTGATCCTCAAGCTGAACAATCTCGAGCAAATTATGTCGTTGGAGTTGGATAAGACTTTTTTAGCGGGCGATTACTGGTTGGCGCTCGTTCGCAATAATGGAATGTCTGACAGTGTGGAACCACTCTCCGCCAAACCAGCCGGGGTTTGTCATCACTATATGGATATCGGTACCGTGATGGTTGGTGACGAGGGGGAAGAACTTTATTGGGAGCTGTTTCTGACCCCGGATCAAACCCGGCGGTTGAGCTTTCCGCCTTTGACAAAACTGACCCTCGATCGGGTGCACTATGATCCATTTAACGGGGATCCGGTGACGATAGGAGAGACGCTTGTATCCCATGGCAAACGGCTTGGAGAGCATGATGAGCGGTTGGAAAAACATGATGAGCGGTTCGATGAACATGACAAACGGATTAATGCGGCTACGTCGGTAACGACGATTGGAAAAAATGGAGCATATCCCACGATTGAGGCAGCATTTGAGGCCCAACCGCAAGCCCAAAACCTGGAGCTGTTTTTATTGGAAGGAGAGCATACGATTGTCGATCCTTCCAAACTATCTCCTAAACGATCTCTTCGGATCCAGGGTGCGAGCGACAATACAAGCTATCTCAATCTCCCCGCGGGAATATCTCTTGTCGCGGATGACATCGTCATCCACGACCTGGGTTTTGAGTCGACCACAATCGGGTTGGCGGCCTCTCGTGTCACAATCGAAAGGTGCAAAGGCCGAAAACAACATTACAATACGGTTTTCTGGAGGCGTCCTCCTGGCAATATATCCATTGCAAACATTGCATTGGATGGAGAAGGGAATGTGTTTGTAACGGGGTGGTTTAGTGGCGAGGTGGACTTTGAAGGCCCCGGGGGTCGGATGATCGCACGAGCGCAAGATATCTTCGTGCTCAAGCTCAATCCTGGGGGTGGCACGGTGTGGGCCAGGCAATTTGAGGGCATATTTTATGCAGAAGGCAAAAGTATAGCTGTGGATGTTGAAGGCAACGTGTTTGTAACGGGGTGGTTTACTGGAGAAGTTAAGTTCAAAGGCCCCGAGGGGCCGATGACGACGCAGGGTGTAGACATCTTTGTGCTCAAGCTCAATTCAAAGGGCAACACGGTGTGGGCCAGGCAATTTGGGGGCATATCGAATGACTACGGCAATAGTGTGGCCGTGGATGTTGAAGGCAACGTGTTTGTAACGGGGTGGTTTACTGGAGAAGTTAAGTTCAAAGGCCCCGAGGGTACGATGACCGCGCAAGATGTAGATATCTTTGTACTCAAGCTCAATTCAAAGGGCAACACGGTGTGGGCCAGGTCGTTTGGAGGTGTATCGAGTGATTTCGGTAATAGTGTGGACGTGGATGGTGAAGGGAACGTTTTTATAACGGGTATTTTTGAAGGAGAGGTGGACTTCAAAGGTCCCGAGGGTCCGATGACAGCGCAGGATGGCGACAGTGATATCTTCGTCCTCAAGCTCAATCCTGGGGGTGGTACAGTGTGGGTCAGACAATTCGATGGCATGTTTAGTATTGCCACCGATAGTATGGCCGTGGATGGAGAAGGGAATGTGTTGGTAACGGGGTATTTTAGAGGGGAGGTGGACTTCAAAGACTCCAAAGGTTCGAAGACTGCGCAGGGGTTTGACATTTTCGTGCTCAAGCTCAATTCAAAGGGCAACACGGTGTGGGCCAGGCAATTCGGGGGAGTATTTGATGATGCCGGCAACAGTGTGGCTGTGGATGGAGAAGGGAACGTTTATGCAACGGGGTATTTTGAAGGAGACGTGGACTTCGAAGGCCCCGAGGGTACGATGACCGCGCAGGGGAAAGATATCATGGCTCTCAAGCTCAATCCTACGGGTGTCACGATCTGGGCCAGGCAACTTGGCGGTACGGGAGATGACAGGGGTGTTTGTATGGCCGTGGATACAAACGGTAATGTTTTTGTGAGCAAATTTGATTGCGTGTATAACATACATCCCAATGATAATGTGCTTCAAGCGCCTTTGATTTCGGTCGCTACCCTAAATACTCCGTTGGTTTGTGCTCCTCGGGCGTTTTTGGAAATGTATTATCCATCAGATGTTTCTTTCGATTCAGTATCTGTTGATACAAAAGGGAACGTATTTGTAATGGGATGGTTTGTTGGAGAGGTGGACTTCAAAGGTCCTGAGGGTCCGATGACAGTGCAGGGTGGCGACAGTGATATCTTCGTCCTCAAGCTCAATCCTGGGGGTGGTACAGTGTGGGCCAGACAATTCGATGGCATATTAAGTCATACTGTCACCGATAATATGGCCGTGGATGGTGAAGGCAACGTGTTTGTAACGGGGTATTTTAGAGGAGAGGTGGATTTCAAAGACTCCAAAGGTCCGAAGACTGCGCAGGGGTTTGACATTTTCGTGCTAAAGCTCGATCCCGGGGGTGGCACGGTGTGGGCCGAGCAATTTGGAGGAGTATTTCGTGAAGCCGGTAATAGTGTGGCCGTAGATGGAAAAGGAAACGTGTATGTAACTGGGTATTTTGAAGGAGAGGTGGACTTCAGAGACTCCAAAGGCCCGAAGACTGCGCAGGGGCGAGATATCTTTGTGCTCAAGCTCGATTCTAGTGGCGGTGTGGAGTGGGCTAGGCAATTTGGGGGCGTATCGAGTGAACGAGGAAATAGTGTGGCTGTGGATGGAGAAGGGAACGTGTTTGTAACGGGTTTTTTTGGAGGAGAGGTGGACTTTAAAGGCCCCGAGGGTCCGATGACCGCGCATGATTATGACATTTTTGTACTCAAGCTCGATCCTGGGGGCGGTACGGTGTGGGCCAAGCAATTTGGGGGCGTATCGACTGATTACAGCTATAGTGTGGCCGTGGATGGACAAGGGAACGTGTTGGTAACAGGGTTTTTTGAAGGAGAGGTGGATTTCAAAGGCCTCGAGGGTCCGATGATCGCGCAGGGGTCGAGTGACATTTTTGTGCTCAAGCTCAATCCCGGGGGCGGTACGGTGTGGGCCAAACAGCTTGGCGATGCAGGAGCTGATGGCGGCGTTTGTGTGGCCATAGGGAAAGAGCACGATATCATTCTTGCCGTCCGGCACGGAGCTGGGTCAGGCATATACAGGCTTCCAGCGGCGTGTGAGGTGAATATAACGGGAAACACGTTGCATAGCGGTTATTTGCCGGGTGGAGCGATTCGTCCGGCATTGGTGCTTGCTGGTCACCATATAGGTGGCGTGATTGCGGATAATGATATTCGAGGCTCGTTGGTTATCGGCAAGGGCGGTATCAATCCGGGACTCGATCCACAAAAAATGGTTGCGGGTCTACCTTTGATTGTCACAAACAACCGACTCGATATGATTCGTGTCCTGTCCGGCCTAAGCCGAAACCGGGCGGTTGGACCGCTCGTGCTGTCGAACAATATCATCCGAGACCATCCAAGCATCATCGCCGCCGAAACGCTTACCTGCAACGCGAATCATTTTACCTCGGTCACCGATGCAAACGACAAAGCTTTGAAGGTGGTTGCCAAATCGGCTGCTTTCACCGGAAATATTGCCGCCAACCCCCAGGCCGGCATCGATTGCAGGTGTCTGGAAGGTCGACTGGCTGAAGCGGGCAACCTGGTTAGGATTTTGACACCCACGTATGAAGACCCCGTAGATACAGCTACGCCTGCCGAGGAGCTCTCTCCCGAGCTGCTTGCGCATTTGGACAGTTATTTGCGGGATCCCGCCTATAAGCTGCAGATGACCGAAGAGATCCGGCATGGGCTTTGCCGATTGCGTGAGATGGGACTCATTGCGCAAGTTTCTGGCAAGTCTTTTGAAAAAATGCCGGATGGCGAGCTTATCTTGAGTGAGTGGATGATAATCACGCCGAGGGGTGTGGAGTATTTGAAGTCAGAACATCGGAAAGACGGTGATGGGTAAACCGCTTGCCGTTCCCGTTCATAAAAGCAGTGTAATTCCTTGAGAAATGCAATGTTGAAAATGAGGTGAGAGTTATGCGTTTCAATCATAATTCGGCGCCGTCTTCTGAAATGGGCATCCGGCTGAGCCTTCCGGTCACCGATCTCGACGGGGTCGACGAGGTGTTTGCCAAGGCTTTGCAAAAAAACGGGATCCATACGGTAGGTGATCTGGCCGGGATTGGATCTGAGGTCTTGGTTGCGGGGGTTCCACCCAAGAAGCTCAGCAAGCTTCGCGCCAAGGCCCGGTTGGTGACAGGTTTTCGTCCCTGGTTGGAGCCTTTTACGGGGCTTTTCGATCATACGGTCGGCGAGGTGTTGGCGATGTCGCCCGGGGAGGCGGCCGCCTTGGCGGGCGATCCTGCGGTGACGGCCGAGCTTGCCGGATATTTGCAGGAGCAACTTTTTGTATTGGGGGCTGCCTTGGATACCAAAGTGTTGCAGGGATTGAAATTGTCCGAGTTGAAAAATCCTTCGAGCAATTACATGCATATAGGCTCTGTGTCCGGCGGGCTTTTGCCTCCGGTTGTGTCCGGGGATCGTTGTGTGATCCATGTAAACCCCGAGACCGGGGACGATCGCAATTTGGGAGACGCCAAACATCCCCTGGCTACGTTGCTCGAGGCGGGTAAGCGTGCATCGTCCGGGTTGACCGAGGTGGTGGTCGAGCTGTCTGCCGGTACGCATGTTTTGGCCGATAACGCATCGGCCGGCGCGGGTGTACGCACGCTGTTCAACGGGATTCGAAAGATCACCCTGCGGGGCGAAGCCCGTAACACGGGTCAAACCATCACGGTCGTCGACGCCGTGGACAACGTGCTTACGGTCGAAGAGTCTCTACCTCCCCAGGCGTATGTGGGAGCGTTTATCACCGTACATATCTTGCAGCATCTGCCTCCCTTTCAGTACTGGATCATCGCAAACGATGAGCATACCGTGACCCTGGCGGCGTCGGTGTCGGGATTGGGGGGCTATTTCGAGTTTCCCAAGACCGGCTCGTATGCGATCGAGGAGCTTGCAACCAAGATCGTGTCGTCGCCGGTCAACCCCGGTCACTATGAAAACCGGTTTTTTTACCAAGGCACTGTGGAGATGAGAAACCTGCATTTCGACCAAACGGTGCACGGTGGGTTCGCTGGCGTAAGCTCGCTGTCGCGGGCCTGCGATCTTACTCTTTATAGTTGCAAATTTACCGGCTGGGAGCAATGCCTCAACGCCTACAACGGCAGCTCCGTGTACGCCAGTTGGTTTGAAAGCGGCGGGAGCGGACAGGGGTATGGTTACGGCGCCCTGGGCTATGGGTTTTTGAGCGGGGATTGTGTGTTCAAGGATCTCAAAGTCGGCATCAAGGCCGGCGACGATCTTACCCTCGGCCGCGATAACGTCAATTGGGATTTGGGTTGTTACTTGTATATCGAAATGGATGGGCACAGTATCTGGGATATGAGCCCGAGGATCTGGGTGGATCCGGGCGTGCATGCCGCGCCCAATTACGTCCGATTGGACGGCCGGGGATCCCAGTATCTGAAAACCCACGGAAAGCTGCATGGTATCGACGGGCACGATACTTTCAACTTTGTCTACAAGGCCCATCGAGGCAACAACGGCTTCAGTCTGCTCGATTCGGCCGCAGCGGGGATCAAAGCGACCCGGGCGTACGTCGTAACCGACGATATCGAGCTTTCACTGGAAGACTACGTCGCAGGTACGACATCCGGAAAACCGTTGCGGTACAGCGATGACCGCGGAAATGTGTTTGAGGGATAAGAAATAAGAAATGATCGCTGTGGATACAAAAGCCCACAGAGATCAGGTTCATCTGACCTGAAACTTAATAACCAAAAAGGAGATCGTCGTGAAAAAAAGTATTAAAACCATTTCTCTGTTCGCGCTTATGCTCATGGCGGCAAACTGCGGCCCGATCGATCGTCATGGAGTACAGACAAACGCTGAAATCGAAATTGTCATAAGCACCGACTCGGACGGCGGGCTTGATCCGGACACGCTACAAAGTATGGTGTATGCAGTGATCGACGCTTCGGAATGGGATCGTGTTATCGCCGACAACCAAGGAAACACCCTGTTTCTCCTTCTCAACAGATATAGCGATAGAAGAGTGGATACTGTACAGATAAGCCACGATAACGGCGTGGTGATCGCGGTGGGCTACGATCCCTACTATCCATTGGCGGCGGCCGCTTCCAACTTTTATCCCAGCTGCCCCGACAGCTCGGTCGAGACGTTTTGGAGCACAGAGTTGACCACTATAAATACGGTGACAAGTCGCATACAGATGATTCACAGTAGAGCTTCATCTCTTGGATATGATTCGAAAACGGCGTTTGGATCGGGCGAAAGCCTCAGCAACGTGAACAATTATCTTTCGTGCTCGGGGTTGAAAGTATGGGGCCGGACCGGCTTTGGTTACTGGGGCGGCCTGCAATTGTATGGAGGTCAAATCCTATCAAATTTCAGTATGAGCCTATATGGCAAGGGCATCTATGCAGACTCCGGTTTGGCTTTTATTTCATTGTCTCAAAAAGCCATGAATGCGGGCGCCAATTGGTTTATTGGGCATATATCCTCATATTGGGATAGCTCCGGTACGATTTTTTATTGTTGGGTCGATAAAGCGCTTCAAGGCATGCACGTATGCACCGCCTTGAATATTTGTAAGCAGCAGCACAACAATGGATACAACATGGCTTGCACCAGCGTGAACGGATATATCTAACCATACATGTCTCGAATTTATATTGAGCAGGAGAAAAAATCATGCAAAACCAAATATGTGAGCTAAGACTGTGTTTGCATGAGGATCTGGAAGACCATGAGTTGGATCGGGTCACCCGTCGGTTGCTTGACGAAATCAAAGAGTTGGATGTCGATTTCGCGCAATTGTCACGCGATCAAACCCTGCCTACCGGTGCCAAGGGTGATCCTGTCGCAATCGGTGAGATTTTGGTCGCTTTCGCTTCGGCCGGAGTGTTGAAAAGCCTGGTGGATCTTCTTCAATCCTGGCTGTTGCGTAGAGGGCAACGCAATATCTCCATCAAGGCCAAGGTAGGGGATAACCAGGTGGAGCTGCAATACTCTCCTCTCGATGTGTCGCAGGAAAAAATGACCGAGTTCAGTCATCAGCTCATAGACTTGTTACAAAACCCAAAGCAATCTCGAGCATTGGGGCGACCGGCCTCATGACATCCCGAGGCAGGCGGTCGGCTCTGGTTTTGGCCAGTAGCAACTATACGGACAAAACCTTTCGAGAGTTGGTGTCGCCACCCCAGGACGCCGCAGAGCTGAGCAGTGTGCTTCGAGATCCCTCGATTGGGGCGTTTGATGAGGTCAAGCTGTTGTGTGACGAGCCCTCCCAAGTGGTGCGGGAAGAGATCGAGGAGTTTTTTCTGGGTTGTAGGCGCAATGACCTGCTGCTTTTGTACTTCTCGGGTCATGGCGTCAAAGATGACGATGGATGCCTTTACCTGGCGACTGTGGATACGAAACGGGGGCGGTATCTTGCCACCACGGTGGCCGCCGGTTTCGTGAGAGATACCATGATACGAAGCCCGGCCATGAGTCAATTGCTCATCCTTGACTGCTGTTACAGCGGAGCGTTCGGCGCCGGAATGATGACCAAAAGCGATAAAACCATTCATATAAAAGATCATTTCGGCGGGGGCCGCGGCCGTATCGTGTTGAGCGCATCGAGCTCTACCCAGTATGCGTTTCAAGGCAATGACGTCCAAGGAGACGGGAGTAAGTCCGTATTTACCCATTATCTGATACAAGGACTCAAAACCGGCGATCCTGATGTGGACTCCAATGGATTGGTCACGGTCGACGAGCTGTATTCGTACGTGTATGACAGGGTAACGGCGGAAAATCCCAAACAAACGCCGAATATACTCAGTATCAATACGCAGGGACATATTGTCGTCGCGAAAAATCCCAAACTGTACGGCGGTGAAAAACAAATACCCACGACAATAGAGCGGATTGGCTCCATCGAGCCGAAACATGACACATACCGGATTTCTATGGATGCAAAAGAAATCACTGCGACAAGGAACATCTCAAAAAAATATAAAAGTGTGTTTTGGTTGTCCGTGGTACTTGCCGTTTTTGGGATAATTATCCTTGTTATATCGATTGATGTTAAAAAAGTACATATCACGAGTAAAACACCGGGTATGAAAATACATGATCAATCGGGAAAAGTACTTTGTGAAGAATTTCCATGCTCTATCAAATTGCCTCTACGAGATGTTTTCGTTACGGGCAAAAAGGTCGGATTCGAACCTAAAACCATATTGATCGAAAAGTTCTCGACAGCAGATGTACATTTTTTACCCTTGACTCGTATACTCCGTGAAGTAGAGATTACGAGTACAACGCCGAATATCGAGGTAAGAAGCGAAGACAATCAATACCGATGCGACAAACCCACTCCGTGCACCATGATGCTGCCCAAAGAGAAGATCTCCATCGTCGGCGAAAAAGAAGAATATGCTCCTCGAAAAGCCGTCATCGATCCAGATGCGTCAAAGTTCGAATTTCCCGCGTTATCGCCGCGTACCCGGATGGTTTTCATTCAAACCAAGCCTAAACTCGCTGCAATTATGGATATAAATAGAAAAATACTCTGCAACAGCACTCCATGCAAAATAAGGGTCCCTATCGAAGACACCAAAATCGTCATATCTCATAATGAAAAATATTGTCTAAAAACCATCAAGCTGCCTGCCGGCCTGACCGGCATGAAAAAGGCGGTAGCCCTAGAGAAAAGAGCCATTAGAAACTGTGGGAAACGTTAGGCGCTTCGGGCGCATGGAACACTCTTGGTAAGGGAGCAAAAATGGATATAAAACAAAAAAGAAAAATTGTTGCTGTGGTGTATTTGTCCATGCATTGCGTATGGGCGGAAATCGGTTATGCTCAAAGCCATGAGCAAAACACCGGTGGAGAAACAATGAGGCAAGAAGGAGATAAAGCGGGAGAAGACGGAAAACTGGAGGAAAAGGCTGATTGCTACGCAAAAGCATATAGATTGAGCAAACATTCCGATGATGCATTTGTTGCGGCGGTGAATTATTTTTATGCAGCAGTTCCCCCCGAAGATCCTAAAAGAACCATCATCGAAAAAAAGAAGCTTTCTTATGAATATTTTATCTATTATTTGAGAGGTGATACTGCAAATGAGGACAACGAAAAAATGGCGGAAATGATAATAAAGAGATTTCAAGAACAGGGCATTTATGCGATGGATATCACAACCAAACCGGCCGGCGCCAAGGTATATCTGGTGAATAAGAAAAAAGACGAAAAAAAGGAAAATACGACATATCTTTTTTCAAATGTCTTTATCGTCGGTGACGAGGATTTTCCTTTTCAAATTCGTGCTACGCTCGAGGGTCATAATCCGCAGAAAACTCCGATCATCCGCTCACAAAAAGAGCTTGTGGCCTACTGCGAAAGCCGACAACAAAAACATGACGGGCAGGCTGAAGTCAGTATGGCCGGAAGGTATATTTTTCCTGTCGAGCTTTTGTTTACCGGCACATTTTCCGTCGAAGATCTTCCTCCTGATTCCCTGATCTCGGTGCGATCCGTTGTCAATGACAAGCTTCAAGATCGACCCAAAACTCTTTCCTCATCCAAGCCGGCGCGCGGCATGTCTCTTCCGGCGGGAGACGCCGAGCTGACCGTCGAGCGAAAGGGATATCTGCAGAAAACCATGCATGTGACGATACCGGTAGGCGGAACGGTCGCCATACCTTTTCCGGAGCTTGAAAAGGATCCCAATCAATGGGCGGCGCTTTTTGTCGACGGGGAGCCGAAAGGCGCGACGGTTCTACTCGGAGAAGAAACCTTGCCTGGAAAAACGGACCAAACATACCTGCACCTCGAGCCGGGTGGAAAAAAGCTTACCATCCGGTATGAGGATCGAAGCTGCGTGACGGATAAGTTGTTTCTCGAGAAAGGAAAAATCCAACAGATATTTTATAAGCTTCCGGAGCCGTACAAACCAAAATCGATAATCTGGTGGGGGGCCGGAAGCACCCTGTTGACCGGGATGGGCGGCGGCGTGCTTGCATGGATGAGCCACTCAAAAAGAAAATCGTTTTATGCGTCCGACAATCCCTCCAGAGAGTTGTACGACGAAGTCGATCGACTCAATACTGCTTCTACGGTGTTGTTGGTTTGTGCAGGTGCGTTGCTTACCGCAACGGTTACATATTTTTTCGTTGATAGGCAACGAAAAGAATACCCGCATTGTGAGCCGGAATGATTACGAATATATCCATATCCAAGTCCGGATTGCCCTATTTGGCGTACATGGGATTTATCGGTTTCATGGCCGGCATGGTTGCAGCCTCGGCGTGTAACCAAGTACAAGGCATTGATGTATGTGACCGCGATCGGCCCAAAGAAAACATCATCAATGTGCGCAATGAAGGCAATCAAAGAATACATGGCTCCAGCGCGATCGCCGCACTCGCGGGAGGAGGCGCTTTTGTCGTATTTACATCGGATGTTTCTGGAGCCGCCGGCGAAGAAAACACGGAAATCCGCGGAACTCTGTTGGATCCGGAAGGACAACGCATCCCCACCTGCGACGAAAAACAAGAAGTCACCTACGCAGAGCCGGATGAAAGCGGGCCCGATGAGCAAAAACGGGCCATGGCTTCGGTCGCCATGCCGAAAAAGGGTGACGAACCGGGTTTCATTACATACGTATCCGTCAATGACAAAAATTGGCAGGTGATGGGACGCCCGATTACCAACAGCGGTTGTATTTATTCGAGCCGGCAGCCGATTCAAATCAGCGAAGAAGAACCCAATACCATCATAAATCTACCGGTTGCGGTTGCGTTGGGCGACAAGAAATTTGTGGTGCTTTGGGTGTCGGTTATGACTGGTGTGGATAGCAGATTGCGCGCGAGAGCATTGAAAGTCGGTTGGAAGACGACTTTTTTGCCGGTCAACCACCCCGGTACCGGTGTGCCCACCGACGGCGAGCCCGTGGATTTTAGGCCTTCCGGCGAGTTCATTTCTTCGGTTGCGGCGATTCCGGTCAGGGACGATCAATTTGCGGTGACATGGACCAAGATCAAAATAGGCATGAATGATCGAAGGTATGTGACCTATTTTGCCATGTATGACGACAGATTGAATCAACTTTTTGAGCCGGTCGTGGTGTATTCGGGCAAGCCCACGGATACCAGGCCGATAGAAGAGCAAGCCGGCATAGCCTACGACGGGAGCCAATTTATTATCGTGTGGCAGGAGCGGGACGAGCTTGGCATAACCCGGGTTTATGGTAGATTTGTCGACGAGAAAGGGCAATTTCTACGATCTTCGGTCACTCCGGACGGCTATGCATTTCGCGTGGCGACCTCAAATATGGGAGAAGAGGGTTGGGTGTCGACAGCAAAGCTGTATAAGGGCGGGTTTTTGGTTGCGTGGATTGATAAGGGTTCTTCAGAAGCCCAAGATCAGAGTGACTCTACCGTCCGAGCCAGCGCTTTTGATGCATACCGTAATCGTCAGTTTGTAAACTTTGCATGTGACCGTACGGATTTTCAGCTGATCCGTTCGGCTCCGGGCGGTCAGGATAGGATTTCTCTGGTCACGATGTCGAATGGTTCGGTTGCCGCGGCCTGGACGGATTTCGGTACCAATGACGTCATCGGGCGGGAGTCCAGTTTTATCCGCGCCATGGCTGTCGATCCAAGAGATTTGTTGCCGATAGACTAAGCCAATCCAAAGTATATTTCAAAGATAGGTATCTACGATACCAACCTGCAAAACAACATCACAGCCGGTATTCGTAGCACATCAAGGCATCCGTTTCTTGGTTTTTTATCTTATCCGCTGTTTGGGTTGTTGATCATGGCTGTCGCGATACGCCACTTAAATAAGGAGGTGTCGAGATGAAAGAATTTTTATTGCTCGTGATATTGACGATAGCGACTGGTTGCCTGGTTGCCTGTGAGGAAGCAGGCGAGATCCCACCCACGCCGACTCCGACACCGGATCCGACACCAAATCCGCCAACGGGGTGCGCCGATCCCGTCAACACGATTATGGACGGGCATTCGTGCAAGTGCGAGACGGATTGTCTGCCTGGGGCCATGTGTCTGCCCGAAGAAGACACAGGCGAGGCTCGAGGATTTTGCCTGCGGTTGTGCAACCCAGCCAAACAGGAGTGCTCCGCGTCGTCACAATGCGACGATGTCGCCGCCCAAGTGATTGGAGACGATGCATGCACGACATCGTGTCAAAACGACAACGACTGTACTTTTGGTGAAATATGCCGGGATGGATTGTGTTGTATGCCGGGTGTGTGCCGGATTGCTTGTACGACAAGCCAGGATTGTCCCCAGGCCCAAGTCTGTGCAAGGAAATCGGGATGTTTTCCAATGTGTCAATCCGACTCCGATTGTCTGTCAAACGATTGCAACCCTTACACCACGCTCTGCGACGGTCCTACCGAAGGCGCCGGCATCCACGCACCATGTTTACGGCACGATGATTGCAAGTCGCTGTATTGCAACCCGATATCAAAGACATGTTATACCAACTGCTCGGTCGAGCGCCAGGGCTGTCCCGAAGGGGCCAAGTGCATCCGATGGGTTCATGGAGACGATATGGGGATCTGTTTTCATCCCTGTGAAACGAGCAGTGATTGTACAACACCCGGATTGAAATGCTTTGTCGGGATAGACGGAACAAAATTTTGTGCTCCGCCTGCGAAAGATGAGGATTGTGAACAACCGGTCGAATCGATCCCGGACGCATATCCATGCAACTGTGATGACGAATGCATGCGTGGGGCGTTCTGTGCCATCGAGGCAGAAACATCCTGGCCGAAAGGAGCCTGCCTAAGATTATGCGACAAAGATAATGAATGCCGGTCGAATTGCACGTGCCGGTTGTTGGAGGACGCCGATACCGGGTATTGCAGTCCAAAATGCGAATCAGATGCGGATTGCCCGGATTATCGGGTATGCTTTGGAGGCTCATGCCGTCCATTGTGTCAAGCCGACACGGATTGCACGTGCGGCAAATGCAATGTATACAGCGGTTATTGTGGAGACACCGACCAACAAGCAAAAGGTATTACCGAAACCTGCACAGACCACGATCAGTGCAAATCTCAATTGTGTTCAAACTCATGGGGGCGATGTCTCTCGCCATGCTCCATCGAGCGCCAGGGTTGCCCGGATGAAGCGGTTTGCGTTGCGATCTTTGAGGGTGAGCTCTATTTCGGAATCTGCTTGCACAAATGTGTCCCCGAAATAGGCTGCGAAGATCCGGGGCTTAGTTGTACCAAGGTGGGCGATACAACACATGTATGTATATAGCCCGCGTTTATGGATAACTGACATCAAGCAAAAGATTTACAAAACGGAGAGCCGAAATGAAAACGTATGCAAAAAAACAAATACCATCTCGGCAAACAATACCCGCAAAATCAAGATGGTCTGGCATAAGAAATGCCGAATATCGTAATGATATACGCAGTATACTCCAACCCTATCGAGAAAACGAAGATCAGACAAGCATGAATGATCATCGCGCACAAGAACCGACGATCGGCTCATCCGGTTCAAGCAAATCGAAAGCATATCAGGGAAATATCCACAGAATCGCCCAAAGAGGCGTCACTGGGAATTTCAGTGCAATCCCTTACCTTCATCAAATCCAGCGGTCTTTCGGTCCTAGCAATGATTTGAGCGGAGTCAAGGCGTACACAGGAAGACAAGCTGCAGCAGCAAATCAATGCATCGGATCCGATGCCTATACAACTGGAGAAAACATAGCATTCGGGGTCACGCCAAGCCTTCGTACAGCCGCCCATGAGGCTGCCCATGTGGTACAACAACGTGCCGGAGTGCAATTGTCCGATGGAATTGGTCAACCCGGTGACAAATACGAGCGACATGCAAACCAAGTTGCCGATGATGTTGTTGCCGGTAGATCTGCCGAATCATATCTCGATATGTATAAAAATAATGAAAACTATCAAACGATAGAGAGATTTGGCTCCATTCAATTCTGGGGTAAGGAACACAAAGACTTCACTCGCAAAGCCATAAAGACATGGAATGAAAATAACCCAAAAGGTACTTTTATGCACATTGGGGAAGGCATTGAGGACAGGATGATAAAGTGTTCTGATGATCCTGATCGTACGGGAAGAGCATACGACCGTCTTATTGCTGGACATATCGCTGATGAAAGAATCTACATAGATTTTATCCTAGACACTAGAAAGAAAAGAATAGAAAAATATAAAAAAGCGGATAAGAACGAGAAGAAGAGAATGGAGGATATGGCAAACGCATCACGATATCCTAGTGAAGGACCTTCACATGGAGAAGGCAAAAGACCAGCATATGGCTCGGGTGGAAGCGAATACAATCACAAATATATGATGTCACAAATAAATATTGCCAACAATTTTTCGAAGGGCCATTCAGATTTTATCACCTATCTTGGTGCAGGTCAGCTTGGTGATGCAATGCATTGTGCTCAAGATCGAGGCTCACACTGCGAGGGAAACCGCTACCAGGGTCATGATGATATAAAAGATAAGCTCGGTCTTGGAGATCCTCATTATGACACCGATGATACAAGTCTAAATACGCTTGGTGTGAAAAAGGCAAGTGAACTATCGGATCAGGTTTTAGAGGAATACGCAAAGTTAAGGTCAAGACATAAAGACACCATGAAAGACACTATGATAAACGCTCTTGATAAATTTAGTCGTGGAGAGTGGCTGCCAGGTTATGGTCCGGTTATTCCTAAGAGTAGGAAATATTAATTTCTGTAACTCAAAATAATATAAGGATTGTATTTCTTTGTTTAGTAAAAACAAAGAAACCAAGGAAGGGAAAATTAATGAAAATCACCAAAACTATCTATGTTGTCGGTTTCGTAGTGATCGGACTTGCGGTGGGTTGTTCGGGAGTGAAGTTCGCATCGTCACCGATGAACATGCCATTGCCCAGAAACATAGCCAAGCGATCGGTATGGGAAGACACCGGAATTTTGAAGTACAGATTGGATGGATTGGTCGCACATGTGCTGGTAGCCAAAGGAGACGGCACTTATAAGAGAAAACAACAGTTGCTGAAGGACGGCTGCCAACTGGATCAAGTGGCGATTGATGGTGGAAATGTCTATCAGTCAAAAATCGACAGCCGGGTTGTGGGAGACGCCAATCTGTCCGTTCCGATTCTGGGCTTTGCAAACAAACTGCAAGCGGATCAAGCGATGGAAGTCGTCATAAACGATACGATGATGATCTTTATCGAATCGAAGGATATTCCGGTGGATAAGCTCATGGCCGAAGCTGAGAAGCCCAATCCAGACAAACTGGATCGTTTTTGGGTGCAGGCGGTCATGCTTACACAGGTGGTAAAGAGACTGCATACCAAGATCGAGGCCGGCACCACGGTCATCGGCGCGACATTCGGAGCGAACGGACAGCTTTACAATGAATCCGGTGTGTTCCACAGCGATCCGAAAATCACGATGCTGCTTGTAAACATTGATGACTTTTCAAAGGGATTTAGAGAAAAAAAATATGCAAAGGATGGTATTGTCGATACAGCAGGAACTCGTTACAAGAGCGGCGAGATAGAGCGAGCCTTAACAGATTCGACGATCGCGAAAGCCATCCGTATCGATATAAAATCTCTTTAAACGGGTTTAGGGACCGAATATAATCCAGCAAAAAGGAAATCGATCATGAGCGTGTTAGAATTTATGACAAACAAGGTCGGATTGCGACAGATGGGACTGTATAAACATCATCGATATTTGGTAATGATTTTTATGATTGGGTGGAGCTGGTTTTCGGTGGGGAGTGTTGCGGCTTCCGAGATCTTTGTAAAGCCGCTCAATACGGATGAGGTTGGATTGAGAGGCGTTGTGGATCTGCATACGCATCCCATGGCGCATCTCGGTTTTGGAGGCAAGGTGTTGTACGGCGCCCCGGATGTCGGGATCATCATGCCCGCGGGCGCGATCGGGTGCAGCCCGGCGCCTCGGCGGGCCGGCTCTCTACAAGAGGCTATCGGCTCTTGTTATTCTACCCATTCCGGGCATGACTTTTTCAAAAACCCTTGCGGCAACCATATACGCAGGTTGGTGCTCGACGGAGTCGAAAACGCCAATCACGCCAACAAACCCCATGATGTCGATCACCCGGACGGATATCCTTATTTTACCCGCTGGCCGAAATACAACGATATACTGCACCAACACATGTGGATAAGCTGGCTCAAGCGCGCCTATGACGGCGGTCTTCGTGTGATGGCGGCCTTGGCGATAAACAGCGTGACGTTGACCAAGGGCGTGGATGGAAATACGCCTTATGATGATCGCTACAGTGGGGATCTGCAATTGAGCGAGATGAAGGTGCTTGTAAACCGCCACCATTGGATGGAGATCGCCTATTCGGCCCAAGATTTACGCAGGATAGTCGGGCAGGACAAGCTCGCGGTGGTTTTGGGGGTCGAGCTTACGGATATCGGCAACTTTGTAAAAGATCGTATACAAAATCCGAGCCACTCGGCAATCCGATATGAAATACGGCGCTTGTACGACCAAGGGGTCCGGTATGTCTTCTTGGTGCATAATATCGACAATTACTTCGGAGGCACGGCGGTGTACGAGAGCGCCATGGCGCGGGCCAATCGGTATCATTACGGCCGGTGGTGGCAGTTGCGATGCGCGCAAGCCGGTGAGGGCATCATCCATCAGTTTGATACCGGGTGGGATTTTTTCATCAGCCTGGTGCTCGGCCCGGCAGGCGGCAAACAGCCCGTGCCGAGCTGCCCGGCGGGGGTTGGCTATGCAAACAGCCGAGGTTTGCAAAACGCGGGCCGGGTAGCGTTGGATGAGATCATGCGGCTTCACATGATGATCGATGTCGATCATATGTCTCAATACACCTTCGAGGATACTTTAGCCTACACCAGCGCTGCGGGCTATCCATTGATCTCGGGTCACGCGGGCCTGCGTGCGCAATCCGGCAAAAAAACCGAACGATCCCGCACCTGGGACGAGTACCGACTGCTCGCGCAGCGATCCGGCCTGGCGGGGGTAGGATGGGCGGATCTGGACGCGGTGGGTTTTCTTTCCAGCGCGCAAAACGTATCTGCAAGCGGGATTTCGATTGCCCTCGGAAGCGACGTGAACGGCCTGTCTCCGTTGCCGAAACCGCGGCAGGCCTGTCGAACAAAACCTTGTGTGGTCTATTCGAGTCAGTTTCCTGCTGCATCGTTGGGAGCAAAAAGTTGGGACTACAACACCGAAGGTATGGCGCATTATGGGTTGCTGCCGGATTTCCTGCGGGATGTAGAAGGATTGCCGAATGGCAAACCCATGGTGGACAAACTGTTCGGCGGCGCCGAGCAACTGGCTCGTATGTGGGAGATTCTTGCCGACCATCCATAACATCCACGTCTACCCTTCCCCCCCTCGTTGTCTGCATCTTATCAAACATAAACCCCGAAAAGCTGAATAAAAAGTACTCAGGTCGCGGGGAGCGTCAATGCCGCGCTTGCTCCTTGGCTCCGACGAAATCGATATCTCTCCTGATCTGAAAGCTTTTCGCATCCAGGAACACGTGGATTTTCTGATAGTGCATCGAAACATTTGAGGATTCTTATGACATCCAGCTTGGGGATATCGCGAAGATCCTTGGTCGTAGTGGTCTTCTAGCGTTGCCTAATGGTGGAAGCGCCCGAGGTGTTGACGCTGGCTAGCTTTGCTTCACCCTGGTAGGTCAGATCCGAAGCTCCGCTTCCCCGGTAGCTAAGCTCGCCTCGGCAGTGGATCTCGGCGTCGGAGGCTCCGCTCAGGGTGATGTCGGCCCGATCGATGATTTGGAAGTTTTCGAGCTTGGCGTCGCTGGCTCCCGAGGCGGTAAGCTCGAGCTTGGATGCGCTTCCCGAAAGGCTCAGCTTGGATGCGCCGGAAAGGGAAATCTCGCTTTGTGCGGCCCGGATGTCGCCCTGCAAATGGGATGCTCCGGATAGGCTTATGTCGATCGGTAGATTGGAGTCGAAGCCTTCGATGCGGCCTTCGGCGGCGCAGCACAGCTCGATGCCGGTGAGCTTGGGCATGCTGATGTCGACCCGCATGCTGTTTTTCGATACGCGGTAGTGGTGATGGTTGCTCATGGCCAACACCAGGCGATCTCCGTCTTGATCGATTTTCATATGTTTTTGTAAGTTGTCGTCCAGGTGCACTGTGACTTTGTACTGATCGGCTCTTTTAATGTATACCCTGAATTGGTTGCCGGCTTTGACTTGGGTAAAGTCGTCATAGGGCAGGTCTTTCGAGACGATGTTTCCGGATCCCTCGATCCCGCCGAAAAAATGACAACCCGCAAACAGACCGGCAATCAGCATCCATAGCATGGTTTTTGAAAATGACATATTCGGCCTCCTTAGCCTGTGATATGGTTCGGGTGGTATCGTTACAGCCGATAAACAGGTACCGGCAGGAAGAAAAGCATGTTTTGTGCCAAGCGGAAGATGTTTTATAACCACAAGATAATTATCATGATATCTGAAAATACACGCATGTACTCTCCCGGGAGATTGGTGCATTTGGGTATCATTTGGTCAAATTGACCAACTCGTTACGGGTATGGATTGTATGAGGAGCTGGTTTGTCATGAGACAGATTGCATGTGGAGTATGCATCGGTTTATTGTTGTGGGCTTGGGGTTCGGCCAGGCCGGACGAGATGCTTGGGGAGGACACTGTGGATCCTTCATCCGAAAAATCGATCCAGCCGAAATGGGAAACCATTGTGGTAACGGCCGATCGGTACGAAGAGGATCCGTTTGATTCGGGTCGGGCGGTGTCTTTGGTGCCGTTGCAGCGTATCGAGGAGTTGTCGTCGCGCTCCACTCCGGAGATCTTGGACGATCATCCCGGGGTATATGTACAGAAAACCAACCACGGCGGCGGCCAGCCCATCATCCGGGGCCGGTACGGCAACCAAATTCTCATCCTGTACGATGGGGTGCGGGTCAACAACTCCATCTTCCGGGGCGGCGCCAACCAATACCTCAATACCGTCGGACCATTCCTGCTCGAGAGGGTGGAGGTGTTGCGGGGTCCTTCTTCGGTGGAGTTCGGCTCCGACGCCATCGGCGGTACGGTGAATGTGATCCCGCAAGCTCCATGCAGCGGACAGACGGAAGATCGGGAGTCGCTTTTGGGTTTTCGCACCCAGGTTGCGACCATGGATACCGAGTTGACCAATCAGGTGTTTGCCAGGGGAGTATACGATCCTTGGTCCGCTCAGGTGGGGTTGTCTTACAGCGATTTTGGTGATTTGCGGGCGGGTGGCGGAGTGGGCCGCCAGGCCCACACGGGTTATGAGCAGTCTACCTATGACGCCCAGGTCGCTTACCGGTCGGATGCGGATCGGTCCGTAAAAATCGTGTATTCGGGCATTCGGCAGATCAATGTGCCTCGCACGGACGTGTTTACGCCCGAAGATCGGATGTATTACGACGAGCAGTTTCGGGATTTGGCCTACCTCAAGACGCAGGCCGGGCATCTCGGGGGGTCGAACCTCGATTTGGATGCCGCCTTGTCATTGCAAAGCCATCGCGAGAAGTGGCGCCGCACCCGCTTGGATAAAGAGATCGAAGAACGTCAGTGGGTGGAGGTAACCACATTGGGAGGCTGGGCGCAGCTTTTGATCCCCTTGGGCAACGTCCATACGCTGGTGGGTGGAGTCGAGATGTACCACGACTGGGTCGAAAGCGGCCAGAAAGACTGGTATTTGGATGGTGGGTTTGCCGGGTATAAGCGGGGTAAGTTTGCACCTCGGGCCACCTATTCGTTGTTGGGGGTGTATCTCAAAGACGAGTGGTCATTGACCGACGGTTTGGTTTTCAAAACGGGCGGACGGCTTACCGGATATGCGGCAGACGTGCCCGAGGAAGAAGTCGTGGGACGCATCCAGAGTCGATCCATAGGAGTGGTGGGCAGCGCGGCGCTGCTTTGGCGCCCTCGGGCGGATCTCAACCTCAACTTGGGGGTGCACCAGGGGTTTCGGGCTCCCAATCTTTATGATTTGACCGCCACGGGCAAGTTTGCGGGCGGCTTCGATGTGGCCAATCCCGATCTCGAGCCCGAACGGGCCACCACCTGCGAGTTGGGATTGAAATGGGCCAATCGGTGGTTTATGGGCAGCTTGTTTTATTACTATACCTTCCTGGATGATTTGATTGCCCGTAACCGCTGGACCATCAATGGTTCTTCTCAGTTTGAGGGCTTGGACGTATACCACCGGGAAAATCTCGAGTCTGCCGCCGTCCAAGGCGTGGAGCTCGAGGCCGAAATAGTGCTGACTCCCGGCTTGGTTGGTTTCGTGCATGCGACTTGGACGGAAGGTAACGATCTTTCCGCAAAAAATACGCCTTTATCCCGCATACCGCCTATGAACGGGGCGTTGGGCATACGCTGGCAGGATGGCGAAGAGCGTTGGTTTGCAGAAGTTTACGGACGGTTCGCACGCAGGCAGGCGCGTCTTTCCGAGCAAGATATCGGTGATGTACGTATCGGCCCGCAAGGCACCCGGGGATACATCGCGCTTCATGCCAGAGCGGGCTATCGCTGGGGGCATGGCGTACGCTGGTTCGTGCATATGGTCAATTTGACCGATCAGGGTTATCGCATTCATGGCTCCGGGATCGATCAGCCCGGATTCGGGGTGAGGACCTCGCTGGAGTTTCGGATATGACCTTTTTGGGTCTTCTTGGTAGATACCTGTTTGTTTTTATTGTCATCCGCCATTCGGGTCCGGCGGCGGCTACACCAAGATGTAGTTCAGATCGCGGGCTGCGTTGATGAGCGGGGTAAGCAACCCCGGATCGCGCAGCGCACGGTTGAAAAAGGGGGTTTTCGGCAGACTGTCTTGGGCGCGCTCGTACAACGCAATGGCGGGATGATTGGCATGCATGGCCGAGCAGTAGTACAAGCCTTCGATTTTTGGAAAAGCTTCGTAGACGGCCTGAGACCAAAGACGGGCTTTGGAGTGCGGGCCTGCATTGATGGCCATGGATGCGCTCGCCTGGGTGGGCCAAAGACCGGTCAAGTCCAACAAGTTGACGTCTCTTTGCAAGGCAAACCCGACCAGCCAAGGATTTTTTCGATGTCGATCGATCACCCGGGTGGATTGAAACACTTCCGCCAAACATGTCAGGCCGTTTTGGGCCAGGTAGGTAATAGCGCGTTTTTGCACCCGCGGAGGTTGGGTGTGGTGATCGAAACGCAATCCGGTCGGGCCGAAAGAGCGGAACTGATCCCAGGTGGTCGGATGGGGACCGGCTCGAAAATACACCCTCCAAACTTTGATGTCGGCCGAAAGCACTTTAGTCAGCGTTCCGATGGCCCTTAAGGTTTTTTTGTCTGGTGGATCGGGTAAGTTTGCCATACGCGTATCTCAAGTGTTTCTCGAAAAGCGGCATTTTTACATTGTTGTGATGATAACGCAAAATGTTTCGAGCTGCCATCCGGCGCAAACGTACGTATCGCTGTCGACGCCGAAAATTGGTAACCGTTCACCCAGGGTAGCGATGACTCTTTCGATTTCTGCGAAACTCGCGGGCTTACAAACAATCGAACAACGATTGTTTGTAAGCCCTGCTCAGACAGGTTCTCGAAATCTCACAAGTCACCGCTACCCTGGGTGAACGGTTACGAAAATTGAGTTTTTGGGTCGGACAAAGCCTTTCAAAGATCTTTGGCGAGCGCCGAGACAATGTGGGGATCGTGTCCTGCCAGCAGCCACTCGCGGGGGCTCAGAGGTCGATCGGGGTTGGACGGGTTATGGGAGTCGGGTTGAAGATCGGAGTTGGGGGTGGTAAACCAGGATAGGACCGCGACAGGGTTGAGGGTGGGGGAGAGTGACGCAAACACCTGCTCGCAGCCTGGTATCAACCGGTTTGCTTCGAACTGAAACGCCGGAATACGCCATTCTTTGCGTATCTTGATGCCGAATAAGGTTCGTTCTTTGGTAAGGCGTTGCCGGATGCGGCTTTGGTTGACGCCCAAACGATCGGCCGCCTCTTTGACCGAAAGCGATTTGGAGAGCATGCCGGCGTACAAGGTAACCGATTGGGCCAACGGGTTTTGTTTACCGAGATCTCGCGAGCCCAGATCAAATCCGGCTTCATCCAACTCTTGCGCCTCTGCGGGCGTGAGCTCCCGGCGGGGATCTCGTAGAAAACTAATCGAAGGGAGTTGTTCGATGGCTTCTTCGAGCATTTCATAAAGAAGCTTGGGACGAAGATCCAGCCCGTGGGAGTGTAAAAAGGCCAACACTTGAATATCCGCCATGTGTCACCTCCGGTTTACAAGTTCCCGTAACAACGCTCCATATTTCCAACTTGAGCCAAATCCACTCATTTGACTCTCATGGATTCGTATCCTGCTCTCCCTGGCAAAACGTATATCTTGCAGCCAAGGTTGGCTAACGAAAAATAACAACGTTAGCTAACGTTAATATTATCATCTCCGCCATAAAAAGCAACCCGAAAGCGATAAAAAATGACTTGTCGAATGGTCGAAAAAATCTTGAATGGGCGCAGGACAAAATATGAGTCGAACATACAAAAGTATGTATAGTACCTTGATGGCTGGGCCAGATGATGGTTTTAGACCCTAAAATGGTGGAAATAACTCGACTTTTTTATCCGCAAATTTGTTGTTTGTCGGTGCAGCAGTCGCCGTATGTTTGACAATAGCTGTCGCACCAGCATCCTCCCGGGGCCTGTTTACCGCAGTTGCCTTGACAAGAGTTGTTGTTGGGAGTCGGAGTCGGGTTGGGAGTCGGAGTCGGGTTGGGAGTCGGAGTCGGGTTGGGAGTCGGAGTCGGAGTCGAGCCGCACTGGGCATCATAGTCCGAGCAACAATCGTTGTATTGCTTACATGAGCTATCACAGTAGCAGTTGCCGGATTTTTGCCCACATCGGTTTTTGCACGAACCGTCCTGCACATCCGGCGTGGGAGTCGGATTGGGTGTGGGCGTCGGATTGACTCCGCCGGTTTTTTCGTTGACCCAGCTGACAAACTGAGATACCCGGGCGAATACCGTGTAGCTGTCACATGTATTGGCCTTTCCCCAACTCACAATCCCGATGACTTGGGAGTTGTAGGCCAAGGGGCCGCCGCTGTCACCATGACAACCTCCCTGGTAGCCGTTTGCGTGGCCTACACATAGCTCCACATTGGTAATGTTGCGATGTAGGGTTTTACCACAGTCGGCGCTGGCTCGTATCGGTAGGGTTACCTTCTGCAGTACGTTGGGAGGGCCGCTGCCTTGGGATGTGTTGCCCCAACCGGACAGTATGGCGTTCATGCCCACGCTTTCGCTTCCGTTGAACAGCGAAATGGTTTTGACATAGTTGTTGAGGGTGACGGGGGATGCGAGTCGGATGAGCCCTACATCGTAGTTGATCTGCGAATTGTTGTAACTGGGATGTACTATGAGTTGGCTTGCAGCTCGGGTTTGCTCGGTGCCGTCGTTGGTGTTGAGGCGATGTTCGCCCAGTTTGACGGTAATGGCGCTGGCCGATGTGTTGTAGATACAGTGTGCGGCGGTCAAAACCCAGTTCGGATCGATCAAAGAACCACCACACCAGTGTTGGCCGTTTTTGATGAGCTCGGCTTGATAAGGAAATTCTCCATGGCTGGCGTTCGTGCCGCCGATGACTCGGGCTTCGTCTTGATGCACGCCTTGATCCGGGCCGCACGAAAACCACGTGAGCGCCAGCAAAATGGACAAGCTTGACCACCCGAATCGAATCCTTTTTCTCCTTACGTCTCTCATTATACTCTCCTTTGTCTATCAACATAAGAGACATTATGTTATTTTGTCATATAGGAGTTTGTCAAGCCTTTATTGTGTTGTTTGGTGAGAAGATCCTGAAAAATAGGTATTTTATTTGGATTAGTCGCAAGGACCCAAGTAATCCAGATCGAGCAGATCATATTCGTTCATGCCCGGCCACACTTCGATTTCCCAGGTGCTTTCGTGGGTGATGATTCCATATTTGCATACTCCGTGTAAGGTCATCTCATAGATATCGGGATCGAAACCTGTAATGATGACACCCGTGTCGCTGCAAGGCAGATCCATGGCCTCGAATACCAGCTCGCCGAACAGATCATAGATATAGACATCTACCCAGACAACTCCGGCAAGAGCGCAGCTTTCGGTGATGTAACCGCTTTCTAGCTCGAAACCCCAATAAAAACCGATATCTCCCAAATCGCAGTCCGGATCGGGCGTTGGAGTCGGGGTGGGATGCGGAGTCGGGGTGGGATGCGGAGTCGGGGTGGGATGCGGAGTCGGGGTGGGATGCGGAGTCGGGGTGGGATGCGGAGATGGACAAGGAGTAGGCTCTGGGTCCGGATATGGAGTGGGCTCGGGGGGTGGGTAGGGGGAAGGATCGGGATACGGCCCTGGATCCGGACAGAAACCTTCCGGGCATTCGCTGTCGTCATGGGGGTGGATGACGCACGCACCGAAACCGAAAGAGATGAAGGCGATCCATAATGCGAACAACACGGATTTTGTTTTCATGGTATGTCTCCTTTTGTTGGATCAACTGCCTCGTGACTACAGCAATACAAAACCCATGCCACGAGTACCGATTTGGTTTTATGTAGCAGATTCAGTTTGTTGTGCGTTTTGGAAAGAGAACGTGCTGGATGCTTTTATGGAAGCAGTATATGCCATAATGGAATCATGCAGGATATTGTCCGGTTGCCGAAGATGGCACTACAAGAAAAAACCAAGTTATACTGATTGCCTTTGGTTCAGAGTGCCGGCCGCGAGTTCTCGGCACATGGGCAAGAACTAATTGCAGATTTGCTGTTTGTCAGGGCAACAGTCGTTGTACTGAGTGCAAAGAGCGTCACACCAACAACCGTCGGGAGATTTTTTTCCGCAGTAATTCCCTCCCGATGGATTTGAGCAGGACTTTTCCGGTTCGGGAGTCGGGGTAGGTGTTGGGTTGCAAACCTGGTCATAATTGGGGCAGCAATCATTGTACTGTTTGCATAGATTGTCACACCAACAATTGTCTGCCGATTTTTTTCCGCAGTAATTTCCGCCTGATGGGTTGAGACAACCGTCCGGTTGGGGTGTAGGTGTGGGTCCGGGAGTAGGTGTGGGTCCGGGAGTGGGTGTGGGTCCGGGAGTGGGTGTGGGTCCGGGACCCACCGAAGGTTGCGCCAGATGAGCGATGGTTCCCATTGAAGCTTTGATGTTGGTTGTAAGATAGGGGAGTGACATGTTGCTCAGTTTATCGTTGGCGGTGTGATAATCGGGGTTGAATTCGTTTTCCATTAAAAATGTGCATGAAAAACCGTTTTTCCAAAAGGACGAGTGATCGCTACCGCCGCCTGTCGAGGTTTTCCGGTTTACTTTCATGTTCAGATCGTAAAGCTCGACGACATCTTCAAAAGTGTCGGCAATGGCGTTGTCACCGGTTGCACCTGGATCGCTGCTTGGTCGAGTGATGAGCCGTACATCCTGTATGCCGGTGTTGTAGCCGATCATGTCCATATTGTGAACCCCTATCAGTTTTTCCCCACTCTGCACGCACTTCTTGGCGTAAGCCGAACTGCCGAGTAAACCTTGTTCTTCTCCAGTCACGAGAAGAAAGCGTACCGTGCGTTCGAATTGATACTGGCTCAAGATCTCGGCCGATACCAACACTGCGGTTGATCCACTTCCGTTGTCATCCGCACCAGGGGTGCCGGAGACTGCATCGTAATGTCCGACGATTACGATGATCTCGTTAGGATTCTTCGTACCGGTCAATTCGCCTACGACGTTGCGATCCGAAGTACTGCCCGATGACCAATTGTGGTAGTCGACTGATAGACCAAAGTCCTTCATGGATTCGTACGCGTATTGCTCGGCGTTCTTCAGAGAGGATGAGCCGGTGCGACGAGATGAGATGGTGACATTGGAGTTGCCCACGGGTACAGGGGTCATACCGGTGATACCGGCATTGTAGTCATACACCATGTCTTGGTTGACCTTGTTGATCATTTCAGCGACAACCGGATCGTAGCTTGCTGTTGTGTATGTGATTTCGGGTGATGAAAAAACCATGGGATCATCGAGCCACATGATCTCAAAGCCCATTTCTACCAATGCTTCCGCGCGCTCGGGTGTAGATCTGATGACGAACGAATCGCCGTTGTTCAACAGTACATCGAATGACCGATCGATTTGCATCCTGGCGCCGCGCCTTATTTCTGTGGCGATGAGATACTTCGTGCTTTGATCGTAGTCGGGATCGAGAACACTGTAGTGCTTGCCGGACGATTCCAATTGTGGCACCGATGCAACCACTAGTGCGCTTTCGATTCCGTCCATGTTCATCAGGTGCGCATAAGTCGGTAGATTTAGATGATCTAATCTGCCGGACAATTCCACGCGCGCCAAAACTTTGGCTTTGGGTGAGTCCGGGTTGTTGCCGTCGATTTCTCCATTCGTGCACGTGAATACAAACAGCATGCACATCCCTGCCATACAGCCAAGTAAAGCTCTCTTCAAGTGTTTCATGACCCTACTCCTTCGCTCTTTTTTCTCATGCCCCCCCCCATGTGGTTAGCAACGAGCCAAACAATTGGGTGTTTTTTGCCCTCCTTTCTTTGTTCACGAGACAGAGCGGCTATAGGCTGCGGGCTCGCTCAAGACACAGCCGATTGCCTCTCCCGTCATTCCGGATCCTCCGGAAATGTGAAAGATCGAAACCTGAAAACTGAGACTTCTGTGGTTCTAAGAACGGTCTCAGGCCAAAACAATAATATAATGCGATGTTGATTGATGTAGGACCGTTGGTCGGGTTTCCTACCAAGGCATTCGGATAACCTTTACATGTTGAAGCATGCCAACCCGAACAAACACCGCGTTGTTTGATTCAGCTCGACTAGATTTTCAATGGGTCTACAAAAAAACTTTCTGCGTGTGAAGACATTCAGAGCCTACCTGTAAAATCCTCAATAGACATATCAGCTATTACGCGGTAAATTAACAAATGTTGTTTGATTAAGTTAATTATTTTCTAATTCTTGTTGGTTTTCGAGAGTGATTGCATGCAAATATTAGAGATCAAATTTTACCCTGCTTCGCCGGCCGACCAGCACGATGATATTTATCTTGGATGACTTGTCACTTTGGTTGCCATTCTAAAAAAGGTATCAATACGTTGGTTATAGTAACGATCGAAGGGGCGACCAAGTGGGACTCTGAGATCAGGCGGTTGGTAAACGCCATGTTGCGTTCTTGGGTATTGGAGGTGACGAGGCTGGTGATAGGTAATCCGCGGGTTGGTAGTACGCTCAGCATGCTGGGATGATCGAACAACCAGATCGATTCCGCCACCAGTTGCACTTCGCCGTTGAAGATGTTGACCCGATAGATGGGGAAGTATCTTTCCTCCGGAGTCGAGATGATGCGTTGCCAGTATAACCAGTGTGTGTTGGGGTGCCAGCGGTCCCAAATGAGGGAGCCTTGCATATCACTGACTCCGGGTATGGGTGCAAGCAGCACTTCGTAGGGTTTGGTGTTTGGAAATGGAGGCAATGTCGGATCGAGAAGCAGATCCGGATCGATTTGGTAGATGGTGCCCGTGCCCACATTGTTGAAAGCCACTTTATTGGTGGGTCCGACATATGTAAGTCCAAATGGCCCCGGTAGGAGATCGACTCCTGGGACGGGTTGCCACATAGCTTGTACATAATACTCAATCGTCCAGTTGGGTCCTCGGGCCAATCCGCAATATCCGATGATGAGATCGCCGTCGAGCTCACAGACTCGGGTCAAAGGTGTCGGGCCGAAATCGGGAGAGATGAGATCGAGTCTCCAATTGTCGAGATTGGTTGTCTCGGTACTCCAGATTGCTCCTACGATTGCATCAGATATGACGATGTGCCGCTTGCCGTTTGTGGTGGTGACAAAATCGAAGTTTTCCGGTAACGCCAGGCCATTGGGAAGTTCGCCCGGTGGACTGCTCAGCAAAGGTAAGTAGCCGACGTCCACAATCTGATGTAAAAACCCCTTTTTGGGCGAATAAGAATATTTGTACTTGATCATCCGGTGAAAAAGAGGGGGTTGGTTGGGGCTTATAAGCCCCACTTCGAGGACATACACGCTGCCCCGGGTGTGCCTGCCCCGGGTCGAAAAGCTTTCGGTTTTAATCGACATGGGGATGGTCCAGGGTTGCGGGCCGGCAGGTGTCAGCTCGCCGACTTTTTTGTTGAAGAACCTCGTGTACACTCCGATGCGGGTCATTGGGTTTGATATATCCGGAGGTTGTATTTCGATATTGAAAATGAGGGTATCATCGCCTGCTACTCCGTGTCCGGCATACGGGGTTGCATGTTGCATCAATATGGTCGGACCAAAAACAATCGGCTGCTGATGTTCGACGGCTGAAAATACCGCAGGTACACCGCCCAAAAACATGAACAACGCGAGCAAGAAAGATCGAATGGTTTTCATGCCTGCTTCCTCCCGATTTGTTATCGTAAAAAGCTTAGTAAACTTCAAACCATCCAAACAATAAGCACGTGTGTTGTGCAAAGCTATGTTTCGCTTTTCATGCAGAAACCGTTGTTTTGACGGGGCGATTCGCTCGAATCCATTCCTGTTGGTTGCGTATTATGAAGTAGACAACAATCGGTAAGGATTGTCAAAGCTCAAATATCGAGAGAAAATTGTAACTATTCCGATCCATCGGCATGCTTGACCGTTCGACTCGTTTCATGGTAGAAATCCCAACGATTTATGTACACTGCAGCTGGACCGAAGGGTTGTGCCTCGATACCGAGACCATGATCCTCTAGTCGTGTGATCGGCGCTTTGGGGTAGGTTTTTTTCACAAGGGAGGAGATGTATCCATGCGAGTCAGGCTCATGATGTTGATCCCGATGTTGATGTTGGGTGGATGTGCGGTGACCCTGAACAACCAAGTCGCGGCATTCGGCGATTCGGTACTGGCGGTGACCGAAAAGGTGGACGGGGTGATGGGGGAGTACAACAACGCGTCGCTTGAGAGGCAGTTTACAGAATATGCCTCCCTTTACAATGGACCGAACGCCAAAGCATTGAGCAGCGAAAAGCTTTTGGAGATCAGTCAACCGATAACACCGGAGGTGAAGAAAAAATTGGCGATCTCCATGGCCAACCAAGCCTTGGGTGGCTACGCGAGCGCGCTGAGCGAGCTTGCGACGGCCGATTTCAGGACACAGATCGATTTGGCTTCGGCCAAGTTGTATGGATCCATGAGCAGCATAAACGATCAGTACAAGCTGATACAAAAAACGGAGGAAAACCTTTTTGACACGGACGATCTCGCGCTCGTATCCAAATTGATAGCTGCCATCGGAAGTCAAATTGTCGAAGCAGAGCGTAAGAAGGCATTGAAACGCATTGTTATCGCTGCGGATAAAAACATTGCGATCATGTGCGACCAGATCATTGCACAACTTACTCTCTCAGGGATGGAGGAAGCCATCGCAGCCTCTCGACAGTATGTTTTGTCGGAGGAAATTCTGGAGTACAAAAAACGAATCGAAAAATCCTCCAAGCTCGACTGGAGGCGTAAAGAGCTTAAAAGACTCTATGGGTTGAAACAGCAGATCATCACATCCAAGCTTATGGTGCAGCAGACCAAAAAAGCCGTGTTGCTGGTCAAGACTTCGCATGCCAAGCTGGCCGAGGCGTTGAAAAATGACAAGTTCACGAGCGCTTCGGTGGCGCAGATGATCGGACGCTTGAGACAAACCGTCAAGCATTACGATGACTACGAAAACCTGCTGTTGAGTTGCAAAAAAATATCCAAAGACGACAAGGGTATTCTAAGTTGTGATGATTGACACGATAGCACGGATAGGAGCGCACCATGCCGAGAGAAACCATCCGAAAAAACCTGGTCGACGCCATCAACGAGCTGACCCGCTTGTTGGAGGCTTGTGATGATACCAACCGTCAGTTCGAGCTGCGGATAAAAATCCGGGAGTTGTTTCAACAACTGGATAGGGTCATCGTAGCGATCCTCGAATCCGGTACACCGCAATTTAATGATGCCGTCGAGGCGCTCAAAACGCTTACCAAAGAAGCCAAAAGCGCCAAAGCCAAGATCGAAATGGTCGGCAAGGTCATCGATAAAGCCGCCGATGCGGTGAAAAAAGTCGAAAAGCTCATTGTCGGTGTAAAAGGAGTGTTGCCGATTTTATGATGCTTTAGGAAGCTTGTATGGGTAGAATTTCTATCTGCACGTGTATTTTATACATTCGGGAGCTTCTTCGCAACAATCGAAATTGGTTTCGCACGGATCACCGAAACAAGGCTTGATGATAATGCCTTCGCACTTTCCGTTTGTGCAAATTTGGCCTTTTGGGCATTGATGGTTGCAGGCGCCGCAGTGTAATCTGTTGATTGATAGATTGATCTCACAACCGTTGCTGTGCGGGTTGTTGTCACAATCTCCCCAACCGGTATGGCAATCTCCGGGTTGACATTTGAAATTTTCGCACTTGCCGTGGTTGTGGGGATAATCGTCGGCGCAGCTATCGCCACAACCCGAGCAGTTTGATCTTGAACCCAGCTTGATTTCACAACCGTTGTTGGAAGACCCATCGCAGTTTTCGAAGGGGGATGTGCATGAACCCATGACGCATCCGTTGCCGCCGCAATCTCCGTCGGCATTGGGAAATCTGGTGGTGCAGTTGTCGCCGCATCCCTGGCAATTGAGATCGGTTTTGAGCTTGGTCTCGCAACCGGTAGACGGATTTTTGTCACAATCTCCCCAATCTCCGACACATTTACCCATGGCGCAACCACTGGGACCGCATACGCCTTCGGCATGGTCGTATTTTTGGGTGCAATCATCATCGCATCCCAGGCAATCCGTGGCGGTTTTCAGCGTGGTCTCGCAACCGTCGTTTGGATCGGCGTTGCAGTTGTCGTATCCACTCTCACAGGCGCCCATTTGGCAGCCGCCTTCAGCACATTTTGACGAGGCATGCTCGAATGCAGGGCATTTGTCGGTACAACCGCTGCAGTGTTCCAGGGTTCCCAATTTGGTCTCGCAACCCACCAGGTCGACGTAGCAATTTGCATAGCCCGGTTCACATTCTTGAATATCGCAGTTGCCTTGTTCACACGCGCGTGTGCTTTTTTCGCTCAAGCCTTCGTCGGTGCACTTGGTTCCACATGTCCCGCAGTTTACCGAGTCGGTCAAGGTATCGGTACAATTACCATCGCAACAGGTAGTGCCATTCAAGCAGGCTTGCTGAGCGCCGCACAGGCAGGCGCCGTTTACGCAATCCGGGGCTAGGTCTTCATCGCATGGTTTGCAGTCTGCACCGCAAAAAGCCGGATCATCGCTCGGGATCACGGGTTGTTCGGGCTCGCACGGCTGAAAGATCCCGGTTTCAGAATTACAGCGGTGGATTCCTTGGTAGCAGGTATCCTCCAAGGCGATCATGCATGCCAAGGTATCGCCGAGCACGCATCCATCCACGCGGATATCAAATATTCTTTTTATTGAGGTTTCTTGTTCGTCTTTGACCGTAACTTCGAACTCGTCTCCATTGGTATCCTTGGTTGGAGGTGTTCCAAAGAGTTTTCCGGTGGCCGAATCCAACGACAACCACTTGGGGTTGCCCACCATCAGCCAGGTGAGATGACCGACGCCCCCGCTGGCTTCGAGCTGGATTTCGTAGGTCACGCCGGCTTTGGCGTTTTCGAGAGGGGGCTTGGTAAGCATTTCGAGCTCGGGTTTTTCTATACACTGACCATTTGGTTGGTCGCATTCCTTGCCGATCGGGCAATCCGTATGATCCGCGCAGAATGGGTCGACCGGTCCGGGACAGCTGATCGAGGACAAGGCCAGAAAAACGAGGGCCAAGATTCGATAAACACCATCAATTTGATTGTTCTTCATGCCGAGCATATAGACCTCCATTTGTAATCCTGGTATTCGGATAGATTCTTGATAATGCACACCGGCGTAAAAGTCAACCCTAGAAGTAAAAATACCTTTTATAATTGAGAGTTTGAGGAGGAGATCGGCCTTTGTTGTAGTCCGACTTCAGTGCAAAGGGCCTTCTCCCGGCATGGGTCCGGTTATCTCGATGGTTCCGAAGCGTTCTTCATATTTGGCGACATTGTCTTTCAATGCCTCGAGAAGCCTTTTGGTGTGCTTGGGGCTCGAGATGATGCGGGTTCGTACCTTGGCTTTGGGTTGTTGGGGTTGTACGTAAATGAAATCCAAGGTAAATTCTGCCTCTGTGTGGTTGACCATGGCCAGGTTCACATACATGCCCTGGGCCACATCCTCGTCCAGTTGAATTTGAAGGTTGAATTTTTTCTTGTCGGGGTTTTTGGGATCGGACATGATTTTTCTCCATCTATTGAGGTTTGAACTTTTTAGGTATTTACGGGATTACATCCCGAAAACATCTCGATGGT